>NZ_JAYRKD010000003.1:0-304219 GCF_041905885.1 Dongia sp. | reverse complement strand
TCGCCCGCGACGACGACGAGCGCGCGGCGGTGGCCGTGTTCGCCCGTGACGACGACGAGCGCGCGGCGGTTTCCGTGTTCGCCCGTGACGACGACGAGCGCGCGGCGGTCTCCGTCTTCGCCCGTGACGACGACGAGCGCGCGGCGGTCTCCGTCTTCGCCCGCGACGATGACGAGCGTGCGGCGGTTGCCGTGTTCGCGCGCCATGACGACGAGCGCGCGGCGATCCGCAACTAAGCGATCGACGCGTTGCTGTGACCGAGTCCACGGTTGACCTCGGCGGAACGGTACGTGCCCGTTCCGCCGAGGATACCTTCGCGCGGATCAAGCCGCGGATTTCGGAATACGGGATTACCCGGGTGGCGAGCGTCACCGGCCTGGATGTGCTCGGCGTCCCGGTTTGGATGGCGGTCCGGCCGATGGCCCGGTCGCTGACGGTCTCCCAGGGCAAGGGCATCAGCGACACCCTTGCCTATATTTCCGCCGTCATGGAAAGCATCGAGATGCACCATGCCGAGCACTGGGACGCCACCGGTCCCGAGGTCTCGCTCGGCGAGGCTTTCGAGGACCACCGCTTCGCCTCCCCCGCCGCCCTCTCCTTGCGCTCCGATGCGCCGATCACCAACGCGACCAAGGTCGCCTGGGTCGAAGGCCGCGATCTCTTCACTGGCGCGGCGAAATACCTGCCGAAGGAATTGCTCGACCTCGACTTCCGCATGAAGCGCGGGCGCCAGCCGATCTTCCTCTCCTCGTCGAACGGCCTCGCCTCCGGCAACACCCGGACCGAGGCGGTCGTGCATGGACTCTGTGAGGTGATCGAGCGGGACCAGAGCTGTCTCTGGCAGATCGAGCAGAGCCTGGCCGGCGATCCCAAGGCGCGGATGGTGAAGCTCGAGACCATCGAGGACCCGATCTGCCGGCAGCAGATCGAGATCTGCCGCAAGGCCAATCTCGATGTCTGGGTCTGGTACTGCACCTATGACATCGACGTGCCGGTGTTCGCCTGCACCATCGCCGACCGCGGCAATGCCACCTACTATCCGCAGCGCGCCTCCGGCTATGGCTGCCACCCGGTCGCCACGGTCTCGCTGTCGCGCGCCATCACCGAGGCGATCCAGAGCCGCCTCACGCATATCTCCGGGGTGCGCGACGACGTGACCTGGGAGCGCTATCGCAACGACATCGCCACCACCGACCGCAGCAACATGATCGCCTTCGAGGCGATGGCGAAGATGAAGCCCGCCCTCGCCTTCCAGGAGATCCCGCTCGCCCGCCCGCCGGCGACGATGGAGGCGATGCTGGACGACATGCTGGGCAAGCTCAAAGCCGTGGATCTGCACCAGGCGATCGTGGTCGACCTGCCGTCGGAGATGGACGATTTCTCGTTCGTCTTCGTCTGCGTGCCGGGGCTGGAGTTCGCCGCGAACAAGCCCAACTACACGCCGGGCGCGCGGATGCTGAAGTTCCTGTCGAGCTTGAAACGGAAGAAGTGGCTGAACTGACGCGGTTACTGCCTGGTGCCTACTGGGCGTAGCCACCGAGATAGCGGCGGGTCGAGACGTAGTCCTCGAGGCCGATGAAATGCGTCACCGTCTTGCCGTCGTCGGAAAGCGGGCAGAGCACCCATTCGAAGAACTCGACGCCGAGCCGAAGCTCGCTGCCGTCGGTGCGGCCGAAGATCGGCACGCGGGTCGCGATGACGCGATAATAGAGGTTCATCACCTGCTCGAGATCCGGCGGATTGGGCGTGATCTCGCGCAGCCAGCGGCCGCGGAATTCCTGGGCCGCGGTGGCGACCAGCTCGGTGCCGGCGATGCGAAAGAACACGCCGTCCGGATTGGTGTGCCACTCGCTCAGGTGCAGGTAAGGAAGCAATGGCCAGATGTCGACGGGATCGATGTCCTGGCGGCGCGGCATCAGGCGATCGCCGCGGATCTTCACCCAGTATTCGTAGAGGTCGCGAACGCGCGCGGATGTGCATTCGCTCGGCGAAATGATGAGGTCATTGCCGAACGAACGGTCCACTGCGAGATCGGGAAGCCGCCTGGAAATCGAACTGCTCCTTAGGCCTTGCTCTGGGGACAACGCGCAGCCTTTCACATCACTATCGTGATATGACACCGGAAAGCCGACTCGCTGCAAGTGGCGGAATGTCTCAACCGCGCCATTTGGCGGCGCGTGAAGGGCAATCAACACCCGAGGGTGAGTTCAAAGCCCTGAGACTTCAACATTTTCCACAAGATGCTCCACAAGGAGCTGTCGTCACCCTGCAAACCGCGAAATCTCGGCGCAACTATACCCAAAATGAGGGGAACCATTGAGACCAATACTGGCGGCTCACCGCGTTCAACTCAACTTCCGGCACCCAGATAGCGCTTGTTGGACACGTAATCCTCGAGGCCGATGAAGTGAGTTACGGCGCGATCATCTTCGGACAGCGGGCAGATGATCCATTCGAAGGAGGCGATGCCGAGCCGTTGCATGCTGCCGAGCGTGCGGCCGATGACAGGTGCGCGTTGCGCGATGACCTGACGATAGAGCGACATGGTCTCGGCCAGGTCATGGGGATCGGTATGGAAATCGGTGAGCCAGCGGCCACTGATCTCGCGGCCGATCGAGGCCACGATCTCGGTGCCGGCGAGGCGATATCGCACGCGGTCGGGATCCGCGTGCCATTCGCTCACATGGATGTTCGGCAGGAGCGACCAGATGTCGGTGGCGTCGATGTCGCGCCGCGCCGGCATGCTGCGCCCACGCCGAACCTGCTGCCAATAGTCGTGCAGCCGCTGCACCTTCAAGGAGGTGCATTCGTCGCGGGTGAGGATGATGTCGCGCCAGAAACTCTCCGGCCCGTCTTCCTCCAGGGGGAAGTTCGTATCCGTGTTCAAGCTTCCGGGACCCCGTCGGCGCCTCCTCGGGCGCGCGCCTCGCGCCGTCCCGGCCGCCGCGCGGTCCAATCGCCGCGCGCGCTTCAGCGCCGGCCCATCGGGACGGCGTCGATATGCCACTGAACCAATTCAACCGCAAGTGCGCGCAGGTTAAGGCGCGGCGCGAAAAGCGCATGGTAAATACGGTATGAAGGCCTCGCAACGCGGCTAATGCGCCGCCGCGGCCGTCGCCTGACGTTGCTCCACCACCTTGTCGGCCAGCCGCCCGGTCAGCTCCTGGAGATGATCGAAGCGATAGGCAAAATTGCCGACACCCAGGGTGAGCGACCTGAGCTCGATGATCATGTCGTGGAGCTCCGACTGCGGCAGCAGGGCCTCGACCATGTCCCAGCCCGGCCAGCCCTCCTTGGCGCCGAAGTTCAGGATCTGGCCGCGCCGCCCGGTGATGAGGTGATGCACCCGCGCCGTGAACTCGTTGGGCGCCGAGACCTCGACCGCGAAGATCGGCTCCAGCAGCACCGGGCTGCATTTCGGCATCGCCTCCTGCATCGCCATGCGGGCCGCGGTCTTGAACGCCATGTCCGAGCTGTCGACCGCATGCGACGAGCCGTCGAACAAGGCGGCGGCGACATCGACCACCGGGAAGCCCAGGGGCCCGCGGTGCAGATAATCGCGGATCCCCTCCTCCACCGAGCCGATGAAGGTCCGCGGCACCGAGCCGCCGACCACCCGGTCGTGGAACTCGAAACCGGTGCCGCGCGCCAGCGGCCAGATCTCGACATGGACATCGCCGAACTGGCCGTGCCCGCCCGACTGGCGCTTGAAGCGGGCATGCTGCTTCACCTGGCCCTTGATGGTCTCGCGATAGCTGACCGACGGCCGGCGATGCTTCACGGGAAGATTGAAGCGATTCTTCAGCCGGTCGAAGGCGATGTTCAAATGCACCTCGCCCTGGCCGTAGAGCAGCAGTTCATGGGTCTCGGGATCGTGGCTGAAGGAGAGCGACGGATCATCCTCGCAGAGTTTGGCCAAGGCCGCCGTGAGCTTGACCTCGTCGTTGCGGTTCTCGACGTCGATCGCCAGCGAGAAGAGCGGCTTCAGCGGCTCCGGCCATTTGTAGCCGCTGGGCGTCTTGCCGCTGGCGGTCAGCATGTCGCCGGTCTTGGCCTGCTCGAGCCGGCCCAGGGCGACGATCTCGCCGGGATTGCCGGCCGGCACTTTCTCGCCTGCATGACCCTTCATCTTCAGCATGCCGGAGATGCGCTGACCGCTGAGCGTCGCACCGTCGGCGACCTTGGCGCCGAAGATCCGCGCCAGCGACAGCTTGCCCGAATGCTGCTGGTTGCTGGTCTTGAAGATGATGGCGGAAGCATCGCCGTTGACGCCGAGCCGCTTCGCCGCCCCGTCCGGCCCCGGCACGTCGTGGCGGAGCGCCTTCAGCAGGCGATGCACGCCGGAATCCTTCTCGGCGGCGCCCAGCATCACCGGCACGATCAGGTCCTCGGCCAGGTCCTTGCTGAGCTGCTGATAGATCTCCTCCTTCGGCGGCACCGCGTCGCTCAGCAACTCTTCCATCAGGTGGTCGTCGAAATCGGCGAGCTTCTCCAGCATCGCCGTGCGGGCCTCCTGCTCGCGCGGCAGCATCTCCTCCGGCATCTTGATGAGGTCGGATTCCTGGCCGGGGTGATACCTGTAGGCGCGCTCGGAGATGAGATCGACGTAACCGGTGACCTCGTCGCCGTCCTTGCCGGCGACCCGGATCGGCACCTGGCGCAGGACCAGCGGGCGGCTCGAGACCGCCTGCAGGGCGGTCAGCACCTCGCGCGCCGTATGGTCGGCCTGGTCCATCTTGTTGATGAACAGGATATGCGGGATCTGGTTGTCGTCCAGGAACTTGAAGAGCGGCGCCAGGGTCAGCGCCTTGTCCACGACCGGCTCCGCCACGACGATGGCGACGTCGCAGATGAGCAGCGCGTTGCGCGCCTCCTGCGCCAGCTCGACCGAGCCGGGGCAATCGATGAAGGTCCAGGTCTCGCCGAGATAGTCGGCGGTCGCGGTGCCCATCTCGACCGACATCTTGCGCGCCTTGGCCTCCGGCGAGCTGTCGCTCACCGTGGTGCCTTCCTTGGCATTGCCTTTACGCGAGATGGCGCCGGTCGCGAACAACAGGCTTTCCAGAAGGGCTGTCTTACCGCTGAGATAAGGTCCGACAAGAGCGGCGCAACGAGGCGCCGCGGGTGCTCTGCCCGGCATGCAATCCTCCCATCGCCGGCCACAAGGGCTGGGTCACGCAAAGGACTGGCTCACGCTTTCTGCGATCGCCAGAACTCGCACCGGCGTCCGCGGCCCGTTCATTCGGGCATCACGTTTTGACTATGTTTCTCCTCTCGGAGGCGGGAGGCAAGGCAAAAATCTTCAGGCCTTCGCCACTGCGGCAAGATGCGCGCCGAAATCGGAGCGGCCCATCAGGGCCTTGCAGCGGTCGAAGCGGTTGATCGCATAGGCCCAGAAATCGTCCGCCGGGTTCTGGTTGACGTGCTGGATGATGCCCCAGAGCGTCCAGAGGAGATCGCACATGGCCTTGTACATCACCATGCGGCCGCGATCGTTGGCGCTGGGCTCGCCGTCGAAATAGGCCCGCAGCAAGGCCTCGTCCTGGTCCGGCCCGAAAGCGGCCTCGACCGAGACGTCGCCCAAGTCCCACATCGGGTCGTTGTTTCCGGAATATTCCCAGTCGATGACGTAGACTTGGCGGCCGGTGTCGAGGAAATTCTCGGCCAAGGGATCGCAATGGCAAGGCACGATCGGCAGCGGCCGCGCGCTCAGCGCCCGGCGCACCGCCTCCGCCTCGCGCTTCACATCGTGGTAGCCGTCGGGCAGCGGCGCATCCTTCTTGGCCAGGAAGTCCAGATACTCGTCGATCATCTGGAAGAGCTCGAAACGGTTCTTGAACGGCCGGCCGCAATCATGCACGCGCCGGAGGCTTTGCGCGGCGCGGCGGACCGAGCCCAGGTCCTTGAAGCGCTCGGCATTCATGGTAATGCCGCCTTCGATGAAGCGGGTCAGCTGCACGCCGTCACGGGAGTCGAAGAAGATCAGCGGCGCATTGACGCCGATCTCCGAGGTGATGCGCGCCGCCAGGCTCTCATTCTCGCGGCTGATATAGTCGCTGGTCCTGGCGCCGGGGATCCTGAGCACGAAAGTGCCGAGCGGCGTGGTGAGCTTGTGATTCTGGTTGGTGAGGCCGCCCAGCTTCTCGATCTCGATCTTCGCCCGGTCCACGCCCTCGAACTCGGGGATCCGGTCGAGCAACGCCTGGATTTCGGGGTTCGTCGAGATCATGCCTTGAGCCTCTTGTTCTCCGGATCATAGAGCGGGCCATCATGCCGGGTCGCGGCGCTGACTTCGCCGAAGGCCTCGATCTCGAAGCCTTGCGCGCCGGCCAGCGCGACCGGCAGGTAAGCGAAGGCGATCGACTTGCCGATCGTATAGCCGAAATTGCCGCTGGTCGTCACGCCGACCACCTTGCCGCCCCTGAGGACGGCTTCGCCGCCATAGACCGGCAAGGGCTGTTCCAGGGTGAAGGTGCAGAGCTTGCGGGTGACGCCCCTTTCCTTCTGGGCGATCAGGACGCTGCGGCCGATGAAATCGGGCTTCTTCAGGTTGACACGGAAGCCGAGGCCCGCTTCGTAGGGCGAATAGTCCGGCGTGATGTCGCTGGACCAGTAGAGATAGCCCTTCTCCATCCGGCAGGAATCGATCGCGCGATAGCCGGCGTCGCGGATGCCCTGCGCCTCGCCCGCCGCGCGCAGCACCTCGTAGACATGGGCGGCATATTCGGTCGGGATGTGCAGCTCCCAGCCGAGCTCGCCGACATAGCCGATGCGGATCGCCAGCACCGGTGCGGCACCGACGGTGATCTGCCGGTTGGTCGAGAAGGGAAAGGCCGCGTTGGAGATGTCTTCCTCGGTCACCGCCTGCAGCACCGCGCGCGCCTTCGGGCCGCAGATGTTGAGGACGGCGCGGGCCGAGGTCAGGTCGAGGATCTGCGCCTGGGCGTCGCGGCGTAGATGGCTTTCGATCCAGTGCCGGTCATGGGTCCCGAAGGCGCTCCCCGTGACGAAGTAGAAGCGCTCCGGCCCCAGCCGCGAGATGGTGAGATCGCATTCGATCCCGCCCTTCTCGTTGCAGAGCTGGGTGTAGATCGTGCTGCCCACGGCCTTGTTCATGTCGGAAACCGCGAGGCGCTGCAGCGCGTGCAGCGCATTCGGTCCGACCAGCTCGAACTTGGCGAAAGAGGTCTGGTCGATCAGCGCGACGCCCTCGCGGATCGCGCGGTGCTCCTCGCCGACGGGTGAGAACCAGTTGGTCTTGGCGCGGTCATAGGCCGGGCGGTCTTCGGCCGCCTCGCCTTTCGGTGCGAACCAGTTGGGCCGCTCCCAGCCGGCGCGCGAGCCGAACACCGCGCCGCGTGCTTTCAGCGTGTCATAAAGCGGCGAGCGGCGGATGCCGCGCAGAGTCTCGTGCTCGTCGCCCGGCCGGTGCAGCTTGTAGTGATGGCCGTAGAGCTCGACCGCGCGCGGATACATGAAATGCCGCGTCGTGTGGTGGAAGCTGAAGCGCCGCACGTCCAGCGGCCAGAGGTTGAGGCTGGGCGCGCCGTCGATGATCCACTCCGCCATCATGCGGCCCGCACCGCCACCCGCGGCGATGCCGTAGAGGAAGCCGGTGGTGCAGTAGAAATTCTCCAGCTCCGGCGCCTTGCCCATGACGAAATCGGCATCCGCCGAATAGGGGATCGGGCCGTTGAGCAACTCACGCACGCCGACCGTGTTGATGACCGGCGTGCGCTTGCCGGCAAGCTTGGCCAACTGCTCGAAGCGGTCGAAATTCGACGGCAGCAGCTCCTGGGCGAAGCTCTTCGGGATGCCGCCGGTCGCAAAGGCCCTGGTGTCGGGCTCGTAGCCGCCGACAACCAGACCGCGCACCTCGGGCTTGTAATAGATCAGGTGATCGGGATCGCGCATGGTCGGCATGCGCTTCGGCATGTCGGGGATCGGATCGGTTATGAGATACTGGTGCTCGACCGCGAAGGACGGCACGCGCACGCCGGCGAGCTTGCCGACCTCGTGGCCCCACATGCCGGCGCAATTGACCACGAGGCCGCAGGTCCAGGTTCCCTTGTCGGTCTCGACCGCCTTCACCGTGCGGTTCTCTATCTTGAAACCGGTGACCCGCTCCCCGACCACGAAGGTGGCGCCCTGGTCCTTGGCGCCTTTGGCGAGCGCCTGGCAGACGCCCGAAGGATCGATATAGCCGTCGGACGGGATGTAAACCGCGGAACGCACGTCCTCGAGGCTCATGATCGGGAAAAGATCGCCCGCCTCTTTCGGCGAGAGCCATTGCATCTCCAGGCCGAAGCTCTTCGCCATGGTGAGCGAGCGCTTGTTCTCCATCTCGCGCTCTTCGGAGCAGGCGAGACGCAGGCTGCCGTATTTCTTCCAGTCGATCGCCATCCCGGTCTCGGCCTCGAGCTTGTCGTAAAGCTCGACCGAATGGGTCAGCATGCGGGTGATGTTGCGCGAGGTGCGGAGCTGGCCGACCAGGCCGGCCGCATGCCAGGTGGCGCCATGGGTGATGCCGCTCTTCTCCAGCACCACCACATCCTTCTTGCCCATCCGGGTCAGGTGGTAGGCGAGCGAACAGCCGAGAATGCCGGCGCCGATGATCAGGATTTCCGCGTGGTTCTTCACGCCTTCACGCGCTCCATCTTCGGGTCGTAAAGCGGCTGCAGGCTGACCTTGGCGGGGTAGCGCTTGCAGGCGATCTCCAGCTCGTAGCTGCCGGACATCACGTCCTCGGCCGAGACACCATTCTCCTTATCGCGGACATAGCCGATGCCGATGTTGGTCCCGAGCGTATAGCCATAGCCGCCGGAAGACAGCCAGCCCACCTGCTTCCCGTTGCGAAAGATGGTCTCTCGCCCCAAGAGGACGATGGATTGGTCATCGACCGTGAAACAGGCCAGCAGCTTCGGCAGCTTCTTTGCGGCCTGCGCGACCAGGGCCTCGCGGCCGAGGAAGGGCGTGTTCTTCTTCAGCTTGACCGCCCAGGCCATCCCGGCCTCGAGCGGCGAATGGTCGGGCGAGATGTCGCTCGACCAGGCGCGATAGAATTTCTCCAGCCTGAGGCTCTCGATCGCGCGATAACCGGCGTTGACGATGCCGTGCGGCATACCGGCCGCCATCAGCGCGTCGTAGACCGCGCCGATGCCGTCGCTCGGGATATGCAGCTCCCAGCCGAGCTCGCCGACATAGGTGACGCGCAAGGCCCGCACCGGCACGCCGGCAACCAGGATCTCATGGGAGGTGCCGAAGGGAAAAGCCTGGTTGGAAAGATCGCCCTGGGCCACGGCTTGCAGAACCTCGCGCGCCTTCGGTCCCATCAGCGCCAAGGTGCCATACGCCGATGTCACATCGATCAGGCGCGCATCGAGGCCCTCCGGGATATGACTCTTGATCCAGCTGAAGTCGTGGGTCGCGAAGCCGGTGCCGGTGACGATGTAATAGGCGTCCTCCGCCACCCGGGTGACTGTGAGGTCGCATTCGATGCCGCCGCGCGCGTTCAGCATCTGGGTATAGACGAGACTGCCCGGCGCCTTCGCGACGTCGTTGGCGCAGATCCAGGACAGGGCCGCCTCGGCATCCCTTCCCACCAGCATGAACTTCGCGAAGGAGGTCTGGTCGAACAGCGCCACCTTCTCGCGGCAGGCATTGTGCTCGACGCCGACCTGGTCGAACCAGTTCTGGCGCTCGTAGGTGTAGATGTCCTTGGGCTCTGCGCCCTTCGGCGCGAACCAGTTGGGGCGTTCCCAGCCGAGCTTGGAGCCGAACACGGCCCCCTGCCCCTTCAGCCGCTCATAGAGCGGCGAGACGCGCAAGGGTCGCCCGGTCTCCAGCTCCTCATAGGGCCAGGCCATCGAATAGTGATGCGCATAGGCTTCCAGCGTGCGGGTCAGGACCCAGCGGCGGTCGCGGTGCAGGTTGCCGAAGCGGCGGATATCCACCGCCCAGAGATCCATCGGCGGCTCGCCGGCTGCGACCCATTCGGCCAGCGCGCGGCCCGCACCGCCGCCGGAGGCGATGCCGAAGGCGTTGAAGCCGGCCCCGACATAGAAGTTCGAAAGCTCCGGCGCCTCGCCGAGGATGAAGTTGCCGTCGGGCGTGAAACTCTCCGGACCGTTGATGAATTGCTTGATGCCGGTGGTCGCCAGCGCTGGCACGCGGGCCAAGGCCTGTTCCATCAGCGGCTCGAAATGCTCGAGGTCGTTCTCCAGCAGCTGGAAGGCGAAGTTTTCCGGCAAGTCGCCGGTCTCGCCTTGCGGCAACCAGGGCTTGGGGTTGTGCTCATAGCCGCCCATCACCAGGCCGCCGACCTCTTCCTTGAAGTAGATCAGGCGGTCGGGATCGCGGAGCGTCGGAAGGTTCTTCGGCGCACCCAAGGCTTCGGTGACGATGTACTGATGCTGCACGGATTGCAGCGGCACCGAGACGCCGGCCAGCGCGCCGATCTGCCGGGCCCATTGACCGCCGCAGTTCACCACGACCTCGCAGGCGATCTCGCCCTTGTCGGTGACGACGCCGACCGCCCGGCCCTTATCGGTCCGGATGCCGGTGACGCGGGTCTCCTCGACGATGGTGACGCCGCGGTTGCGCGCGCCCTTGGCCAGCGACTGCGCGATGTCGGCGGGATTGGCCTGGCCGTCGGTCGGCAGGAAGGCCGCGCCGACCAGATCGGCGACATCCATCAGTGGCCAGAGCTTCAGCGCCTCACTGGGCGTCAGCAGCTCCATCTCCAGGCCGAAGGAATGCGCGGTGGTCGCCTGGCGCTTGATCTCGGTCATCCGCTCGGCGTTGCAGGCGAGGCGCAAGCCGCCGTTCATCTTCCAGCCGGTGGCGAGGCCGGTCTCCTGCTCCAGCTTGTCGTAGAGCTCGACAGAGTATTTCAGCAGCTGGGTGATGTTGGCCGAAGTGCGCAGCTGGCCGACCAGGCCCGCCGCATGCCAGGTCGAGCCGCTGGTCAAGGTGTTGCGCTCGATCAGCACCACGTCCTTCCAGCCGAGGCCCGCGAGGTGATAGGCGGTGGAGCAGCCGATGATACCGCCGCCGATGATGACTGCGCGAGCCTTGGAAGGAAGCGTCGGCATTTTGCTCTCAGAGGTCTTGGAAATTGCGGAAGGCGCGCTCGAAGCGCGAGAGATATTCGGAAGTGTAGGTGCGATAGTCGAAGTCGAGGGTGGAGTGGATCTCGGAGATCATGCTCCACATCGCCTCACGCAGCAGCGAGGCGCATTTCATCGCGTGATAGCGCCGGAACAGCTGGGCATCGACCGCGCGGTCGAAATAGCTCTCCAGCACCTTCTGCTCGTCCTCCGGCACCACCTCGGCGTTGGAGCAGAGATTGCCGAGATCGAACAGCGGCGAATTGAAGCCGGCATAGTCCCAGTCGATCAGCCAGAGTCGCTTGCCGTCATCCATCAGGTTGCTGGGCAGCAGGTCGTTGTGGCCGTAGATGATGTCGACCGGACCGACCGCATCTTCCAGCCTTTCCGCGATCTGCATCAGCCGCGGCAGGTTCGGCACATGGCGGCTCTGGGCGTCGCGCAGGCTGTGCGCATAGTCGCGCAGCACATGGAACACCCAGAAGATGACAGCGGGGCCGCGCACATGCAGCGGCATCACCCGGTGGCAGGTCTTGATCAGCTCCAGCACCCGGAAGAGGTTCTCCGGCCGGCGCACATCCGCCGCCACGAAGGTCTTGCCCTCGATGAACTCGAAGACCAGGGCACCGCGCTCGAAATAGACCACCTGCGGCGAGAGCCCGCATTCCGCGGCGGCGCGGCCGGCCGAGAGCTCGTTGAAGCGCATCACCTGGTGGACCGGGATGTCGTCACCGATCCGCACGAAATACTTCTTGCCCTGGTGCTCGACCAGGAAGTTGGCGTTGGTGATGCCGCCCTTGATCCGGACCGGCACCACCGGTTCCAGCCAGCATTTCAGGCGGCGCACCACATCCTCGGCGGCCAACACGATCTCGTCCCCTGCCCCTTAATTTCTGTGCCGGACCATGCCATGGCCCCTGGCCTTGAGCAACATCATATCATCGCAGCTTGTGGGTTCTCTGTGGATTTGGTGCGGAAACGCACAAAAACCGCTTGGAAAGCCGGCCTTCTGCTAGTCTTCCTGGATGATATTCAAGAAGCTCTCCCAGCGTTTCGAGATCCTGCAGGGCCGACGCCGCGAGATCAGCCTGATCCTGGCTTTCGCCATCGTCGCCGGCCTGATCTGGGGCTTCGTCGCCCTGGCGGATGAGGTCTTCGAGGGCGATACCGAGCATTTCGACCAGAGGATCGCCGCCGCTATGCAAGGCGGCGGTGAGGGCTACGACCCGATCGGGCCGCGCTGGGTCGAGGAACTGGCCCGCGACGTGACCGCGCTCGGCTCCTACGCCTTTCTCGGATTCCTGACCTTCGGCATCATCGGCTATTTCCTGCTGACCGACCGCCGGCCGCGCGCCGGGCTGGTCGCGGTCTCGGTGATCGGCGGGCTGGCCATCAGCAACACGCTGAAGTCGCTGTTCAACCGTCCGCGGCCGGACATCCCGACTGACGTGCAGGTCTTCACCGCCAGCTTTCCCAGCGGCCATTCGATGCTCTCTGCCGTCACCTTCCTCACGCTCGGCGCCCTGCTCGCGCAAGGCAGCGCCGACACGCGGGTGAAGGCCTATGTCGCCGTCCTCGCCATCATCCTCACCGTCGCGGTCGGCACCACCCGGGTCTATCTCGGCGTGCACCACGCGACCGACGTGCTGGCCGGCTGGTGTGTCGGCAGCGCCTGGGCGCTGCTCTGCTGGACGGTGGCGCACTGGCTGCAGCCGCGCGAACGTCCCTAGACCGCGCCCACAAATCCCGGTGAGAATGCGCGGGGAAAAACGAATTTCAGAGTCCGCGCCATGCCTGCCGATCTGCCCGTCCAGGATTTTTCGGTCCTGCTGCAGCCCCTGCAGCTTCGCCATCTGACCCTGCGCAACCGCGTCGTCTTCGGCGCGCATACCGCCAACATGGCGACCGATGGCCTGCCCGGCGACCGGCATCTCGGCTATTACCGGGAGCGCGCGATCGGGGGTGCTTCGATGATCGTGGTCGAGCCCATTCCGGTGCACGCTACCGCCGTGCTGACCCGTGGCAACTTTCGCGCCGACGACGATTCGGTGGTGCCGCATTTCCGCCGCATCACCGAGGCCGTGCACGCCGAGGGCGCGCATATCCTGCAGCAGCTCTATCACGTCGGCGCCCATGGCGACTGGGACAATTCCTATCGTGCCAGCTGGTCGCCCTCGGGCCTCGCCTCGATGCATGATTCCGACGGCAGCCATGCGATGACGGAAGCCGAGATCGAGGAGATCATCGCCAGCTTCGCGCGCTGTGCCAAGCGCGCCAAGGATGCCGGCTTCGACGGCTGCGAGCTGATGGCGGCCTACAACGCGCTGATCGAGCAGTTCTGGTCGCCCTACAGCAACAAGCGCGACGACAAATACGGCGGCAGCTTCGAGAACCGCATGCGCTTCTCCGCCGAGCTGCTGACCGCGATGCGCAAGGCCTGCGGCGAGGACTTCGTCATCGGCATGGCGATCAGCATCGATCCCACCCGGCCCGACGTCGCCTCCAGCGCCGCCCAGCTCGAAGCCGTGGTGTGGCACGACCAACGGGCCCTGTTCGACTATGTCACCGTCGGCAGCGGCAGCTATTTCGACTTCACCACCATCATCCCGCCTTTCCTCTACGGCGAGAAGCTCACCGAGCCGGTGACCGCCGAGATCAAGCGCAACGTGAAGCATATCCGCGTGCAGTCGGAGAGCCATATCCGCACGCCGGAGAATGCCGTCGGCCTCCTGAAGGCCGGCCATGCCGACACGGTCAGCATCGTGCGCGGCCAGATCGCCGACCCGCATTGGGTATCCAAGGTGAAGGCCGGCGCACCCGAGCGCATCCGCCGTTGCATCTCCTGCAACCAGATGTGCTGGGGCCGGCGGCATCGCGACTATTGGATTTCCTGCCTGGTCAATCCCTCGGCCGGCCGCGAATTTCAATGGGGCGGCGATCGCTTCGCGAAGTCAGCGAAGCCGCAGCATGTGCTGGTGGTCGGCGGCGGTCCGGCCGGGCTCGAGGCGGCGCGCGCCTCGGCCGAGCGCGGCCACCGCGTCACCCTGATGGAAGCCTCGGACAAGCTCGGCGGCCAGTTCCGCCTGGCCGGGATGCAGCCGCGCCGCGCGCAGATCCTGGACCTGCTCGACTGGTATGAGGGCGAGTTGCAGCGGCTCGGCGTCGAGGTGCAGTTCGGCGCGCTGGCCGATGGCGACAGCATCGCCGCGGTCGGCGCGGATCGGGTGCTGCTCTGTACCGGATCGCGGCCGGTGGAAGCGCCGCAGCAGCGCTATTGGCCGAAGCCCGCCAACGAGACCGGCCTCGCCGGTCCGCGGGTCTGGCCGGTCGAGGAGATCATGGGCCGCGAGGCCAATCCGGGATCGCGCGTCATCCTGCTCGACGAAGGCGGCAGCTGGCGCGGCGCCGGCACAGCCTGGCACCTCGCCGAGAAGGGACACCAGGTCACCATCGTCACGCCGGATTCACTGATCGGTCGCGATCTCGTGCGCACCGCCGCCGACGGGCCGCTGCGGTCGCGGCTCAAGAAGCTCGGCGTGGTCTTCCATGTGGAATCGGCGATCGCCGGCTGGGCCAATGGCCGCGCGCGGATCCGCAGCCTGCTCGACGACAGCGAGACCGAGATCGAGGCCGATGACCTGGTGCTGGCGCTCACCAACCAGCCGAACAACGAACTGGCCAACGAACTGCGCGCCGCCGGGATCGGTTTCACCGCGATCGGCGACTGTATCTCGGCGCGGCACGCCCCGGCAGCGATCTATGAAGGCCGCGAGGCAGCGCTGGCACTCTGATTACTGGCGCTTCAGGGTGTAGACCGCGTTGTCGAGGGCAAACATCGCAGTGTCCTTGTCCTCACCGAAGCTGAAATCGACAGCGAACTCGCAGCCGGTCATGACGGTGCGATACTGGGTCCCGGCGAAGCCCACCTGCTCCGCCAGCTTCTGCGGATCATTCGCGGCATTCTGCGACTGCATCTCGCCGAACGCGCCCTGGAACAGCATGTCGGGGCCGCCTTCCATCACCTCGTATTTCGGACCCTTACAGGGGAAGCCGCCCGGGCCTTCGATCGCGTCGGACTTGATGGTGATGGTCTGGCCGACCAGCGATTTCATCTCGTCCGGAAAGAGCTCGGCGTCGGACTTGATCCAGGGCCCCGGCGCCGCGCCGGTGATCTTCCACTGGCCGAGGTAGAAGGCCTCCTCCGCTTTCGCGCCGGAGAGTGACGCCGCGCACAGCAGCGCCGCGAGGGTGGCACCGCGAAGAATTGGGTTCATGGCCTTGGCTTTCCCGATGGGTGGCTGTTGATCAGGCTAATGCGTCGCCGCGACCGGAGACAAGGTTCGATCGATGGCTCAGCAAGGCGGCTGGCCGTTGCCGCCGCAGCCGTTGGGATAGAAGGTCGGCGCACCGCTGCCGTCCGGCTCCAGCGGCACCTGGTAGACCCAGGGCTTGCCGCCGCCGGGGTTCCCGCCACCGGGATTGGCGGGGCCGCCTCCGTTGTGTCCGCCGCCGTGATGGCCGCCGCCGGTCCAGCCGCCCCCGTCCCAATCGCCGTCGTTCCAGGCGCCGTCGTTCCAGTGCCCGTCGTGCCCGTCGTCATTCTTCCAATAGGCATGGCGGCGGCCGAAGAAGCGGGAGCTCCAGCCGTAGTTGGGGCCGTTGCGGCTCCAGCAGATATTGCGGCGGCGATCGCATTTGATGCCGTAATAGGGCGAGAAGACCGGCCCGCCATAGACATCGCGTTCGTCGCCATAGGCATAGACGCCGCCCATCACCGGCGTGCCGGGGAGATAGGGTCTCCGGTAATCCAACGCGCTGTAATAGCCGGCGACGCTGGCGGGCTGGCTCGCATAGTTGCTCTGGGTGTAGCCGGCGTCATAGGCGCAGCCGCAGAGCAGCAGCAAGCCGGCGAAGGCTGAGAGTCGGCACAGCAACACGGTCGCCTCCAGGGTCCCAGGCATAGCCCCGGGCATAAAATGCGCCTCGGCGCCGACCCGCGTCGAGGCGCGATTGCGTGAGGCCCTACTCCTTAACCACGTGCCAGACGTCCTTGAAGTTGTCGCCGGTGACGTCGCCCGGCTTGGTGTCCTTCACGAAGGTATAGAGCGGCTTGCCGTCGTCGGCCCATTGCAGCGAGCCGTCGTCGCGCTTGATGATGGTGAGATCGCCCACCGGCTTGTCGCTCTCCATCGCCATGGCCGGCGGCCAGGCCTTGGCGCAGTCGCCGTTGCAGTTCGACTTGCCGGCCTCGTCCTTGTCGAAGGTGTAGAGCGTCATGCCCTTGGCATCGACCAGCACGTCGCCGGCCGAGGTTTCCATCTCCTTGAACGGCCCATAATCCTCGGCATTCGCGGGCAAGGCGAGCGCCAGAACGGTCGCCAGCCCGAATCCAAAAAGCCCGACCTTCATCATCTCGGTCATCGCGGTCTCCATTCTTGAAGTTGTCGATCCGAGGCGCAACGGATCACCCGTCGCGGCGACGCGAGGTCCCGCGTTGAATGATGGTGCGCAGTGAGAGCACCGGACATGGGTGATCGCCCGGCCGATGGAACGCTAGACCCCGCATTCGGCACCGGCAAATCACCGCTTCGTGTTTACGTGATCCGTCGTCATAATCCGTGGGTCGGAACTTCAAGGGGAAACGCAGGATGTCGACGTCGCGCTCCATTGTGCCGCTTGCTCTTTCGCTGCTCAGCTTCCTGGCGGCACCGCTGCCGGCCGCGGCGCAAGGCGCCGGCGACCCGATCCTCGAGGCCAACGGCATCAAATACGCCTGCGCCGGCGTCGGCAAAGCCAGCCGCGGCGACCCGCGCTGGAAGAGCTTTCCGGTGCGGCTGGAGTTCGCCGCCGCCAACGGCGACTTCCTCGGCGATCCCGATGTCACGATCACCGATGCCGGCGGCAAACAGGTCTTCCAGGCCAAATGCAACGGCCCCTGGGTGCTGATCGAGCTGCCGGCCGGCAGCTACAAGGTGCACGCCACCGGCCAGAAGGCGCAGTATTCGAAGGACTTCGACCTCGCGGTCAAGGCCGGCGGGCAGACCAAGAAGACGATCCGGCTGCCTTAACTCTTCAAGCGGCTTCCGCCTGCCGGCGCCGCCAGCCGACGAAGCCGAGCCCGCCAAGCGCCGAAACCAGCAGCGGCAAAGTCGCCGGGATCGGCGTCATCGCGACGGCGACGGAGAGGCTGCCGAAATTCAGTGTTCCCTGAAAGTAGCCGGTGCTGGGCGTCGGGATGATGAAACTGCCGTAGAAACTACAGGAAGCGGCCGGACAGCTGTTCAGCGCCACGGCGGTGAAGACCGAGGTCGGAAACCCCGGCGGATTGTTGGTCGTAAGGAAGGTGTTGACCTGGGAGATGGCCGACGCGTTGACGACCTGGTACATGAGATGGCCGGTGCCGGGCTTGGTCGCGGCAATGTCGTAAGTACCGCCCGGCGAGCCCAGCCCCAGGAAGTTGTAGCTGTGGCCGTTGACGGTCAGCACTGCCGACATCCCGCCGAAAATGTTGTCGCCGGAAAGCAGCGGATCGGTGATCGTGCCATTGAAAGCGAAATAGTTGCCGACCGTCGGATCGGCGGTGAAGACCAGGTTGTAACCGGCGCCCGCCAGGTTGGCGCCGGGCGTTCCGAACACCCCGGTGGAATCCAAACCAGTCTTCACCGTTCCGGTGAAGGTCGCCGTGATGGTCGCGGCCGGCGCTTGCGACGCGATCGCCAGCAGCAGAACCAGGGTCGCCGCGACGAGCTTGGCTGAGAAGCGCGCCGCTCTCCAGATAAACATGTTCATCCCCATTGCACACATTGATACGCAACCTAGGCGAGTCGGGAGCATAACAGCAATAGGTTGAATAACCGGCGGGTCCGATTTCCCGCGCTTGTCATCGAACCGACCGCTTCGGTCATCTCATGACTGAACCCTGGGGAACGCGTCGCGACTTGCCGGCGCCTCAGGACTTTATGTCCATGGCGCTTGCTGCGCCCTTCTCGGCGCCTTGGCCTGGATTCCGGCCGTCAAAAATCCACTGCTTGACTGTGGTTCCACGGCCTGTAGCCTGTCGTCGGGCTGCAATTGGAGGTGGTCATGCTGCGTCTTGTCACTCTGCTCGCAGGCTTGGTCTTCGGCGGCTTCCTGGCAGCGCCGGCCTCCGCGAACACGATCGCGAACTTCTCCTTGATCGCGTCCCTCTCGACGCCGACCGACAACGATGGCCTGGCTATCGGAACCTTCAGCCTCGATCTGACGGCCCATACCATCGTCGCGGCGTCGATCACGACACAGACCGGCGTCTTCATCTTCGGCACGCATTATCCCGGCTTCTCCGCGGATACCTATTCGCCCATTGCGACCGGCACGGAGCTGGTCTTTCGCAACAGTTCCACGGCGGTGCCCGGCGTCGCCGGCCAGCTGCTGACCCTGAAGCTGCCGTTCACGGACCTGACCGATTTCTCGACTTTGCCGACGTTCCTGGCGCTCGGCGACGAGTCCGTCTACTTCGCCCTCTGCGGCGGCCTCTGCGCCACGCGCTCGGTGTTCGGCGCGGCCATCACGCTCAGCGTCACCGAAACGCCGATCCCGGCCGCCTTGCCGCTGCTGGCGACGGCGCTTGGCGGCCTCGGCGCTGCTGCTTGGCGGCGCAAACGCGCGCATCAAGGCGATCGCTGCGTCGCCTGAAGCCGTCCTCAGCGCTCCGGGCGCATCACCGTCGGCGGTGAGCCCTTGGACGCCGTATCGACGAACCAGTTCACCGTCTGATCCACATAGCCGAGGAAGCCTTGGTTGCGCCGGGTCGGTATGGGCTGCTGCGCTGGAGCGGCGGCCACAACCGGTGCCGATGCCGCGGCCGGTTTCGCCGGCGCGATAAGGCTCGAGGTGACGGCCGCCCGGTGGACATAGCCGATGCGCCCGTCGCCGAGCGGCACCCGCCACCAGATGCCATCGGCCGAGCGCGCGCTGGCACGGAGCTTGGCATTGGCATCGAGCTGCGCCAGGACATCGGCCGTCATGCTCGGCGCCGCGCGCACGCGCGCGCTTTCTTTTGCGTAGAGCATGGTGTCCGTGAAGATGAGCGCCGGCGCCGAGGGCGTGCCGGGCTCCGGCTCCGCCCGCAGGGCCACGGAGCCCAGCGCAAAGGAAGACATCGCCGCCGGCGGACGCGGGTCCAGGTTCGGCGTCGCATCGCTTTCGGCGGTCAGGGCTTCGGCGACCAGGGCATCCATGGTGAGGGATTCGGCGGGCAGGATCTCGGCTGTGCGGGCTTCGACTGGTTCGGCCTTCGCTGGTCCCCCGAGCGGCACGCGATGCGGATCGTGATTTGGCGTCGCGACCGCGGCCTGCTGCTGCGCCGGGCCCAGATAGACCGGCACTGGATCCGGCGCCACGGCGAGATAGGTGACGGGCACCAGCGCGACCACGCCGAGCATGACGAAAGCCAGTACCACGGTCGGGTGCATGTCAGGCGTCCCTGTCTTCATCCCGGAACGGAACTCCGCGCTGGTTAACCCACCGGCGGCGCCCGAGTTGCCTCGGGCACCCACAGTCGGGCTCGAATGGCGCTACTCTGAGCCCAATTCTCCCTGGATTTCCACTCTCCAGTTCGTGAGGGCCGGACCCTGATTCGACTTTCGGCCGCCGCCTATGGTAAGTGGCCGCCCGGGGTGTTTTTTGACAGAGGAAGACTGATGAAGGGTATGTGTATCGCGCTGGCGCTGGCCGCCACCGCCTTCGTGAATGCCGCCGCGGCGGATGATTATTCTGCCTGGCCGAAGTCGGCGCCGGCGAAGTGCCTGATGGATCGCGGCGACTCCAAGGTGGCGGCTTTCGCCGCGGTCGACGCGAATTGCGGTCCGGTCGGCGACGCCAGCCGGGCCGGCCGCGCCTTCGTCCTCGGGGATGAGTTCGAGGACCTGATCCGGTCGATCAAGCTGGGCGATGCCGCGGGCACCAAGCAAATGATGACCGGCTTCTACCGCACCACCAACCGGAGCCCGGCGCTCAACAGCTGCTGGAAGACGATGGTGCAGAAGTGCGGCGCGGAAAGCATCGGCGCGACGATCGAAGCCGCCAAGCCGAACTGATTCTCGACGATGAGCATGCGCGGCGCGCGTTGCAGCGCGCCGCGCATCTCGCAGCCGGCGGCGGCTCAGGCGGCGGCGACGGTCACTTCGATCGTGCCCACGAAGATGGTATGGCCGGTGGTGACGGGAACGCCCCGGAACAACGGGTCCGCGCTGCCCTGCTTCAGGCTGAGGCGTTCCAGCATGGACGTGCTCATAAAGATCCCGACGACTTTCTTTCGATTCCGCGCGGCTTGCTTGAAGAATCCCTTCAGGGCAAGCTTGACGTGTTCGGGGCGATAGTCGGACATGTCCAGGCTGAAGATGTCATTCCGGCCGGAGAAATCGAACTCCAGGGGTTCGTAGAAATCGCGCGAGAAGTAGGCGTCGACTCTCCTGCCGACCTGGGCCAGCGGCACCAGCCAGACCACCAGCACGAAGACGCCGAAGAGAAGCTTGGAAAGCAGGCCGCCATGCTGGAGCAGGCCGGCCTCAATCAGGCCGGCCTCGGTGAGATTGAACAAGAGGATCGAGGCAACCGTCCAGACGATCATGGCCAGCGCGCTGGTGCCGTAGGCGAGCACCACGCGATGCAAGGGCAGGCCGAAGGGTCGCCACCGCTTCACCCGCGCGGCGCCTATTCGAAGATCATCCGCGGCATCCACGGGGCGGTCGGCGCGCCGTCGGGCGGTGCGCTCTTGTTCAGCAGGCGGTTGTCTTCATCGCCCGTCGGCATCGGGGCCACGCAGCCGGCGAGCACCAGCAGCAGCGCCGCAATCGCGATCCTGATCATGTTTGCTCCTAGATCCCTCCAGAGCCACCCTGCGCTGAGGCGTCGGGGGCATCCTGCTTCGCATCCAAGTTGCCCGCTGCCGGACTCGAACCGGCACTCTTTCGAGCCTCAGAATTCTAAGCGCATTGGGTCAATGCCGGACACCGCCAATTATGCGGGCCAACGTAGTTAACGGGAAGAATGTGTCAGCCCGTGTGCAAGAGGTCGGCCCGTTATGCTCAACCAGGATAGGGACCGGGTCGTGGAGGCCCGACGAATGGTGCAAGATCGTAGCCATCGTCAATGCGCCCCAAGAGCTTCCGGACGGAGATGTCGAGATCGTCCTGATTGCACCAGTACTCACCAATCTGTCCGTAGCTGGAGTAGTGCGAGCAGTTGAATCCGTCTTCAATGTCGTTGTACCAGACAACGATGCGGCCTATGACCCCGACAGCCCAGAAGCCGCCACCTAGATCTCCATACGGGCTTTGGCTCCATTTAACCGGATCGATTCGAACAGACTCCCACAGCCGCTGCTCGCGGACGCTCATCTTCAGCCAGGCCGAATTGATCAGGTCCCATAGGCGTCTTCTGATATCGATTGCCAATCCATCGTTTAGTCACCCCTATCGCAAGGAGGCGGTGTCAGACACTCTTACCACAATCGCTTCTTAGCGAAGGCGTGGCCGGAGCCAGACTTCAAGTATCGCTCAAATGTCTCGGCCTTAACCGGATTCGAAAAAGCCAGGTAGGTAACGAGACGCCACGGCGCATATTTCGACGTATGCGGCGACTTCCCTGAGTTATGATCGGCAAATCTGCGCTTTAGATTGGACGTCTGACCGACATACCTCTGATTCGGCGCAGCCAGGCTTTCCAAAAGATAGACGTAGTGCATCGAGCAGCCCTCCTCCGCCGAGGCTTCGGAGGGCATCCTGCTTCGCATCCGACTTATGTGCAAATCCTGCGAAGCGCAAAGCGCGAAGCAGGATGGTGCCCGCTGCCGGACTCGAACCGGCACGGCTCTTTCGAGCCTCAGGATTTTAAGTCCTGTGTGTCTACCAATTCCACCAAGCGGGCGATGATGCGCGAGCGTGACACGCCCTTACGCCGGCGTCTCCCCTTCGATCGGGTCGGCGTTTAAGGCGCGGATGATGCTCCTGAGCTCCGCGGCGGCCTGGCCGATCATCTCCTCGTCGGTGCCGCGGATCACGAAGCTGGCGCCGAACTTGCCCTGGCGGAAGAACGGGTACGACCCGATGTCGAGGCCGGGATAGCGCTGCTGCAGCGCGCCGAGATCCTTGGCGATCACGCCTTCGCCGACATGGGCGCTGACCGTCTTCGAATGCACCGGGTCGCCGCGGCTGAGGCCGCCCTTCAAGCCGTCGAACATCGCCTGGCAGATCGCCGGCACGCCGGCCAGCACATAGACGTTCCCGACGCGGAAGCCCGGCGCGGTCGAGACCGGGTTGTCGATCAGCGATGCGCCCTCCGGCACATGCGCCATCCGGAGCCGCGCTTCGGTCAGGTTCGCATCGCCGTAATGCTGGGTCAGTAGCTCGACCGCCTTCGGATGCTTGATCAGCTTCACGCCGAAGGCCCTGGTCACCGATTCCGAGGTGATGTCGTCATGGGTCGGGCCGATCCCGCCGGTGGTGAAGACATAGTCGTATTGGCCGCGCAGCGCGTTCACCGCCTCGATGATCCGCGCCGCGATATCCGGCACCACCCGCGCTTCCATCAGCCGGATGCCGATCGCGGTCAGGCCGGTGGCGAGATAGTGCAGGTTCGCGTCCTTGGTGCGGCCGGAGAGGATCTCGTTACCGATCACCAGGATGGCGGCGGTGACGATCTTGGGCGGTTTGGCTTGGCTCTCAGACATCGTCGGCGCCCGGTCACTCGACCTTGCTGTAGCCGAGCTGGGCCATGCAATCCTCGAGGATCGACTTGTAGCGCCGGTCGCCCTTGTAGGTCTGCATGTTCTGGAGCGGCGAGGTGTCGATCCCGGCATTGCCGCCGGTCTCAGCGGCGGCGATGTCCTGGTCGATGTTGCGGTCGCGGGCGGTCTGGACGTCCGCCTGCTCCTTGCACTGCGCGAGGTCACTGTGGGCCTGCTCCTCGGTCGCGTTGCTCTTGGTCCAAGTGGTGGCATGGGAAAAGAAGGAGCAGCCGCCCAGCAGGGCCAGACCCGTAAGAAGGGAAGCCCCCAGGGCGACCCCACGCCATTCCTGGGCGGCAGTTGCGGTACGTCGTCGCGTCATCATGGAAGCCCCGGATCCGAAAGCGGAATTTGCGATTAACTTGCCCCGAACCGAAGCGCGGTGCAACCGCGGCAAAATGGGAATTTCGGCGGGCGGTTGGTGGGGACGGCTGGGAAAGTCTGCTATGAACAACAGCGAATCGCTGGAAATGATTGAGTGACCGTCCCACCCCATCCCATCCCACCCGGCCTGGACCCGCTGTTTCGCTACTGGGATCGGAAGCGCGGCGACCGGCGCATGCCGCGGCGCGCCGACGTCGATCCCGCCGAGCTGGTCGGCTTCCTGCCGTCACTGATGATCGTCGATATCGTCGCCGACGACCGGCGCTACGTCTATCGCCTGGTGGGTACGCGCGAGGTCCAGGCCCGCGGCCGCGATCCGACCGGCCGCGCGGTCGGCGAGGCCTTTCTCGGCGCCAGCCGCGAGGGCGTGCTGGCCAACTACAGCCGCGTGCAATTGACCGGCGCGCCGCATGTCGATCTGAAGACCGTCGTCACCAACCGCGACCGGCTCGACAACAGCCATGTGATCTTCCTGCCGCTGAGCGAGGACGGCGAGACCGTCTCGCAGATCCTGGTCTATACCGACTTCAACCCACCGGCCGACTGAGCCTATTCCGGACCGCCATGCAGTTCTCGCCGCCCTTGGTCGAAGCGCGCCTGATCAAGCGCTACAAGCGCTTCCTGGCCGACGTCGAAATAGCCGGCACCTATCTCACCGTCCATTGCCCCAACCCCGGCTCGATGCTGGGCCTCGCCGAGCCCGGCAGCCGCTGCTGGCTCGCGCCTAAGACCGGCACCAAGCTGCCCTATGGCTGGGAGCTGGTGGAGAGCAAGGCCTCGGGCGCCGCGGCCCTGGTCGGGATCAACACCGGGCGGGCCAATGCGATCGTCGCCGAAGGCCTGGCGAAAGGCAGCTTCGCCGACCTGCCCAGCGCCACGGTCGCCCGCGAGGTGAAGGTCGGCGCCGCGTCCCGGCTCGACTTTCGCCTGGCCGATGCAGCGGGAACGCCATGCTGGGTCGAGGTGAAGAGCGTCACGCTTTCCCGGAATTCCGGGATCGCCGAGTTCCCCGATGCCAGGACCGACCGCGGCAGCCGCCATCTGGCCGAGCTCGGCCTGCTGTCCCAGGCCGGCCAGCGGGCGGTGCTGCTGTTCCTGGTCCAGCGCAGCGATTGCCGCGAAGTGAGACTCGCCGCCGACATCGACCCAACCTATGCGGCGGCGATGACCCAGGCCCGCGCCCAAGGCGTGGAAATCCGGGCCTTTTCCTGCGAAATCGGCCCGACCGGCATTGACGCGGGCCATGAGATCGCCTTTATCCACAGCTAGAATCTTTCCAACCGCAACCCTTCGGGGTTATGCTTGTCGGATGAGCGGGTTAGCGAATTGAACATGCAGAAAAAAGACGTTTCGGACGACTGGATCAACGAGGATCGTCGGATCAAGACCCATGACGCGGCGGGATTCGCTGGCATGCGCAAGGCCGGGCATCTCGCGGCCGAAGTGTTGGACATGATCACCGACCACGTCCAGCCCGGCGTCACCACCGACGAATTGGACAAGCTCTGCCACGACTATATCGTGGCGCGGAACGCGATTCCGGCGCCGCTCAACTACCGCGGCTTCCCGAAGTCGATCTGCACCTCGATCAACCATGTGGTCTGCCACGGCATCCCGGGCCCGCGGAAGCTGATCGATGGCGACATCGTCAACATCGACGTGACCGTGATCGTCGATGGCTGGCACGGCGACAGCAGCCGGATGTACCTGGTCGGCAAGGTCGGCGTGCAGGCGCAGAAGCTGATCGACGTCACCTACGAGGCGATGATGCGCGGCATCGAGATGGTGCGCCCCGGCGCCACCGTCGGCGATATCGGCCATGCGATCCAGGCCTTCGCTGAGAAGAACCGCTTCTCGGTGGTGCGCGACTTCTGCGGCCATGGCATCGGCCGGATCTTCCACGACACGCCCTCGATCCTGCATTTCGGCCGCCCCAGCCAGGGGCCGGAGCTGAAGCAGGGCATGTTCTTCACCGTCGAACCGATGATCAACGCCGGCCGCTTCGACGTGAAGATTCTGGAAGACGGCTGGACCGCGGTCACCCGCGACAAGAAGCTCTCGGCCCAGTTCGAGCACACGGTTGGCGTGACCGAGACCGGCCGCGAGATCTTCACGCTCTCGCCCAAGGGCATGCATCACCCGCCTTACGCGGCGTGAGTTGCCGCGACGGTGGGGGACGTCGCGGACAAACCGGATTATCTCGGCCATCGCAAACGGCTACGCGAGCGATTCCTCGCCGGTGGCGCCGGCGCGCTCGCGGAATACGAGCTCCTGGAGCTGCTGCTCTGCCAGGCCCAGCCGCGCGGCGACATGAAGCCGGCGGCCAAGGCGCTGATCAAGCGCTTCGGCAGCTTCGCCGGCGTGATGGCGGCGAGCCCCGACTCACTCTCGGAAATCGACGGCATCGGCGAAGCCTCGGTCACGGTGATCAAGACCGTGCAGGCTGCAGCGCTGCTGATGCAGCAGCAGGACATCAAGGACAAGCCGGTGCTCAGCTCCTGGAAGCAGGTCCTGGCCTATTGCCATTCGGTGATGGCGCATGAGCCGATCGAGCAGTTCCGTCTGCTGTTCCTGGACACCAAGAATGCGCTCATCGCCGACGAGAAGCAGAGCCAGGGCACCGTCAACCACACACCGGTCTACGTGCGCGAGGTGGCGAAGCGCGCGCTGGCCCTGGATGCCTCGGCGGTGATCATGGCGCACAACCACCCGAGCGGAGATCCCTCGCCCTCGCGCGACGACATCGAGATGACCAAGGCGGTGAAGGTGGCGCTGGAGAAGATCAGCATCCAGCTGCACGACCACATCATCATCGGCCGCAAGGGCCATGTGAGTCTGAGGAGCCTGGGCTACATCGACGGGCCGGCCCGCTAGACGATCAGCGGCAGGCCGACGCGCGCTCTCCCGGCATTGTCCTTGAGGGAGAAATCGGTGCCTGCGAACTCTTCGCCTTGCTCGCTGCAGAGAAAGGCAACCGCACGTGCCACCCATTCGGGCGGAATGTGCACGGCGGGATCGAGCCTGCTCACCGGGTTGATGCCCGATTTGCGGATGACGGCCTGCATTTCCGTCGCGACCGTCCCCGGGCTGAGGCCCACGACGCGGATGCCGTGCGCGCCATATTCCTTCGCCGCGCAGGCAGTCAGCGACAGCACCGCCGCCTTGGTCGAACAATAGTGGCTCCAACCCTCGAGCGCGCTGGTGGCCGCGCCGGAGCTGATGTTGACCACAACGCCGGAGCCCGTGTGCAACATTTGCGGGATCGCGGCGCGCAGGCCGTGATAGACGCCCTTGAGATTGATATCGGCGATGCGGCCCCAAGCCTCGGGTTCGCTGTCGGCGAGGCGTGCGATCGGCTCGATGACGCCGGCATTGTTGACGAGGATGTCGAGGCGGCCGAACCGTTGCACGGCGGCAGCGACCGCGTGCTCGAGGTCGGCGTAGCGGCGCACATCGCCAGGCATCGCCAGAGCCTGGCCCCCTAAACTGCCGATATCCGCGGCGAGATCGGAAAGCGCCTTCCCGTCTCGCGCCAGCAGCACCACCTTAGTGCCAAGCTCCGCGAAGTGGCGCGCGATGGCTGCGCCGATGCCGCGGCTGGCCCCTGTGACCAGCGCCGTCTTGCCGGAGAGGTTTTCCATGGCGAGTCCTTGCAATGATTTTGACGCAGCGACCCGCAGGCTATTTCGTGCAGCTCTACGCATAAAGGCGTTGATATGCATCTTACTGGTGCATAATTTACATCAATGGATATTCGGCTCCTGGCGGTGTTCCTGGAAGTAGCGCGCAGCCGTGGCTTCGCGCAGGCTGCGCGCAACCTCGACCAGGACCCCTCCTCGATCTCCCGCGCCATTGCCGCACTGGAGGGCGAGCTTGGCGCCCGGCTGTTTCAACGCACCACGCGCCGGGTGTCGCTGACGGAAGCCGGCGGTCGCTTCGCCGCGAGAATAGAGCCGGTGATGGCCGAGCTCGTGCAAGCGCGTGACGACATTCGCTCCGACAATGCCGCACCACGCGGCCGGCTGCGCCTCGGCGCTTCCGTCGCCTTCGGCCAGGTCTGCGTGATGCCGGAGATTCCGGCGTTCCTGGCGCGCCATCCGGAAATCGAACTCGAGCTCGACTTCACCGACCGCAATGTCGATCTCGTCGCCGAACACGTCGATCTCGCGATCCGGCTGGCGCCTGCAGTCGATGGCGATGTCGTCGCCGCGAAACTCCGGAACACCCGCTACCGCGTCTGCGCCAGCCCGGACTATCTCCGCAGTCATGCCGCGCTGAAGCACCGGCGCGACCTCGCCCGTCATCGCTGCGTTTGCTTCGACCTGCCCGCATTCAGGAGCCGCTGGCTGTTCCGGCGTAACGGAAGGCCGGTTGAGGAGATTGCCATAACGCCGCGCCTCACTGTTTCCGGCGCCCTCGCCTTGCGCGAGGCCGCGCTGTCCGGTCTGGGACCGGCCCTGCTGGCCGACTGGCTGATCGACAGCGACCTGCGCGCCGGGAGCCTGATCGACGTCCTTCCCGGCGAGGAGGTGACGGCGACCACCTTCGACACCGCCGCCTGGCTGCTCTATCCCAGCCGCTCGTTCCTGCCGCGCAAGACACGCGTCATGATCGACTTCCTGCGCGAGCGGCTGGGATCCCGTCGCTGAACTAAAGCCGTCGCCTCACCACTTCGCGTCCGGCCCGACCGTGCCGCCCGCCGCCACTGTGCCGAGCCGTTCCAGATAGTGCTTCCAGCCCTTCTCATGGTTGGCGCGGTCCTGTTCGGTCGGCAGGCCGCTGTGAGTCATGCGGACCAGGGTGCCGCCGTCCTGCTCGATGAGGTCGATCTCGACCAGGCTCGATCCTGGCGGCACGCCGGGATCCTCGTCCCAGCCGAAGGTATAGGCGAGGCGATGCACCGGCACCACTTCCTTGAAGGTGCCGCGCGCCGTGTTGCCGCCGGAAACCTTCTCGAGCAGATAGAGGCCGCCGGGCTGCGCCTCCACGGTCGCGCCGTTGCCGATCCAGCGCAGCAGCTTCTCGGGGTCGATCAGGAAGGCGAACACCGTCGCGGCCGGGGCGGCGACCTGTGTTTCGGTGCGCAACATGAATCCATCCGCCATCGCGCCTCTCCTTGCTGCCGCCCCCCGGCATATGAAAGCATGGCGCGCCGCGGGAACAAGAGCCCGCGGGAACCACTCCTGACAGAAACTGACAGCAAATGCAGCTTCCCTCGGCGCTCTCCTGGCTGATCGACGATGCCGCGGCCTTGCCGGCCGCCGATGCGCTGCTGTCGGGATTGGGCGCGCGCCTGATCGCCGACGGCGTGCCGCTCGCTGGCGGCGCCCTGACGCTGGCGGTGCCGGATCCGATCATCGCGCACCGCACTTGGCTCTGGCGCCCCGACAGCGGCGCGGTGATGGAGGCGCTGGGCTTTGCCGGCGGCATGAGCGCCGACGATCCGGGCAACGCCGGCCGCAGCTGGCTGCAGGGCCTGGCGCCGGGCGTGGTCCATGAAGACGTTGCCGGCGCCGGCGCGGATGCGCCGATGCTGGACTGGATCGGGCCGCGCGCCTTCTCGACGGATGAAGCCGAGCGGCTGCGCCAGGCGGCGCGGTTCGCGGCGGCGCCGCTCGCGGCACTCGCCGCCCAGGCCAAGTTGCAGGCGGCGTTGCAAGCCTATCTCGGCAAGCGCAGCGCGGCGCGCGTGCTCGGCAGACCGTTGCGGCGCAGTGTCGGCGAGACCATCCGGGCGGCCCTGCTCTATGCCGATCTCCGCGGCTTCACCGCGCTCTCGGAAACGATCGCGCCCGCTTCGGTCATCGCCGCGCTCGACGCCTGGTTCGACCGCATCGGCCTGGCGGTGCAAGCCTTCGGCGGCGAGGTCTTGAAGTTCATGGGCGACGGATTGCTGGCGATCTTCCCGGTCGCCGGAGAATCGCCACGCAGCGCCTGCGACGCAGCCTTGCGCGCGGTCGCGGCGGCGCGCGCCGGGATGGCGCATCTCGACCAGACGCGGGCCGCCGAGGGCTTGCCGCCCCTGCCCTTCGGCGTCGCGGTGCATCTCGGCGAGATCCTCTGGGGCAATATCGGTGCGGCCGACCGGCTGGACTTCACCGCGATCGGCCCGGCGGTCAACCTGGTGAGCCGCCTGGAGGGATTGTGCCGGCCGCTCGAGCGCCCCATCTTGGTCTCGGGCGCGGTGGCGGCGGAGACCGAATCCCCGCTGGTGTCACTGGGAACGCATGCGCTGCGCGGGATCGCCCTGCCCTGCGCCGTTTATACGCTGCCGGATTGAAGGGAGGGTCGGATGCGCACGACACGCCGGACGTTTCTGCAGGCTTCCGCCGCCGCGGCCGTTCTGCCGACCGTGGCGCGCGCCGCCGAGGCCACGCTTGGCACGCGGCCGATCCCCTCCAGCGGCGAGGCGATGCCGATGGTCGGGCTCGGGTCATGGATCACCTTCAATGTCGGCGATGACCCCAAGCTCAGGGACGAATGCGCCGCGGTGATGGCGGCCTTCTTCGCGGCCGGCGGACGGATGATCGATTCCTCGCCGATGTATGGATCGGCCCAGCCGGTGATCGGCTATGGCCTCGCGAAGCTCGGGCATCCGACCACTTTGTTCTCGGCCGAGAAGGTGTGGACCTCCGGCGACGGGCCGGCGCAGATCGAGGAGACGCGGCAGCATTGGGGTGTCGAGCGCTTCGATCTCCTGCAGGTCCACAATTTGGTCGACTGGGAGGCCAAGCTGCCGCTCCTTTTCGAGATGAAGGCGGCGGGCCGGCTGCGCTATGTCGGCATCACCACCTCGGAGGGACGGCGGCATGACCTCTTCGAAGCCATCATGCGCGACCAGCCGCTGGATTTCGTGCAACTGACCTACAATGCCGTCGATCGCGAGGTCGAGCAGCGCCTCCTGCCCCTGGCCGCCGAGCGCAAGATCGCCGTCATCGTCAACCGGCCGTTCGAGCAGGGCGCACTGACCCGGCGCCTGGCAGGCGAGAAGCTGCCGGATTGGGCCGGCGAGATCGGCGCCGCGAGCTGGGCGCAGGTCCTGTTGAAGTTCATTCTTTCGCATCCGGCGGTGACGGTCGCGATCCCCGCCACCAGCCGGGTCGATCACGTGCGCGAGAACCTAGCCGCCGCGCGTGGTCCCCTGCCCGATGCCGAGCTGCGCGAGCGTATCGCCGCCGCGGTCCGGGATCTCTGAATGCCAGGGCCTGCGCGATGAGCGAATGGTGGACCTACACGCCGGAAGACTTCCTGCTGTTCTCGCCGCGCAGCTATTGGCGGATGTTCGAGCTGCAGAACGAGGAATTCTGGCCGCTGCCGGTGGTGACCCTGGCCTTGGGTGGCATCGTCACCTTTCTCGCCGCACGCGGCAGCCGCACCGCGATCCGGGCGGCGGCCGTAATCCTGGCGCTGGTCTGGTGCTTCGTCGCCTATACCTTCCTCTGGAATCGCTATGCGGATATCAACTGGGCGGCATCCTATGTCGCACCGGTCTTCCTCATCGAAGCTTTGCTGCTTCTGCTGACCGCTTTCCGGACGGGCACGACCGCGGCGAAGACCGGGATTTCGTCGTGGATCGGCTCCTTGCTGCTGGCCTTCGCCACGGTCGGCGTGCCGCTGTTGCATGGCCGCGAACGCGCCAGCTCGGAGATCTTCGGCATCGCGCCCGACCCGACGGTGATCGCGACACTCGGCCTTCTCATCGCGCTGCGCGGCCGCTGGCTCTGGTCACTCTTTCCGATCCCGGTGCTCTGGTGCCTGATCAGCGGGATCACCCTGCACACCATGGGCGAGGCCCAGGCCTGGCTGCCTTTCACCGCCGTGGCGGTCACCGCGCTGACCCTGGCTACAGCGGCGGTCCGTCACCCGCTGCGGCCTCGAGGGTGAGCGCCTGGATCCGCGGGCTCTGCTCGCCAGTGAGGATGAGCTGGCCCTGCACGACGCCGCGTGCGCAGGTGAGCGTGAGTTTCGCCGACAAGGCGTGGTTCGGAACGGCGTCGATGTGGCGCAATTCTCCCAGGCGTTCGGCGAGTTTCGCCAGATGCCGGTCCCACTCCGCCGCCGGGCGGTCGAGCAGGAAGTTGATGGCGAGCAGCGACTGTGCCTCGGCGATGCGGCCGGCGCGGTAGATCCGCGACACCGCCTCGACCGCGGGCGCCAGTTGCGCGCTGACTGGAACCGGCGGCGCCTTCCAGAGGCCCGCATCCTTCAGCGCTTGCGCGGCATCGACATTGGGCTCGTTCATCGCCGCATAGGTGCGGTTGGCGAAGCTGAAGATGCCGACCCCGGTCTCCGGCGAGAACAGGAAATGCGAACCATAGCCTGGTAAGCCGCCGCGGTGATGCAGAATGCGGCCGAGCTCGCTCTCGACCGAGTTCACCAGGCCATAGCCATAGGCACTGGCAGACCAGATCTCGCGGCCCTGATGCTTGCGCAGGGTCGGCGCGCGTGGACCGCTGTGCAGGACCGCGAGCTCGCGGCGCGTGGCGCGGGCGACCGGTCCGCTCTCCGCGGCATCGCGCGCCGGCCAGGCGTCGATCATGAAGGCGACGAAGCGCGCATATTCGACCGCATTGGTGACGATGCCGGCCATGGCGCCATAGGCGCCGTCATGCTCGATCTCGGCCGGCGACCAGGTGTCGTCATGGCGTCGATAGCCGAGTGCCAGCGCGCCGGCCGGCAGGTCGTCGATCTCGTAGCTGGTCTGCACCATGCCGATCGGCCGCAGGATCTCGCGGCGGACGAAACCGGAATAGGGCTCGCCGCTCGCTGCCTCCACCACGCGGCCGAGCAAGGTATAGCCGAGGTTGGCGTATTCGAAGTCGATGCGCGGGGCCCGGGCGAAATGCATCCCCGCCTCCAGCATGGCGTTGAAGTCGCCGAGCGGCTGCGGGAGCAACCGGTCGCCCCAGGGATCATCGGTGACGAAACCGGCCTGGTGGGTAAGGAGATCGTGCAAGGTGATCGGCCGGCTGTCGGCGGTCGGCAGCTTGAGCCTGGCGAAGCTCGGCACCAGGTCGGCGACGACGGCGTCGAGCGAAAGCCTGCCGCGGTCGCGCAACAGCAGGACGGCGAGCGTGGTCACGCATTTGGTCATCGAGGCGATCCGGAAGAAGGTCTCGGGGCCGACCGGCACCTGGCTCCCCAGCGCGGCGACGCCGGATCCCTTCACATGGGCCAGCTTGCCGTCCTGGACCACGCCATAGACCAGGCCGGGAATATGCTCGGCCTGCTGGTAGCGCGCATAGATCGCGTCGAGTTCCTGGAACATCATTCGCCCCGCCATTCTTCGATGGCTGCCATGGTTACAGGCGGTTTGCGCGCGCGGCAAGCGGCCGGCTAAATTGGAACCAAAGCGAGCAAGGAGAGAAACATGGATGTCGGCTTCATCGGTCTGGGCAAGATGGGCATCGCGATGGCACACAACCTCGCCAAGGCAGGGCATCAGGTCCGCGCCTGGAACCGGTCTCCGGTCGATGCAGCGGGGCTGACCATGGTCAAGACTGCGCGCGAGGCGTTCCAGGCGGAGGTCGTCTTCACCATGCTGTCCGACGACGCAGCACTTCGTGCGGTCGTGCTCGACGGTGGCCTGCTGAAGGATACACGAACGGGCCTGGTGCATGTCGGCTGCTCGACCATCTCGATCGCGATGGCCGAGGAGCTGACCGCCCGGCATGCCGAAGCCGGCATCGCCTACATCTCGGCGCCGGTGTTCGGGCGGCCGGATGTCGCGGAAGCGGCGCAGCTCAACGTCGTGGCCGGCGGTGCCGAGAGCGCGATCGACAAGGTGGCGCCCCTGCTGGCCGCGATCGGCAAGAAGACCTGGGTGATGGGCGATCATCCCGCGCAAGCCAACGCGGCGAAGATCGCCGGCAACATGATGATCGGCACGGCCATCGGCGCGATGTCCGAGGCCACCCTGCTGGCCGAAGGCAATGGTGTCTCAGCCAAGGCCTTCTTCGAGCTGGTGCTGGAATCCCTGTTCGGCTGCCGGGTCTACCAGAGCTACAGCGCCAAGATCGTGGCCGAGGAATATTCGCCCGGCTTCAAGATGGCGCTGGGCCTGAAGGACCTGCGGCTCGCCGCCGAGGCGGCGGAGCGCTGCGGCGAGCGCCTGCCGATCCTCGAGGCGGTACGCGACCAGATGACCGAGGCCGTGCATGCCGGCCTTGGCGACAAGGACTGGTCGGCGCTGGCCGATTACATGCGCAAGACGTAACCGCCGGGCTCGGCTTTGTGCGGCAGGTCCCAGCCGAAATAGACTTCGGTCGAGACCAGCTTGCCGTCGCGCACGGTATGGAACTCGCAGTTCCGGAAGCGCTTGCCCGTCTTCGTCTGGGCTTCGTAGACGATGAAGACATGCTCGCCTTCGCCGATCGCTTGGACCAGGTCGAATGACGAGAATTGCGCGCTGTTCGGCCAGCACCGATCGAAGTAGGTGGCGCGATCGAGGCCGTTGTCGAGCGGGCTGGTGAAGCGATAGTCCGCCGCCACGAGCGCCTCCATGGCGGCGCGGTCCTTCTCCACATAGGCCTGGTAAGCCGCATGGGCGACGGCGATCGGATTCTTCTCCATCACGGCAAAACCGCCGCGATGGAGAAGTGTTCCATCCGGATCAGGCCGGCGCCGCCGCCCGGCGCGGCGGCGGGAAGGCGAGCGCGATCGCCACCGCGCCGAGGCCGACGACGGCAGAGGCGACATAGAGGCCGGTATAGGCGTTCCAGGTGTCGTAGATCCAGCCGCCGATCACCGGTCCCAAGGCCATGCCGAGGCTGGAGATCATCACCGCCGCGCCGAACACCGCGCCCATGATGTTGGGACCGAAGTAGTCGCGCGCCAACACCGCGTAGAGCGGCATCACCCCGCCATAGGCGAAGCCGAAGATGAAGGCGACGACGTAGAAGTACTCGAGGTTGGCCGCATAGAGATAGGCGCCCGCCCCCACCGCCTGGATCAGCAACCCGACGATCAAGGTCGGCTTCACCCCGAACTTATCGCCGGCGATGCCGAGCGCCACCCGGCCGAACAGCCCGCCGATGCCCTCGACGCTATAGATCGTGACGGCGAGCGCCGGGGCGATGCCGCAGATCTGGGCGAAGCTGACGGTGTGGAAGATCGGGCCGGAATGACAGGCGCAGCAGGCGAAGAAGACCAGCGCCAGCACGATGAATTGCGGCGTGCGCAAGGCCCGGCCGACGGTCATGCCCGCTGGTTCGGGCTGCGCCGCCGCCGCCACGGCTTGCGGCACTTCCGCCGCGTCGGGGGAGACCGCGGGCGGGCGGCGGATCAGCAGCGACATCGGCACCAGGAGCACCAGCACGGCGACACCGATGATGAACTGTGCCTCGCGCCAGCCGTAATTCGCGATCAGCCATTCGGCGAACGGCGACACGGTCAAGGGCGCCACGCCGATGCCGACCGAGACCAGGGAGACCGCGAGGCCCCGATGCTTCTCGAACCAGCCCACGGTGGTCGCGATCAGCGGCGGGAAGAAGCTGCCGGCGGCGATGCCGATCACCACGCCGTACCAGATCTGGAACTCCAGCACGCTCTGGGAGCGGCTCGTCATGATGAGGCCGAGCCCGGCCAGAGCATTGCCCATCAGCAGCACCGGTCGGGCGCCGATCTTGTCGCTCAGGGCGCCCCACCCGAAGCCGGAAGCGCCCATCACCAGGAATGCGACGGTCATGGAAAAAGAGACGGCGGTCTTCGACCAGCCGACGCTCTGCTCGATCGGGAGGAGGAATACCGGCAGCGCAAACATACCGCCCGCCCCGATGCACGTGATGATCGCGCCGGCCATGACGATGACCCAGCCATAATGCCATTTCATTTTCGTGTTCCCCCTAAACCGAACGGCCGTCGAAATACTGGAGCGGGACCTTGCCGAGATCCACGCCTTCGAGACAGCGGATGTTGATGTAGACGTCGTTGCCGCCGGTTTTGTCCTCGCCATGGGTGTGGATGCCGCAGCCGGTGCAGAAGCGGTGGCCGATCACATGACGATTGAAGGTGTACTCGCCGAGATCGCCGGGCTGCATCGCGAAACGCACCTGCCCTTTCGGCAACGCCCAGAGCAGCGCGCCCTTTCGCGAACAGATCGAGCAATTGCACGAAAGTGCAGCGCTCAAGTCTCCTTCGGCCTCGAAGGCGACCTTGCCGCAGTGGCAGCTTCCTTTATAGACCATGCTTCGCTCCCTTGGCTGCCGTCCCGACGGCAGGCTCTTGAGAACTCGTCGAAGGAAGACGCCGGGAATCGACAGACGCTCCAGAGTTTTTTCTAGCGGCCGGGCCCTCTGCCTACAACCTGTTGAAAACACTAGGTTCCGAGACGAAAGCCCTGGCCGCATCGCGGTTGCCGGATCGGGTCCGGGGCACTATTTTACCGGCCGAAATCGTCAGACAATTCAGCAATCGACGGAGCCGTCATGAACATGGAAGTGAAGCGCAACCTGATCGCCGGTCAGTGGGTCGAGGGTTCGGGATCGCGGGTCAACGAGAACCCCTCCGACAAGAGCGATCCCGTCGGCTCCTTCGCTTCCGCGACGGCGGACCAGGTGAACGACGCGGTCAGCGCGGCGAAGAAGGCCTTCACCGCCTGGTCGCGCACCAGCCCGCAGGTCCGCTCCGACATCCTCGACAAGGCCGGCAATGAGGTCATCGCCCGCAAGGAAGAACTCGGCAAGCAGCTCTCCCGCGAAGAGGGCAAGACCCTGCCCGAGGGCATCGGCGAGGCGACCCGCGCCGGGCAGGTGCTCAAGTGGTTCGCCGGCGAGGCGCTGCGCATCCACGGCGACAAGATGTCGGGCCTGCGCCCCGGCACCGAGGTCGAGGTCACGCGCGAGGGCCTGGGCGTGGTCGGCATCATCACGCCCTGGAACTTCCCGATCGCGATCCCGGCCTGGAAGGTCGCCCCGGCGCTGGCCTTCGGCAACACCGTGGTGCTCAAGCCGGCGGATCTGGTCCCGGCCAGCGCCTGGAGCCTGGTCGATATCCTGCAGCGCGCGGGCCTGCCGGAAGGCGTCTTGAACCTCACCATGGGCTCGGGCTCGGTGGTCGGCAATGCGCTGATCAACCACAAGGATGTCTCCGCGGTCACCTTCACCGGCTCGACCAAGACCGGCAAGACCGTCGCCGAGGCTTGCGTAAAGCGGCTCGCCCGCGTGCAGCTGGAGATGGGCGGCAAGAATCCGATGGTGGTGCTGGACGACGCCGATCTCGACATCGCGGTCGAGGCTTCGTTCCAGGGCGCGTTCGGTTCGACCGGCCAGCGATGCACCGCCTCCTCGCGCCTGATCGTGCAGCAGGGCATCCACGACAAGTTCGTGGCGGCGATGGTCGAGCGCCTGAAGAAGGCGAAGATCGACAACGCGCTGGAGCCGGGCGCCGAGATCGGCCCGGTGGTCGACCAGCGCCAGCTCGACCAGGACCTGGAATACATCGGGATCGCGCAGAAGGAAGGCGCCAAGCTCGCCTGGGGCGGCGAGCTCCTGAACCGCAAGACCCAGGGCTTCTATCTCAACTGCGCGCTGTTCACCGAGACCAACAACAACATGCGGATCAGCCGCGAAGAGGTGTTCGGTCCGGTCGCCAACGTGATCCGGGTGAAGGATTACGACGAGGCCTTGAGCGTCGCCAACGACACCGAATACGGCCTGGTCGGCGGCATTTGCACCACCTCGCTGAAGCATGCAACGCATTTCAAGCGCAACATCGAGGCCGGCATGACCATGGTCAACCTGCCGACCGCGGGCGTCGACTACTTCGTGCCGTTCGGCGGCCGCAAGAATTCCTCTTACGGCTCGCGCGAGCAGGGCGAGCTGGCGCGGGAGTTCTTCACCGTGGTGAAGACCGCCTATACCCGCCCGTAAGCCGGGATTGCCGGATCGAAAAGAAAGGCCGGGCGAGAGCCCGGCCTTTTCAGTTTGGAGAAAACTCGGGCTTCCTAGGCGCGCACGGTGCGCAGGAACTCCTCGACCTGCGACTTCAGCATCGAGCCGTTGCGCGAAAGCTCGCCGGCCGATTCCAGGACCTGCCGCGCGGCATGGCCGGTCTGGCCGGCCGCGTCGGTGACGCCGGTGATGTTGCCCGAGACCTCCTGGGTCCCCTGCGCCGCCTGCTGGACGTTGCGGGAGATTTCCTGGGTCGCGGCGCCCTGCTCCTCGACCGCGGAAGCGATCGCGGTCGAGATCTCGCTGACGCGGTTGATGGTGTGCACGATGCTGGAGATCGCCTGCGCGGAGCTCTGGGTCGCTTCTTGGATGGCGCGGACCTGGCCGGCGATCTCCTCGGTTGCCTTCCCGGTCTGCGTCGCCAGGGTCTTCACTTCCGAAGCCACGACCGCGAAGCCCTTGCCGGCCTCTCCAGCGCGCGCCGCCTCGATCGTCGCGTTGAGTGCCAGCAGGTTGGTCTGGCCGGCGATGTCGTTGATCAGACGCACTACGTCACCGATCCGCTGCGCGGCATCGGCGAGACCCTGCACCTTGGCATTGGTGTCGTTGGCCTGGGCCACGGCCTCGCCGACGATCCGCGTGGACTCGCTCACCTGGCTGGTGATCTCGCCGATCGAGGCTGACAGCTCCTCGGTCGCGGAAGCGACGGTCTGGACGTTCTGCGTGGTCTCCTCCGAGGCCGCCGCCACCGCGGTGGACTGGCGCGAGGTCTGCTCAGCGGTCGCCGACATCGACTGCGCCGTAGACTGCAGCTGGGTCGCCGCCGCGGTGACGCCGTTCACCACGCCGCCGACGGAGCCCTCGAACCGGTCGGCGAGGTCGAGCATCGCCTGGCGGCGTTCCGCCTCGCTGCGCTGCTTGGCTGCCTCCTGCTCTTCGCGCAGGCGATCGGCCTCGATCATATTGTCCTTGAACACGCCGAGCGCCGCCGCCATGGTCCCGATCTCGTCCTTGCGGTCCTGGCCCGGCACGGCAACGGTTTTGTCGCCGCCGGCGAGCGCCTGCATCGCCCCGGTGATCGACGCGATCGGCTTTGCGATGCCGAAGCGGGCTATGACCAGGGCCAGTCCGAGGCCCATCGCCAGGCCCAGGCCCACCAGGGTCAGGGCCAGGTAGACGGTGGACCAAGTCGCTTCCGTCGCGGCATCCGAGCTGTCGTCCTGGAACTTGATGGCAGCGTCCGAAAGCATGGCCATCTCAGCGGTGAGCTTGGCCATCGGCACCCGGATCTGTGCGGACAGGATCGCCATGGCTTCATCGTTCTTGTTGGCGAGCCCAAGATCGGAAGCCTGCCGAATGGAGACATAGAGCGCATCGTAGCGAGCGGCGAAATCATCGAGCTTGCCGGCGTCTTCCGGACGCGCCGCCTTGGCGATTCCGATGAATTTGTGAAACTGCTCCTTGTCGGCCTCAAGCACAGTGCTCAACGCCTTCATCTGCTCCGGCGTCGTCTCGGCGATGATTGCGTAGATGTCGCCGCGGGTCTGGGCCAGGGCCCTATTGGCGCGCGGAATCGCCACGGCCTCCCGCGCCGGCCCGGTCAGAAGGTCGCTGTAGAGATCGTCGATCCCGACCATGCGAAATGCAGCGAAGCCCATGGCGCCCACCGTGATGAGCGAGAGCAACAGGACCAAGCCGATGATCTTGGTGCCGATCGCGATGTTCTTCATAGAATGCTCCCAAGCGCAGAATGGTTTCCCTCAAGAGCGCCGAGACGCGCTCATGCGAGCGATTGATATCGATCTCTCTTGAAAATATTCTTAATACACAGTCTGTTGGGCAATCATCGTGGTACGATATAGATGTGAAATCGACTCCCGACGCATCAGAGTCGGGTTTCGCCGCGCACCGCGCGCAGGCCCATGATCATTCCGCTCGTCACGGCGACGACACCCAGAATGCCGGCCGGGCCCGGGACTTCCGAGAGCAACGGGATTGCCGCCAGCGTGGTCACGCAGGGCACCGCGGCGGTGAAGAATGCGGTCATGGTCGGGCCCAAGCTCGCCACCGCCCGGGTGTAGACGAAGATCGACACAGCGCCGATGAGCACGCCCTGAACGAGAATCTGCAGCAGCAAGGCATGAAGCGGCACCGCGAGCAGCGCCTTGCCAGGGATGACTGCATAAACCGGCAGGAAGGCGCACATGGAGAACACGGCGACGATGGCCGCGCCTTGCGCCGGCGGCAGTCCGAGGCGGCGCGACAGCACGCCATAGGCCGACCAGAGCAGCGAAGCGAGCAGCAGGAAGCCGTCGCCGATAAGCTGCCTGACGTTTGCCCCGGCCCAGCTGTCAAAGCCCATCAAGACGATGCCGCCGGCAATGATGAGGGTGCCGAGCTTCTGAGCGGCGGTGCGACGCTGCGGTGCGGATAGGCTGAGCACGGCCAGCGTGGTCAGCGGCAGTGTGCCGTGCAGCAGCACCGCGCCATGGGCCGCCGGCGCCAGCGCGAAACCGGCATAGGCAGCGGGCGCAAATCCCAGGCCGCCGAACAAGGCCAGCAGCGCGGCCTGCCACCAGCGGACGCCGGCAAGGCCGGTGCGCAACAGCACGGGCAGCAGCAGCATGCCGCCGATCCCGAACCGCAGCGCCGCGATATCGGGCAAGGTCAGCGACGACGAGAAGCCGAGCCGCGAGGCCAGGGTGAAGCTGGAGAACAGGAAGACCGAAAGCAGGCCGCACAACAGGCCGATCGTGCGCCGCCGATCGAAAGCCGGCGCGTTGCCCGCCGGCTCCCCGATATCGGCCATTTGCCCTGCCCTACGCTGCGCTCCTGGTCAGCGCTTCCAGCACCAGAACGACCTCCAGCGGCTCCGGCCTGCGGGTGTAGTCGGGATCGGCCTTGGCGTAGCGGATCTCGCCCTGGCGGTCGATCACGTAACGCGCCGGCATCGGCAGGGTCCAGCTCGCGTCGCCATTGAAGGCCTGAAGATCGACGCCAAGCTGCCTGTAGAGCGCGATCAGGTAGTCGGGCATGCGAAACCGCAGGCCGTATTGCTCGGCGACGACGTTGCCGGGATCGCTGAGCATCAGATAGCTGAGCTTGTGCTGCTCGATCATCTTGCGGCTGTTGGCGGCGCTCTGCGGGGTGACGGTGACCAAGGTCGCCCCCGCGGCGCGGATGCGCGACGCATGGAGCTCGAGTTCCTGGAGCTCGATGTTGCAATAGGGACACCAGGCGCCGCGATAGAAGCTCAGGACCACCGCCCCCTTCATCAACAGATCGCCGATCGGCACCCGCATGCCATAGGCGTCTTCCAGGGCGAAGAGCGGCGCGGGGCCGCTGCGCAGCGCGCGCTCGGCGATGCCGGAGGCGCGCAATTCGTCCACCGCGCGCCGCATCGCCGCATGGGCTTCGGCGGGAACCGCCTCGAACGGCGGCCGGCCGGATTCGAAACTGGCCTTAAAGGCGGAAAGCTTCTCTTGCAAGGACATGGGATGGGCTCCTGTTGCGGGATCGACAAATCGTCGCGGCCGGCATCAAGCCTATTTTGTAATTAACAGTCAAGAATTATTCTGTGATATACGTTCAAAAATTCGCCAGCGAGGAGCGGAGCGCAACATGGCACGACCCAAGGAGTTCGATGCCGAAAAGGTATTGGCCAACGCCGCCGAGGTATTCTGGCGCCGCGGCTATGACGTGGTGAGCATCCAGGAGCTCGAGGCCGCGACCGGGCTCGGCCGCGGCAGCCTCTACAATACGTTCGGCGACAAAGAGGACCTGTTCATCGCGGCGCTCGACCGCTACATCGAACGCCACGGCGCGGCGCCGTTCCGGCACCTTTCCAACCCGAACGTCCGCCTCGGCATCCAGCGGCTGCTCGAAGCAGTCATCGCCCGCATGGGCGATCCCGCCAATCCGCGTGGCTGCCTGCTGACCAATACCAGCCTCGCCTTCGGCACCGGTTCGAAGCGCATCGACGCGCATGTCGCCGAGAAGATCCAGACCATGGAGACTCTGCTCGAACAGGCGATCGCGCGGGCCCGGCGGGAGGGCCAGATTCCGGCGAGCGCCAGTCCAAAGCAGCTCGCGCGCTTCTACAGCGCGGTGACACAGAGCCTGGGCGTGATGCATAAGGCCTTCGGCGACGACGCGGCGCTGCGCGATATCGCCGCCGTCGCCATGTGCGCCTGGCCGGCCGAAGCGCCAAGGCGCGGCGCTTCAGGGCCTAAGCGCACCCTCCGGCATCACCAGTTGAAAACCACCCCTGCTTGCCGGTAAGTCTGTGCGCCTGAAAGGCGGTATTCGTGACTGAGATCGCATCCCCCCAGATGCCCGTCGTCTTCGTCTCGCATGGCAGCCCGATGCTGCCGTTCGAGGACATTCCGGCCAGGAAATTCCTGCTCGGCCTCGGCGCCAAGCTGCCGCAGCCCACAGCCGTCCTCTGCATCTCGGCGCATTGGGAGAGTCCGGTTGCGCGCGCGACCGGCGCCGCAGCCCCGAAGACGATCCACGATTTCGCCGGCTTCCCGAAGGCGCTCTATGAGCTGCAATTCGATGCACCGGGCTCGCCGGAACTCGCGGCCCGCGCGGTCGCGCTGCTCAAAGACGCCGGCATCGCGGCCGAGATCGATGCCCAGCGCGGGCGCGACCACGGCTGCTGGAACCCGCTGATGCTGGTCTTCCCGCAATCCGGCATCCCGGTGGTGCAGCTCTCGCTGATCGACGGCGGCGACGCCGCGGCGCATCTGAAGCTGGGCGCGGCGCTGGCACCGCTGCGCCAGGAAGGCGTGCTGATCTTCTGCTCCGGCGGCGCCGTGCATAATTTGCGCTGGCTCAACCGCGACGGTCGCGGCGGCACCGTCGACTGGGCGGCGGAGTTCGATCGCTGGGTCGACCAGAAGATCGCGGCCGGCGACGCGGCGGCGCTGGCGCAATATCGCGACCAGGCGCCAAACGCGACGCTCGCCCATCCGAGCGAGGAGCATTTCCTGCCCCTCTTGGTCGCGATGGGCGCCGCCTCCAACGGCGGCACCGGCGCCAAGGGCAAGCGCCTGCACGACAGCTTCAATCTCGGCAGCCTGTCGATGGCGGCCTATGAGTGGCGATAGATCCGCTTAGCGATTGATCATCCGCTCGTTTGCATCCTGCAGTGAAGCGGAGTATCTATTTTACAATCTAAGGCTTTGGTGCCCGGGCAGGCGTGCGAGCGGCAATGGGGAACGATCCCGCGGATGAGGTCGACGTCCCTGCGGACGGCGACTTCCTGCGCTGGGCCACGGGCAGCGGCCGGCGCGCGGCTGCCATCATCCTGCTGCCGGTCGTCGCGGGACTGATCGTCGGGATCGTTACGACGTTCATCGGGTTCGGCCTGCGCTACCCGACCTTCATGTACATGATCCCTTGGGATCTCACCGCCAATTACGAATGCTTCGTGCTGCCGCGTAATATGGTTCGTGGCTGCCTGGTGCTGGCGCCGATCGCCGCCGCCGTCGCCTTCTGGGTGCAGCCGCGCCTGCGCCTGGCGGCGGAGGGCGAGGTGCAGCGCGCCAGCCTGAACGGCCCGGCGATCAATCCCTATTACCTGCCGATCGCGGGGTTCGGCGCGCTGCTGATGGTGGTGGCGCCGGCGGTCTTCGATCTCTACGGCACCGGCTGGTATTTCGCCTGCCGGATGCAGGATCTCTACGGCACCGGCGGCCGCATTGCCCTCTCGGCCATGATCGCGCTGGTGGCACCGGCGGCCTGCCTCGCCGCAGTGGTCTTCGCCTATCAGCTGCGGCGGTACCTGGCCCTCGCCGCCGTGCCGAAAGCGGCCGCGAAGGCGCTGCGCCCGATCGGCCTCGTGCTGGTCGCCGCCGGGCTGATCAGCATCGTTTATGCCGGTTGGGTAGTGCGCAAATCGGACCCAGGCACCGCGATGCTGACCGGTGTCCTGTACCTCGCGCTCGGCACGCTGATCCTCAAAGGCAGTCTCGGCGCCGCGCGACTGATGGGCTGGCTCGCGGCCGGCGAGATTGCCGTCGCCTTCGGCCTGGCGCTGACGGCGCCGCTGCGCTCGCCGCTCGGGCTCCTGCAGGCAAAGCTCCATGTCGACACCCTGGCGACGGTCTTCCCGATCGTCGCGTTCTTCGCTTCCTTCGCGCTGCTGCTTTGGATCTACCTGGCGGTGCGCGACAAGACGATCCTGGCCGCGCGCCGGGCCGCCGGCCGATCCACCGCTCTGCCCTGGACCGGCTTCGCCTTTGGCGCACTGATGGTCGTCTCCGAGGTCTTCCAGATCTTCTATTGGCGACCGGCCGATCTCACCGCCGAAGCAGAACGCCGGGCGCGCACGAAATACGGCGCCGGCTACAGCTACTATGTGTCAAGCGTCAGCGTCAGCACCGGTGGGATCGAGACGCGCGCCTATGCGCAAGTCACCGGCTACAGCCGGGACAAGGTCTTTGACGCGGATGTGGACTGGAAGAGGTAGGCTGCCGGGGCTGCGGCGCGCCCCGGCCTGTCGCGGCGATCAAGCCGCTTCGTTGAAGCTGACGCCCTTGGTCTTCAGCATCTCCTGGAGCTCGCCGGACTGGTACATCTCGCGGACGATGTCGCAGCCGCCGACGAACTCACCCTTCACGTAGAGCTGCGGGATGGTCGGCCACTGCGAGAATTCCTTGATGCCCTGGCGCAAGCTGGGGTCGGTCAGGATGTCGATGCCCTTGAACTTCACGCCCAAATGGCTGAGGCATTGCACCACCGCCGCGGAGAAGCCGCATTGCGGGAAGACCGGGGTGCCCTTCATGTAGAGCACGACGTCGTTCGAGGTGATGTCGTTCTGGATACGGTCAACGACCGGGTTGTCACTCATCGCTCGTTCCTCTCACTGGGCGTGCCTTCAGTATAGGCCGCCAATATTAAAGCCTCTAGGCTATGTCCGGCTATGCGTTCGCCGGCGGATTGGTTTGCAGGGCCAGCGCATGCAGCTGGTCGCCCATCCGCCCTTTGAGGGCCTGGTAGACCATCTGGTGCTGCTGCACCCGGCTCTTGCCGACGAAGGTCGCCGAGGTGACCTGGGCGGCATAATGGTCGCCGTCGCCGCGCAGGTCCTCGATCACCACCTCGGCGTCGGGGATCGCCTCCTTGATCAGCCTGGCGATTTCACTGGCTTCCATCGCCATCCAATCACCCTATCCTTTCAATCACTTAGAAGCGCCCATGAGCTTCGGGAAGAAGGCTTCATGGGCCGATTTCAGCTCGGAAACAGATATGGCCCCGGCCCCGGTCAGAGTCAAATCCGCGCCCGCGGTCTTGCCGAGATAGCGGAAGGCGATGCCCATCTCCTTGGCCTGCAGCTCCAGCACCGCGACATCAGCCTGACGGACAGTGAGGACATAGCGGCCCTGGTCCTCGCCGAACCAGAAGGCGTGGTCGGGGCTCTCCTTCGGCCGCGCCAAGAGGTCGCAGCCGATGCCCGACGCGATCGCCATCTCGGCGATCGCGACCAGGGTGCCGCCGTCCGAGACGTCGTGGCAGGCGGTGATCAGGCCGCGCTCGATCAGGTTGCGCACGAAGTCGCCGTTGCGCCGCTCGGCCACGAGGTCGACCGGCGGCGGTGCGCCCTCCTCCCGGCCGTGGATCTCGCGCAGGAAGACCGAGCAGCCGAGCCAGCCGGCGGTCTCGCCGATCAGATAGATGGAATCGCCCGATTGCTTGAAGCCGATCTTCGGCGACTTCGTGACGTCGGCGATGACGCCGACGCCGCCGATGGTCGGCGTCGGCAGGATGCCCTTGCCGTTGGTCTCGTTGTAGAGCGAGACGTTCCCGGAGACGACCGGATAGTCGAGGGCGATGCAGGCTTCCGCCATGCCTTCGATCGCCAGCGCGAACTGGCCCATGATTTCTGGGCGCTGCGGGTTGCCGAAGTTCATGTTGTCGGTGACGGCAAGCGGCTTGGCGCCGACCGCGGTCAAGTTCCGCCAGCTCTCGGCGACGGCCTGCGCGCCGCCCACCTTCGGGTCGGCCTGGCAATAGCGCGGCGTGCAGTCGGAGCTCATGGCGAGCGCCTTCTTGCCGACCTTGCCGTCCTTGCCCTGCGGGATCAGCACCACAGCGGAGTCGCCGCCGGGCCGCTGCACGGTATGGCCCATGACCAGGTGGTCGTATTGCTCCCAGACCCAGCGCTTCGAGGCGAGGTCGGGGCAGGAAACTAGCTGCTTCAGCACCGCCATCAGGTCCTGCGGGGCAGGAACCTTGTTGGCGACGATCACCGGCTGCTCCGGCGACGGCACCCAGGGGCGCTGATAGACCGGGGCCTTGTCGACCAGCGGCGCCACCGGCATGTCGGCTTCGACCTTGCCGTTCTTCTTCAGCACCAGGTGGCCGGTGTCTGTAAGGACGCCGATCTCGGCGAAATCCAATTCCCATTTCTCGAAGATCGCCCGGGCCTTCTCGCGGCCCTCGGGTTTCAGCACCATGAGCATGCGCTCCTGGCTCTCCGAGAGCATGATCTCATAGGCGGTCATGCCGGTCTCGCGCACCGGCACCTTGTCGAGATCGATCTCGAGACCCAGGCCGCCCTTGGACGACATCTCGACCGAAGACGAGGTCAGACCGGCGGCACCCATGTCCTGGATCGCGACGATGGCGTCCGTGGCCATCAGCTCGAGACAGGCCTCCAGGAGCAGCTTTTCGGTGAAGGGATCGCCGACCTGGACGGTCGGGCGCTTCTCCTCGGAATCCTCGTTGAATTCCGCGGAGGCCATGGTGGCGCCATGGATGCCGTCGCGGCCGGTCTTGGCGCCGACATAGATCACCGGATTGCCGAGGCCCGCCGCCGCCGAATAGAAGATGTTGTTCGCATCGGCCAGGCCCACGGTCATCGCGTTGACCAGGATGTTGCCGTTGTAGCTGGGGTGGAAGTTTACTTCGCCGCCGACGGTCGGCACGCCCATGCAATTGCCGTAGCCGCCGATGCCGGCGACCACGCCGGAGACCAAGTGCTTGGTCTTCGGATCGTCGGGCGCGCCGAAGCGCAAGGCGTTCAAGTTGGCTATCGGCCGCGCGCCCATGGTGAAGACGTCGCGCATGATGCCGCCGACCCCGGTCGCCGCACCCTGGTAGGGCTCGATGAAGCTCGGATGATTGTGGCTTTCCATCTTGAAGACAACGGCCTGGCCGTCGCCGATGTCGATGACGCCGGCATTCTCGCCCGGGCCCTGGATCACCCAGGGCGCCTTGGTCGGCAGCTTCTTCAGGTGCACGCGCGAGGACTTGTAGGAGCAATGCTCTGACCACATCACTGAGAATATGCCGAGCTCGGTCATCGAGGGCTCGCGGCCCATGATCTCGAGAATGAGGTCGTATTCTTCCTTGGTGAGGCCGTGCTCGGCGATGGTGTTCGGGGTGATCTTCGAAGTGGCCGCACTCATGCCGCGAGAGCCTCCGCCATCGCCTTGAAAATCCCGCGGCCGTCGGTCGAGCCCAGCATCTCGCGGATCGCGTTCTCCGGATGCGGCATCAGGCCCAGCACGTTCTTCTCGCTGTTGAAGACGCCGGCGATCGAGCGGACCGAGCCGTTCGGGTTATGCGCCGGATCGAGCGATCCATCGGGTGCGCAGTAGCGGAAGGCGATCTGGTCGCGGCTTTCCATTTGGTCGAGAGTCTTTTCATCGCAGGTGTAGTTGCCGTCGTGATGCGCCACCGGCACCGAGAGCACCTGGCCCTTCTCGTAGCGCGAGGTGAACAGCGACTGCGAGGTCTCGACCCGCAGGTTCACATTGCGGCAGACGAACTTGAGGCCGGCATTCGGCATCAGCACGCCCGGCAGCAGGCCCGCCTCGCAGATGATCTGGAAGCCGTTGCAGATGCCGAGCACCGCCATGCCCTTCTCGGCCCGCGCCTTCACTTCGCGCAGGATCGGCGAATGCGCGGCGATGGCGCCGCAGCGGAGATAATCGCCGTAGGAGAAGCCGCCGGGGACCAGCACGAGATCAACCTTCGGCAGCTCGGTGTCGCGGTGCCAGACCAGGACCGGCGGCGTGCCGCCGATCTCGGTCAGCGCGGCCTCGGCATCCTTCTCGCGGTTGGAGCCGGGGAAGACGATGATCGCGGATTTCATGGCGCCCTACTCCACCAGATCGACCGAGTAGTTCTCGATCACCGTGTTTGCCAGCAGCTTGGCGCACATCTGGTCGACTTCCGACTTGGCCTTGGCCTTGTCGGTCTCTTTCAAATCGATTTCGATGAACTTGCCCTGGCGCACATCGCCGACCGAGGCGAAGCCGAGCGAGTGAAGGGCGTTGGCGATGGCGCGTCCCTGTGGATCGAGGACGCCGTTCTTGAGGGTAACGTGGACGCGGGCTTTCATGACACTCCGTTCTTCGCAATCAGTGAACGCGTCACTGCATCGTGGCGGGACCCTTCATGTCGCGCGGGCCGCCCTCGGGCAGAATGCCGAGGCGGCGCGCGACTTCCTGATACGCTTCCTCGACATTGCCGAGGTCGCGGCGGAAGCGGTCCTTGTCGAGCTTCTCGCCGGTCTTGGTATCCCAGAGCCGGCAATTGTCGGGGCTGATCTCGTCGGCGAGGACTAGGCGCATCTCCTCGTTCTCGTAGAGCCGGCCGAACTCGAGCTTGAAATCCACCAGGCGCAGGCCGACGCCGAGGAAGAGCCCGAGCAGGAAATCGTTGATCCGGAGCGACATCGCCAGGATCTCGTCGATGTCCTGGGGCGTCGCCCAGCCGAAGGCGGTGATATGCTCTTCGGAGACCATCGGGTCGTTCAATTCGTCGGACTTGTAGTAATACTCGACGATCGAGCGCGGCAGCTGGGTCCCTTCCGGCATGCCGAAGCGCTTCGAGAGCGAGCCCGCCACCACGTTGCGGATCACCACCTCGAGCGGGATGATCTCGACCTCGCGCACCAGCTGCTCGCGCATGTTGAGGCGGCGCACGAAATGGGTCGGCACGCCGATCTCGCCGAGCTTGGTCATCAGGTATTCGGAGATGCGGTTGTTGAGCACGCCCTTGCCGGTGATCGTGCCCTTCTTCTGGTTGTTGAAGGCGGTTGCGTCGTCCTTGAAATACTGGACGAGGGTCCCCGGCTCCGGCCCTTCGAACAGAACCTTGGCCTTGCCCTCATAAATGCGACGACGGCGGGACATCCGATTCTCCGACAACCGGTCATCCCGACGGGGTTGGCGGGAGTCGCGGTGGTTTCGGCACCTTCTAGCAGGTACCCCCGCCGGAAACAATCACGGGCGACCGCAGCGCACAAGGCCGCGCCGTCTCGATTTTCGACGCTTTTTCAGACGGTTATCAGGCAGGCGGGAGAAGCAATGCGCCGCATAGGAGCACTGCGCCGATTGCAGTGACGAGAATCGGCCCGATGAGGCCGAAGGCCCGGCTGGCATCGGCGCTCGCAGGGAGCCGGAGCACGATCTGGCGCCGGACCAGGATGCTCGCCACCCCCATGACCGAGAGGGTGATCGCCATGCCGACCGCGATCGCCAGGGTCATCGCAATGCCGGAGAGGACGATGCCGTTGGTCAGCGCGAAGACCAGGATCAGGATCGCGCCCGAGCAGGGGATGAAGCCCGCGGCGAAGCCCAGTAGCCCCTGCTCCCGCCGCGTGCCCCTGGCCGCGCCCCTGGCACATGGGCGCAGCGCTCGCCATGGGCGTGGCTGTGTCCGTGATGGTGTTCGTGGCCGCCGCCACGCAAAGCCTGCCACAGCATGCCGAGACCGATCAGCAGGATCGCGCCATAGCTGAAGACGCGCAGGCCATCGACCTCATCGACCGGCGAGGCGAGGCTCTGCGAGAGGATGAAATGCAGCACGGTCACGATGACGATGGCGCTGACCACGTGGCTCAAGGAGATCCAGCTCGCCATGGCGATGCCGTGCCAGGGATGCGCCTCCCGGCCGAGGAAATAGCCGATGATGATGCTCTTGCCGTGGCCCGGCCCGAGGGCGTGAAAGACGCCGTAGAGAAAGCCGATCAGCAACCCGCCCCAGAGTGCCCAAGGCTGTCGCCCGCCTTGATCGCCATAAGCTGGGCGTTGATCGCGCGGTTGACCTTGGACCGCAGCATGATCACCCAGGCGCCGACCCGGCGCAGGACGGAGGGCTGTCCTTGCGCCGCCGCGCCGGCCGTGGATTCAGCACCCGCGGCGCCGACGCCGAACGGCGAGGCCGTATCGGCCTGCGCCAGCTGCGCGCCGCAGAGGACGGCGAGCGCGACGAGGAGACTGCGCCGGATCAATGACATGACAGCGTGATCTCCTGGGGCGTGACGAAGCCGCCGTAATAGGCGTTCTCGTGGTCGTCGCGGATCCTGGCTTCGCAGGTGACGCCCGCGTTGCCGTGGAACAGGATCGGCTGTTCCTCGGCGAGATCGACCTCGACGTAATACTCGCGGTCGTTGATCTCGACCTTGAGCTGCTGGGTCTTCGGGTCCACGGGACGCGGCGGCTTCACCGAGAAGACGAAGGTGACCTTGCGGTTCTTGCCCGCGCTGGCGGTGAAGTCGACGGGATCAGGAAGGCCAGCAACGGGCCGATGAAGCGACTCACGCGGATCTCCGACTCACCGCGCCTCCACGCGCGGCGCACCCTAGCTCACTGCAGAACCTTCAGCAACGCCGCGAGATTGTATTTGAACATGTCGAGATAATGCGGCGCGAGGCCGCCCGGCTTAGTCAGCGCATCCGCGACCAGCGCGCCGCCCACGGGCAGGCCGGATTCACTGCTGATGGTTTGCGCCAGCGTCGGGTTCGCCATGTTTTCCAGAAAGATTGCTTTCACATGGCCGCTCTTCGCCTGGCGCGCGATCTCGGCGAGATCCGCGGCGGAGGGCTCTGTCTCCGTGCTGGCTCCCTGGATCGAGAGGATGTCGAGGCCATAGGCCTTGCCGAAGTAGTGGAAGGCGTCATGCGATGTGAGGATCCGCCGGTTCGGCGCCGGCAGAGCCGCGAGCTTCGCCTTGATCTCGGCGTCGAGCGCCATCATCTCGGCATCGAGCCTGGCGGCGCGAGCGGCGATCGCGCCGGCCTGGTCGGGCGCCAGCGCTTCGAGCGCCGCAGCAATCGCCTTCACGTAGAGCCGGCCGTTGGCAAGATCCTGGAAGGCATGCGGATCGTCGGGCATGGCGCCGGAAGAATCCGCCTCCTCCTTGAACGGCAGCGGTGTGACCGCGGCGCTGGCGATCACGGTCTTGCCCTTGAAGTCGGCGGCCTCGGTCAGGCGTTCGAGCCAGGGCTCCATGCCCAGCCCGTTGGCGACGATGAGGTCGGCCTTGGCCACCGCGGCGACATCCGTCGGCCTCGGCTCGAAGACATGGGCGTCGCCGTCCGGGCCGACCAAGGTGGTGACGCTGACCGCATCGCCCCCGACCGCTTCCACCAGGTCGCCGATGATGGTGAAGGTGGCAACCACCCGCGGCTTTTCCTGCCCCACCGCAGGCCCGGCCAGCGCCATCAGGAAAGCCGCCGAGACCATCACCTTTCGCAAAACCCGACGCGCCATCGCTGCCCTCCAGAATGTTATGTTATAACATTTCTAGCAGCGACCGGCGAATGGCGCAATGGCGCTTCGCGTCCGGCATCAGAGCTGGATGGTCTGCCAGGGGGTGCGGTCCGGCCTGCCCGCGGTGAAGCGCCAGACCGGCTTGCGGTCGGCCCATTGCACGCCGGGCAGCGCGATCAGCGACGAAGACGCGGTGCCGAAGCCGCTGTTGGAGATGATGTTCATCGCGTCGAAGGCGCTGCCGTCCGGCGCGTATTCGCGCGAGGTCAGCAGCTCCTGCCACTCGGTCCAGTCGTCATGCTCGGGATCCGGCGCCTCGGCCGCCTGCCAGAGCGGCAGGAAATGACGGATCCGTTTCGAAGTCGGGTCGTTGGCATCGGAAGCCGTGACCATGGTGACGCCCTCGGCCAAGGGAAAGGCCTCGACCTCCTCGCCGAGGTTGCGCAGCCAGTAAGCCTGGGTGTTGTCCGCAACCACCATGTTGAATGGGCGATAGGCATTGGTGTCGAGCTCGGTCAGCATCGCGACCGCATCCGCGGCATCGGCGAAGTCGAGCGCGTCGAGCACCAGCTCGCCGCGGCTGCGCTTGCCGGGCTGCGGGCCCAGCGTGTCGCGGCGGTTGAGGATGCCGGCGACGACGCCGAGATCGTTCAAGCCGAGCCAGGTGCCGCCCGCGAGCTCGTCGCGGCCGGCCATCACTTCGGGCCTGTCCGGCCAGTGCCGCGCCGGCGCGGTCCAGGGCCGGTCCAGCATCTCGTCGCGATTGCTGGCCCAAAGGATCGGCCAATCATGACCGGGACGAAAAAGAACGATGACGCTGCACATGATGGGGCTCGTGCATGTCCCATGAAATCAGCGGAATTCAGCGGGATATGCTGCGGCTCCAGACCGCCGCGCCGCCCGCGAAAGTCGATTCTTATAGACTTGACGGAGGGATACCGTCCAACCATTTTACCGGCAAGGATTTACGAATAGAGCGCCCCAGGAGACGCCCCAATGAGCAGCTTTGATGAACGCGAATCGTCGTTCGAGAACAAGTTCAAGCACGACAAGGAGCTGGAGTTCAAAGCGACCGCCCGGCGCAACAAATTGCTGGGGCTTTGGGCCGCCAACCTGCTCGGCATCCACGGCGCCGACGCCGAAGCCTTTGCCAAGGGCGTGGTGAAGGCGGATATGGAGAAGCCGGGCGACCAGGACGTGGTCGACAAGCTGCTCGCCGACTTCAAGCAGCGCGGCGTCGATATGTCCGAGCATCGCTTGCGCAAGCAGATGACCGAGCTGATGAGCGCCGCCGTCGCCCAGATCAAGTCGGAAGCCTAGACACTCCGCGTCAGCACATCCCGGTCCGCCGTGATCGCAAACCCGTGGCGCTTGTAGAGATCGAGCGCCACGCGATTGCTGCTGACCACGTTTAGGCTGAGCGCCCGGCCCGGCAATTGGCGGCGCGCTTCGTCGAGCACCAGGCGTCCGAATCCCCTGCCCTTCACCGCGGGATCGCGGACGATCGAATGCAGGAAGGCCTGGTCCGGCGAATAGCGCAGCGCGGCCAGCACGCGGCCGCCGTCGCAGAGCACGCGGATAGCGCCGCGTCCGACCGCGATCACCCGCCGCTGCTCCGATTCATCGGGGAAATAGACGCCCGGCAGGCCCGCGAAGGCCGCACGATACGTGCGCAAGAAATCATCGACCAGCCTCGGCACGATGTCGCGCCATTGCAGCAGCTTGGGCAAAGCCAGGTCCTGCCCCCAATCCGGCTCGGGACAATGCATGTCGAGATCGCCATAGGCATAGGCGAAGCCGGCATTCTCGATGCTGCGGCGGTGCGGCGCCCATTCCGGCGTGATCATCAGATCGACGCCCTTGAGGCCGAGCCGGCGCGACCTTGCCGCGATCTCCGCCACGAGTGAATCCGCCAGCGCATCCGTCATCGCCCCTGGACGCAGGCCGGCCAGCTCCACCGGCGCACAGCCGGTGCCGGAACGGGCGCGATCGAGAATGACACAGACCGCGCCGGCGTCGCGGGCGTCGATGATCGCCGCCGGGCCGCTGCTCAGATGGCGGAGGAAGCGCTCGGCATCCGCATCCGGGATCGGATGCGCGGCGCACCAGGCGACGAGATCGTCAATCGCCGAAGACGCGGCGGAAGATGGTGTCGACATGCTTGAAGTGATAGCCGAGGTCGAAGCATTCGGTCAGCGCGGCCTTGGAGATCTTGGCGGCGACCGCCGGGTCGGCCAGCAGCTCGGTCAAGAAATCCTTGCCCTCGAGCCAGACCTTCATCGCATTGCGCTGCACCGCCTGGTAGGAATCCTCGCGCGAGAGCCCGGCTTGCGTCAGCGCCAGCAGCACGCGCTGCGAATGGACCAGGCCGGAATAGCGGTCGAGATTGGCCTGCATCGCTTCCGGATAGACGATCAGCTTGTCGATCATGCCGGTTAGGCGCGCGAGCGCGAAATCGAGCGCGATGGTCGCGTCGGGGCCGAACACCCGCTCGACCGAGGAATGCGAGATGTCGCGCTCGTGCCAGAGGGTGACGTTCTCCAGCGCCGGCGTCACCGCCGCGCGCACGACCCGGGCCAGGCCGGTCAGGTTCTCGGACAAAACCGGGTTGCGCTTATGCGGCATCGCCGAGGAGCCCTTCTGGCCCGGCGAGAAATACTCCTCCGCCTCGCGCACTTCGGAGCGCTGCAGGTGGCGGATCTCGGTCGAGAGATTCTCGATCGAGCTCGCGATCACGCCGAGCACCGCGAAGAACATCGCGTGGCGGTCGCGCGGGATCACCTGGGTCGAGACCGGCTCGACATGCAGGCCGAGCTGCTTCGCCACATGGGCCTCGACCTTGGGGTCGATATTGGCGAAGGTGCCGATGGCCCCCGAGATGGCACAGGTCGCAATCTCGTCCTTGGCCGCGAGCAGGCGCTGCCTGGCGCGGTCGAAAGCGGCATAATGGCCGGCGAGCTTCACGCCGAAGGTGGTCGGCTCGGCGTGGATGCCGTGGCTGCGGCCGATGGTCGGCGTCATCTTGTGCTCGAGCGCGCGGCGCTTCAAAGCCGCCAGCAGCGCATCGAGATCGGCGAGCAGCAGCTCGGCAGCCTGCTTCATCTGCACGGCGAGGCAGGTGTCGAGCACGTCGGACGAGGTCATGCCCTGGTGCACGAAGCGCGCCTCGGGGCCGACATATTCGGCGAGATTGGTCAAGAACGCGATCACGTCATGCTTGGTCTCGCGCTCGATCTCGTCGATTCGCGCGATCTCCCACTTCCCGCGTCCCCAGACCGCCTTGGCGGCTTCCTTGGGGATAACGCCCAATTCGGCCTGGGCGTCGCAGGCATGGGCTTCGATCTCGAACCAGATACGGAACCGGTTTTCCGGCTCCCAGATGCGCGCCATTTCGGGGCGCGAATAGCGGGGAATCATCAGGACCTCAGCGTTTGCACCGCCGCAGAAAAGGCGGCTGGGCGCCGAATGTCAACTGGAGGCGCTAAATAAGCGGCGGGGTACAGGCGCAGACCACCACCGCGGTCTGCTTTCCCACATTAAACAGGCGATAGGGCTGCTTTGTGAACAGCTGGAACCCGCCGCCCGCCTCGATCCTGTGGCGTTCCCCGCTCACCTCCAGCTCGACCGTGCCCTGGATCACCACCGCCGCGGTCTCGCCGTTATGGACGATCGCCTCCGCGCCGGTATCTGCCCCGGGCGCGTAGCGCTCGTAGAAGAGCTGCAGCTTCTTGTCCCGCCGCTCGGAGCCCAGCACGCGGAGATCGGCACCGCCCCGGGTCACCACGGCGAGATCGGCCTTCTTGTAGAAGAGCGCATTCTGGCGCGAGACCGGCAGCGCAAAGAACTCCGCCATCGAGATCGGAATCGCGTTCAAGATCCGGTGCAGCGAGGCCAGCGACGGCGCATGGCTGTCCTGCTCGATCAGCGAGATCGTGGCGTTGGTGACGCCCGCGCGCTTCGCAAGCTCGCGCTGCGAGAGGCCGGCCTGCTCGCGCACCGTCTTCAGGCGCGACCCCACCGCCAGCGCGCTGGTGTCGCTTTCCTTCTTCTGCGCCCGCTTGGTCTGCAACGCCCGCTTCGCCACGCCCGAGACTCCGCTCTTGTTGGTGCCGACTTGGTAACACGGCGCAGGCCTCCGGCGACACGAATTGATTCCGCTTGCGTGATTAAAAAAACATGGCATCATTCAAAAAAAATTAAACACCAACCCAGACAGGATGGGAGGCTCGCCTTGACGGCCCTGGACGATTTCGCACGCCTTTCCGGCAAGCTGTTCCTCGACGGCGCACTGGTCGCCAGCAAGAGCACCAGCACATTGGACGTGATCGAGCCGGCGACCGAGGACCGGATCGGCGCCATCGCCGACGCGACCGACGGCGAGGTCGACCAGGCGATCGACCTAGCCGACATCGCGCGGCGCAAGTGGTGCGCCCAGGACACCCGCACCCGCGCCATCATCCTGCACGAAGTCGCGGCGACGCTCCGGCGCAACAAGGAGATGTATGCCGAGTGCCTGACCCGCGAGGAAGGCAAGCCGTTCAAGGAATCGGTGGACGAGGTCTCCTGGTGCGCGACTGCGCTCGACTACTACGCCGAGATCGCGCGGCACGAGACCGGCCGGGTCGCCGGCACCACCGTGCCGGGGCAGTTCCATTTCGCGGTCAAGGAGCCGCTCGGCACCGTCGTCATCATCCTGCCCTTCAACTATCCGCTGGTGCTGCTGTGCTGGGAAGCGGCGGCGGCGCTCGCGGCCGGCAATGCGGTCATCGTGAAGCCGCATGAGCAGACCAGCCTGACCACCCTGAAATTCATGGAGCTGTTCGCCGCCTTGCCAGCGGGGCTCATCCAGGTGGTGACCGGCGGCGCCCGCGTCGGCCAGCGCCTGGTCGCCAGCAACAAGACCCATGGCGTCGCCTATACCGGCTCGGTCGCGGTCGGCCAGGCGGTGGCGAAGACCTGCGCCGAGACCTTCAAGCCCTGCCTAATCGAAGCTTCCGGCAACGACCCGATGATCGTCATGCCCTCGGCGCCGATGGAGATGGCGGTGCGCGGCGCCGCCTTCGCCGCCTACTTGAATTGCGGCCAGGTCTGCACTTCCTCCGAGCGCTTCTACGTCCACACCAAGATCCACGACGAGTTCGCGGAGCGGCTGGCGGCGGAGGCGAAGAAGCTGCGGATCGGCAATGGCCTCGAGAAGGTCGATCTCGGTCCGCTCGCGACGTCGAAGCAACGCGACCGCTTCGAAGGCCTGATCGCCCGCGCCCGGAAGGAAGGCGCCAAGGTGCTGACCGGCGGCGGGCGTCCGGCCAACCTCAACCGCGGCTGGTTCGTCGAGCCGACGGTGCTGACCGATGTGACACCGGAGATGGAGATCCTGAACGAAGAGCCGTTCGGACCGGTGGCACCGATCTGCCGGGTCGACAGCTTCGACGAAGCGATCGCGCTCGCCAACCGCTCGCGCTACGGGCTCGGCGCCAATCTCTACACCCTCGACATGGACGAGGCATTCCGCGCGGTCAACGAGATCGAATCCGGCATCCTCTGGATCAACGCGCCGCTGCTCGACAACGACGCCCTGCCCTTCGGCGGCCGCAAGCTCTCCGGCACCGGCCGGCAGCTCGGGCCGGAGGGCCTGAACCAGTTCCAGAACACCAAGTTCGTGATGCTCGATCCCAAGGCGTCGAACCAGGACTTCTGGTGGTTCCCCTATGCGGAGAAAGAGATGTTCAAGGGGAAAACAAAGTAAGGCGCGCAAATCGCCGCTCAAACATAGGGAGGGGAAAACATGGCGAGTGAGATTCCGGCGGAGCTCGAGCGCCGCATCAAGCTGCTCGAAAACCCGGCGAACCAGGGCGAGGACTTCGACGGCACCAGCTGGTTTTGGCTGATCGCGCTTGGCGTCGCCTTGCCGATCGTGGCGCTCGTCACCGGATGGGGGCTGCAATGACGACGACGGAAATGCAGATCGCGGCGGAAGCCGACAAGAGCGCCTGGCCGCTGCTTCCCGCCGAGCGCAACTGGGGTTCCTGGAAGCTCGGCATCAGTCTGGCGACCGCCGCCGCCGCCACCTGGTGCTACATCATCGGCGAATACGTCGGCTATTATCTCGGCTTCGGCAAGGGCTTCATGGCCTTGGCCGCCGGCAGCATGATCGGCATGTTGATCGTCGCCATTGCCGCGGTGCCGATCTGCATCCGCTTCGGCGTCGATTCCATCGCCTCGACCAAGCCGCAATTCGGTTCTCAGGGCTGGATCATCCCGGCCTTGATGCAGCAGATCTCCATCGTCGGCTGGAACTCGCTGCTGCTGATCTTCTTCGCGAAATCGACCACCCAGCTCCTGATCGCGCTCGGCTTCATGGCCGAGGGTGAGACCAGCCTGCTGGTGCCGATCACCATCCTGGTCGCCTGCGCCCTGGTCTTCCTGTTCCTGCTCAAGGGTTCCGGCGGCCTCGATCGCATCGCCAAGATCCTGGTGGCCCATGTCTTCATCGGCTTCTGGATGCTCTACATCCTCTTGAGCCAGCGCTGGGGCGACATCGCCGCCGCCAAGCCCGCCTATGCTTCCGGCGACCCGGTCTGGGACTACACCACCGGCATCGAGATCGGCATCGTCTCGCTGCTGTCCTGGTGGCCCTATATCGGCGCGATGGTGCGCATGGCGCCGCGCGGCCGCACGGCGGCGGTGCCGATCATGGTCGGCATGGGCGCACCCGTGCCCCTGCTCTCTCTGATCGGCGTCGCCGGCATCCTGGCGCTGCAGATCTCCGATCCCGCGCAATGGCTGCGCACCGTCGGCGGCCCGACCTACGGCATCATCGCGCTCATCTTCGTCGCCGCGGCCAACCTCGGGACGGCGGTGGCGGGCGTCTATGCCTCGGCGATCGGGCTGCGGCATTTCCCGGCGCTCGACAAGTGTTCCTGGCCGGTGCTGCTGCTCCTCACCATCGCGCCCGTTGTGCTGGTCGGCATCTTCATCCCGGAGCTGTTCTTCGCCAACTTCGGCTCCTTCCTGGCCTTCATCGGCGTCAGCTTCGCGCCGCTCTGCGGGATCCAGATCGCCGACTACTTCTTCCTCCGGAACCGCAAGATCGACGTGCGGGCCTTGTTCGTCGGTCATCCGGGCACGGCCTATCGCTTCTGGAGCGGCTGGAACCCGGCGGCGCTGATCGCCATGGCGGTGGGTTGCGGGACCTATATCTATCTCCTCAACCCGCTCACCTATGTCAGCCATTCGCCCTATGACTTCACGACGGCCTCGCTGCCGACCATCGTGATCGCCGGAATCGTGCACATCCTGGCGACCAAGATCATCGTGAAGCCCGCCGGCAAAGGCGGCTACTGACCCTGTGAATGCCGGCCGCTATGATGCGGCCGTCATTTCCTCGGAGTTCCACATGAACGTGCTGATGGTGCTCGCCGTCCCGCGGCGGGATTCCCTGACCGGCCAGGCGGCGGATGCCTTTGCGGCCGCCGCTGCTGCGAACGGACACCGGCTCGAATGGGCCGACCTGCAGCGGGAAGGCTTCGATCCGGTCCTGCACGAAGCCGACGAGCCCGACTGGAACGACCCCGACAAGATCTATTCGGAGGAAGTCCGCCGCGAGATGGCGCGGGTCGAGCGCAACGACGCCACGGTCATGGTCTTTCCGGTCTGGTGGTGGTCGGTGCCGGCGCTGCTGAAGGGGTGGATCGACCGGGTGTGGAACAACGGCTGGGCCTATGGCGCGCGCAAGTTCCCGCAGCGCCGGGCCTGGATGATCGGCATCGCCGGCGGCGATCTCGCCGCCTACCAGAAACGCGGCTACGACGCGGCGATGAAGACGCAGCTCGATACCGGCATACTGGATTACTGCGGCGTTCCGGAACGCCGTCTGGAGCTGCTGTTCGGCGCGATCGAGGGCGCGCCCTATCCCGAGCAGATCCTGGCCGCGGCGAAAGATCTGGGCGAGCAATTCTGAGTGCCCGCCCCTTGCCCTTCGCGCGGGATTCGTCGCACAGTCACCGCATTCGCCTTGGGAGGGGCATTTGTCCGGCACAACTCTGCAACATCTCTTTTCACCTCTGACCATCCGCGGCAAGACCATCAAGAACCGCATCCTGTCCACCGGTCATGACACCACCATGCCGACGGATTCCCTGCCGAACGACCGGCTGGTCGCCTATCACCAGGCGCGGGCCGAGGGCGGGGTCGGGCTGATCATCGTCCAGGTCGCCGGTGTGCATGATTCCGCGCGCTACACCACCCATGTGCTGATGGCGACCAGCGACGACTGCATTCCGGGCTACAAGAAGATCGCCGATGTCTGCCACGCCAACGGCACCACCGTGTTCGGCCAGCTGTTCCACCCCGGCCGCGAGGTGATGGAGAGCCAGGACGGCACCGCGCCGGTCGCCTACGCCCCCTCCGCGGTGCCCAACGAGCGCTTCCACGTGATGCCGCGGCCGCTGACCAAGCGCATCATTCGCGAGATCATCGACGGCTATGGCAGCGCCGCGCGACGGCTGCAGAAAGCCGGCCTCGACGGCGTCGAGATCGTGGCCAGCCATGGCTATCTGCCGGCGCAGTTCCTGAACCCGCGGGTCAACCTGCGCGAGGACGAATACGGCGGAAGCCCCGAGAACCGGCTGCGCTTCATCCGCGAGATCATCGCCGCCATCCGCAAGGAATGCGGCGACGAGCTGATCGTCGGCATGCGGATCAGCGGCGACGAGAAGGATTATGCCGGCTTGCAGGACGGCGAGGCGCTGGAGGCGATGGGCGCACTCGAGGGCACGCTCGACTTCTACAACATCGTGGTCGGCAATTCGGCGAGCTTCGGCGGCGCGATCCACATCGCAGCACCCATGGCCTTCGAGCATGGCTATGTCGCGCCGTTTGCCGCCGCGGCCAAGGCGCGGGTGAAGACCCCGATCTTCGTCGCCGGCCGCATCAACCAGCCGCAGGACGCGGAGAAGATCCTCGCCTCGGGCCAGACCGACATGGTCGGGATGACCCGGGCGCTGATTTGCGATCCCGAGATGCCGGGCAAGGCCGAGGCGGGCCGGCTCGACGACGTGCGCGCCTGCATCGCCTGCAACCAGGCCTGCATCGGGCATTTCCACCTCGGCTACCCGATCTCCTGCATCCAGCATCCGGAGACCGGGCGCGAGCTCACCTACGGCAAGCGCAAGCCGATCGCGAGGAAGAAGCGGATCCTGATCGCCGGCGGCGGCCCGGGCGGCATGAAGGCCGCCGCGGTCGCGGCCGAGCGCGGCCACGACGTCACGGTCTATGAGGCCACCGAACGGCTGGGCGGGCAGACCTTGCTGGCACAGCTGTTGCCGACCCGCGCCGAGTTCGGCGGCATCGTCACCAACCTCACGCGCGAGATGCAGCTCGCCGGCGCGAAGGTCGTGACCAAGACCAAGGTGACCCGTGCGCTGGTCGATGAATTGAAACCCGACGCGGTGATCGTCGCGACCGGCGCCAGGCCGCGCGCCGGGGAGATCGAGGGTGTCGAGACCGGCCATGTGGTCAACGCCTGGCAGGTGATTAAGAACGAGGTCAATGTCGGCACCTCGGTGGTGGTCGCCGACTGGCGCTGCGACTGGATCGGCATGGGGATCGCCGAGAAGCTGGCCCGCTCCGGCTGCCGGGTGCGCCTCGCGGTCGACGGCTACATGCCGGGGCAGCGCATCCACCAATACGTCCGCGACAACTGGTGGGGCGAATTGCAGAAGCTCAATGTCGAGATCATCCCGCTGGTGCGGCTCTACGGCATCGACGGCGAGACGGTCTACCTGCAGCACGCCACCAACGGCGAGCCGATCGTGCTGGAGGACGTGAACACCGTCGTCGCCTCGCTCGGGCACGAGCGTGTCGACGCGCTGGCCGACGAGCTCGAAAGCTGGTCCGGCGAAGTGCACATGATCGGCGACTGCCTCACCCCACGCACCGCCGAGGAAGCGGTATTCGAAGGGCTGAAGGTCGCGGCGGAGATATAAGCCGCTATTTCGGCACCATCGCCAGATAGGGCTCGGCTTCCTTCCAGACGCGGGCGTAGGACGGCCGCGCCTTCAGCCGTTCGAGATAGGCTCCGAGATTCTTCCGTGCGCCGATCGGCACCTGCATGTCGGCGAATTGCAGCGGGCCGGCGGCGGCGCAGTCGGCCAGGCTGAAGCCGCGGCCGTTCATCCATTCCCGTCCGGCGAGATGCGTCTCCAGCATGTCATAGGCGGTGGCGATCAGATTTCTCGCCTGATCGACGCCGAAGCCGTCGTTGCTGCCTTGCGGGCGGAGCCGGTCGGTCACGATCTTCTGCATCGGCACGTGGACATAGAGATCGAGGAAGCGGTCCCAATAGCGCGTCTCGTCGGCGAGGTCGCGGTCCTCCGGGATGAAGCGGGTGCGGCCGGGCCGATGGCGGTCGAGGTATTCGATGATCACCGTTGATTCCGGCACGGTCTTGCCGCGCTGCTCGTCGCGCAGCACCGGGAAACGGCCGATCGGCCAGAGCCGGGTGAAGGCCGTCCACGACGCCTCGTCCATGAAGTTCACGACCTCGCCCGCGAAGGGCGTGTCGTTCTCATAGAGCGCGGTCAGCACCTTGTGGCAGAAGGATGACAGGGGGTGGAAATAGAGCCGCAACGTCATCGGCAATTCTCCTTCATGCTTTCTTCTTGGACGGCATGCTCGCGTGCAGCATGGACCGGCGCAAGAAAAAAGGCCCGGGTGGGACGCCCGGGCCTTGCGATCGCCAGAGAGCGAAGCGATCAGTTCAGCGGCTCCTGTGCGTATTTGCCGTCATGCCAGAGGAACCAGGCGTAGCGAATCTTCTTCAGGTCGCCCTTCTCGTCCCAACCGAGGTCGCCGATCACGGTCGGGATGGTGCTGGCACGCAGCGCCTCCGCCACCTTCTCCGCATCGGTGGTGCCGGCCTTCGTGACCGCGGCGGCCCAGGCCTGGATCGCGGCATAGGAACTCAAGGTGTAGCCCTCGGGCTCATAGCCCTCGGCGCGGAACTTCGCGACCACGTCCTTGGCGGAATCGAGGTTGACCGCCGAGGAGGCATCGGAGAAACGCATGCCCTCGCCCGCCGGACCGGAGATCGACCAGAACTCCTGAGAGTTGGTGGCGTCGGCCGAGATGAACTGCGCCTTCAGACCCTGCTCGCGGGCCTGGCGCAGCATCAGCGCGGAATCCGGATGATAGCCGCCGATATAGACGACATCGATCTTGGCCGCCTTCATTTTGGAGATCATCGCCGAGAAGTCCTTCTCGCCGGCGGTGTAGTTCTCCCGCATCGCGGGCTTGAGGCCGTTGGCCTCCATGTTCTTGGCGGTCTCGTTCGCCAGGCCCTGGCCATAGGCCGAACGGTCATCGAGCACCGCCACGTTCTTGCCGGGATAGGTCTTGGCGAGCCAGGGACCGGCGAACAGGCCCTGCTTGTCGTCGCGCCCGCAGGTGCGGAACAGGGTCGTGATGCCCTTTGCGTGCGAATCCTCGGTATAGGCGGGATTGGTCGAGGCCGGCGTGATCTCGAGGATGCCTTCCTCAGCATAGACCGACGAAGCCGGGATCGACGAGCCGGAGCAGAAATGGCCGGCGACGAAGACGACGCCCTGGCTCACCATGTCGTTGGCGACCTGCACCGCCTGCTTCGGATCGCACTGGTCGTCGCCGACCACCAGCTTCAATTGCTTGCCCATCACGCCGCCGGCGGCGTTGATGTCCTTCACCGCCATTTCTGAGCCGCGCCGCAGCTGCTCGCCGAAGGCAGCCAGCTGGCCGGTCATCGGGCCGGCGACGGCGATGGGGATATCCTCGGCCTGGGCCGGCGCGATGCCGATTCCCAAGCCTATGACGGCCGCGAGGGCGCTCGCGGCGAGCAAATTCCTGATCATTCTGTTCCTCCCATGGGTGTTCGCTCGCCGCGTCTTCGCGCGCCGGCGATGGGTCAAAGCGATCCCTTGATGCCCGCCGCTGCGGCATGGGACCATGCCGGCGGCGGAATCAAGGGATCGAGTTTCAACGGTTAAAAGGCATTTAGACCGTTAGACTATGGAACCAGGGAGGCGGCGCTGTCAATATGGCGCCGCGAGGGATAAGCGCGACGTGACGAAACGAAACGAGCCGCTGCAATCGGCCCATTCGGGCATGGCAATCGAGACCGGCCATGTCTGGGGTCCCCTCGACCTGGTGGGCGGGCTGCCCTGCCTCGACTTCGCCAACACCGCCGGCGGTCATACCAAGATCCGCGAGGTCGAGCGCATCCCGACCTATCAGGACGCGCTCAACTGGGCGCTGTTCGCAGAGATCCTCGGCGCCGGCGAGGCACGCAGCATCGCCCAGGCGGCCAAGGCCAAGCCCGCGGCCGCGGCGCGGCAGGTCGAGGCGATGCATGTCTTCCGCGAAGCGCTGCAGCGGACGGTGGCGGCGATTTCCGGCGGCCAGCCGGTTGCGCCCAGGGACTTCGCCAAGGTCCGCGCGGTGATCACCGAGGCGGTCGGCGTCGCCGAGATCGCGCAGCAGGACGAGGCCTTTCTCTGGACCGCCGATGCGGCAGCGCCGGGGCTCGGCACCGTGCTGGCCCGGGTCGCGCTCTCCGCCCATGACATGCTGACGCGCGAGAAGCCGTCACAGCTCCGGGTCTGCGAGCGCTGCACCTGGGTCTTCATCGACCGCACCAAGAACCAGCGGCGCCGATTCTGCCGCCAGGACGCCTGCGGCGCGAAAGCGCGCTCGGAGCGGTTCTACCACCTGCACAAGGCTTAGCGCCTCAGAGGTTGTGGCGCTTGCGCCAATCGACCGGATAGAGCGCCCAGCAGACCAGCGATTTCTCGCCGCGATAGGAGATCGGCGTGTTCTCCGGGATCCAGATGACGTCGCCGGGCCTGGCCGAGATCTCGCCGTCCGGCGTGCCGAGGCGGAAGGTGCCTTCGATCACCACGATCATCTCGTCGTAGAGCACGGTCCAGTCGATTGAGCAGCCGTCGAAAGTGGCGAGACCGGCGCCAAGCGTCTTCGACATGTCGGGACCGACCAGCCGGGCCAGCGCCCCGCTGCCCGGGCTCTCGGCGCCGAAGTCCTCGAACTTCATCTCGCTGCGCTTGAAAAGAACCACCTTGCCCATCGCTCTCCCTCCCCTAGTTAAAGTCCCGGTGCCTCGTCGATGCCGGCGGGCGGCGGCGAGGCGTTTCGCATCGTCGCCAGCTCGGCCCAGAGGATGCCCAGGATCACCATGGCCCCGCCGATCACCTGCTGCAGGTTCGGCGTGGTGCCGCCGAGCGACAGGATCAGGATCGCGACGATCGGGGTCAAGTTGAGATAGAGGCTGGCGGTCACCACACCGCTCCGTTTCACACCAAAGTTCCAGAGCAGGACCCCGAACGAGACCAGGGCCAGGACCAGCCAGAGCAGGACCAGCAGGTCCTCGGTCGAGCCCGGCGCCGCCGGTGGGAACGGCACGCCGCCCAGCCCGGCGACGATCAGATAGACGACGGTGAGCGCGACGCCGCCGACCGTCATGGTGACGCAGGAAATGCGCACCTGCGACCAGCCGCCGAGCCAGCGCTGCGCCGCCGTCGAGTACCAGGACCAGCAGGCGAAGGCGGCCAGCATCAGCAGCTCGCCGCCGCGCAGGTCGAAGGGATTTCCGGCCCGGCTGAAATCCACCGTGGCAACGACGCAGCCGATGATCGCCAGGCTGAGCCCGGGCAGCATGCGGCGATCGAGACGGCGGCCGAAGATCACCCGGTCGGTGATGGTGGCGACCGCCGGGCTGGCGGCGCTCAGGATTGCGGCGGTGACGACATTCGAATGAGCAACACCCAGCGTGTAGAGCCCGGCATAGCCGCCGATCCCGACCGCGCCCAGCAGGGTGATCTTCCAAAAGCCGACCGGCTGGGCCGGAGCGGCGGCGCTGCGGCCCCTCAGCAGCAGGATCGGCAGCAGCGCCGGACCGCCGCCGAGATAGCGCACTGCCGCCAGAAACAGCGGATCCCACGCCTTCAGCAGATGCGAGATGGTGGGCACCATCGTGCCCCAGAGCACCGCGAGCAGAAGCAGGCCCGCCGTACCGGCCCAACGGCCCATGATTTCAAATCCAACGTGATGACGCGCAGGGCCGCAATCTGGCAGAGCGCCGCGCGGGCGTCAAAATGGTTCGGGGTTACCGCGCGACGCTGAGCTTAGGCCGCGGTTGGCTCTCGGTCTCGCCGCTGTCCAAGCGCCGCAGCAGGTACTGCATGAAGTCGTGGATCTCGCGTTCCAGCCAGGAGAGGCGCCCGCCTTTGGCCAGCGGCGCGCGGGAACCCTGGTAGATGCCTTCAGTGACCAGGCGGTCCTCGTCGTTGACGCGGTCGAAGAAGGCGTTGGTCTCGGCGATGAAGGCGTCCTTGTCCTCGAGGCTTTCATAGACCTCGGGCGCCAGCGCGTAGCCGAAGCGCAAATGCACTTCGCCCAGCGACTTCGGCCGCAGCGAGAGATACCAGAGGTGATCCGGCGCCAGCACATACATATGCGTCGGGAACACCGTGGGCATCACCGAGGTATAGCGCCAGCGGTCGGTGAGGCGCGTGTTGTTCGCATGCGCCAGCCCGTATTTCGCGGTCTGGTCCTTGATGAAGGTCTGATAGGTGAAGGCCTCGTGGCGCTCTTCCGGAAAGCCGGTTTCCTCGGCAGGAAACCAGGCGCCGACGGTCTTCCGATGCGCGACCGGGAGGTGATAGCCCTCCATGAAATTCTCGGTCAGTAGCTTCCAGTTGGTGCTCCAGACGAAATCCGCGGTCTGGCAGTGCACATAGTCGGCCATCTGGTAGCGCCCGACCACCGGCAGCAGCGGCGCCAGCAACTCGGCGACGCTCGGCGCCTGGTCGTTGAGCGTGATGTAGATCCAGCCTTCCCAGATCTCGGTGCGGATCTCCGGCAGCGCATGGTCGCGCGGGTTGAAGCCCGGCGACTTCTTCATATGCGGTGCCGCGAGCAGATGCCCGGCGTTGTCATAGGTCCAGGCGTGATACGGGCAGACGATGCGGGTGCAGCTCCCCTTCCCGTCCACCAAGCGCATCATGCGATGCAGGCAGACATTGGAGAAGCTGCGGATCTTGCCGTCGTCGCCGCGGATCGAGAACACCGGCTGGTCGTTGATCGCGAAGGAGATGTAGTCGCCGGGATTGGGGATGTCGGCGGCGCGGCCGGGCGAGAGCCATTCCCTGGCGAAGATCTCCTTGAGCTCGCGGTCGTAGAGCGCGGCGCTGGAATAGAGCTCCGGCGGCATGGCCGTCGCCTGCTCCAGCGGCAGCGCGGCACAGGCCCTGAGCTTGGCCAGCACGGATTCCAGATCGGCGGATACTTCAGGCATAGCTTCCCCCGTCAAACCGATGCCGCGAGGGTACGGGTGCACCGCGTGGCTGACAAGCGCCGCCGGGTTGAATCAGCGCGCGATCGGCGCCGCCACCGCCCACCAGCCGGGGTTCGCCGCGAGCACGGCGCGGCGCGCCGCCTCGGCCTCTCCCGCCTCGGCATAAATGCCGAAACAGGTGGCGCCGCTGCCGGAGAGACGGGCCAGCAGGCAATGCTCGGTGCCGGCGATGGCGGCCAGCACATCGCGGATCGCCGGCGTCACGCTGATCGCGGCCTCAGTCAGGTCGTTGCCGCGTTCCTGCAGCGCCGCGGCCAGCGCCCTGGCATCGGCGGGTGGCGCGGTCCAGCGGCCCGACGGCGAGAAGCCGCCCTGCCTTGCCTTGAACACCGCCGGGGTCGGCGTCGCGATCCCGGGATTGACCAGCAGCAGATGCGCCTCCGGCAGGGTCCCGACCGGCGCGATCTCCTCGCCGATCCCGCCCATGAAGCTCGGCCGGCCGGCGAGGCAGACCGGGACATCGGCGCCGAGACTCAAGGCCAGCCGCTCCAGTGTCGCGCGCTCCGGCTTCACTCTCCAGAGCGCCATCAAGGCATGCAGCGTGGCGGCGGCATCGGCCGAGCCGCCGCCGATTCCGGAAGCGACCGGCAGGTTCTTGGTGAGCAGGATCGCCGCGCCCTGGGTGACGCCGGCGAGATCTCGCAAACCCCGCGCCGCCCGCAGCACCAGGTTGTCGTCATCGGCCGCGAGATTGCCGGCGAACGGGCCGACGACCTTCAGCAACAGGGTATCGCTCCGCGCAACGACGATTTCATCCCCGGTCTCGGCGAAGACCACGAGGCTGTCCAGCAGATGAAAGCCGTCCGGCCGGCGGCCGAGGACGTGGAGATAGAGATTGATCTTGGCGCGGGCGAACATGAGCGACGAGGCAGCCGAAAGGTGAAGCGCGATGGGAGGACTCAGCCGTCCTGCTGCGTGGCCTTGCCGGGCTCGACCTCGGGCATCCCCTTGTCGATCTTGTCCTCGATCTGGCCGATCGTGTCCGGCTCCGGCTTGAAGTTGAGCGCGCGGCTCCACTGGAAGCGCGCCTCGACCTTGCGCCCGACCCGCCAATAGGCGTCGCCGAGATGGTCGTTCAGCACCGGATCGTCGGGCTGCAGCTCGACCGCGCGCTCGAGATAGCCGACCGCCTTCTTGAAGTCGCCGAGCTGGAAATAGGCCCAGCCGAGGCTGTCCACGATGAAGCCTTCCTCGGGCCGCGCCTCGACCGCCTTCTCCAGCATCGGCAGCGCCTTGTCGAGATGCTCGCGCTTCTCGACCCAGGTATAGGCGAGGTAGTTCAGCACATAGGGCTGGTCGGGCGAGAGCTCGAGCGCCTTCAGGAAGTCCGGCTCGGCCTTGTCCCACTGCTTGTTGCGCTCGTAAGCGGTGCCGCGGAAATAGAACACCGCCCAGTCGTTCTGCTGCGGCGCGCCGATTCGATCGATCGCGGTCGAATAGGCCGCGGCGGCGTCGCCGAAGCGCTTCTCCTTGCGATAGAGATCGCCGAGCGCGACGGCGGCCTCGGCGCGCTTGGGCTCGGCGGTCACCAAGCCCTGCAGCTGCGTCTCGGTCTCGTCGGTGCGCTCCAGGTCGCGCAGGCAATCGGCGATCGCCAGCTGCGCACTCCAGTGATAGGGCGAATCCGCCGGGATGCCGCGATAGGACTCGATCGCGGATTCGAGATGCTTGCCGTCCTGCAGCAGGCCGCCGACCAGCAGCTTGGCGATGTCGAGGTTCGGGTTGAGATAGAGCGCCAGGCGCGTGAACAGGATCGACTGGCCGTTGAGCTTGTCGGAGCGCAGCAACCCGCCGATGTCGAACAGCACTTCCGCCACACCCTTGGCGGCGCTGTCGACCAGCGGCTGCTTCGGCGCCGGCTGCTTCAGCTTCTGCTCCATCACATCGGACATGGCGCCGGTGATCTCATCCGACATGCTGCGGAACTTGGCGAGGACCTTCTTCGCCTCCTCGTCCTTGCCCTGGCGGTGCAGCAGGTCGAGATAGACTTCGACCACGTGCGAGGTCACGTGGTCGTCGGCGATCAGGGCAGCGAAGCGCTTCTCGGCATCGGCCGGCTTGCCGGCGATCACCTCCATCATCGCAATGTGGGATTCGACCAGCGGCTTCAGGCCATCGACCGAAGTGACCGGCTTCATGGCCTCCTTCGCCTGGTCGAGCCCATCCTCCTCCAGCGCCAGCCAGGCCAGGATCAACGGCTGGGCGATGCGGCCGACGGCATCCTCGCCCATGCCGTCGAGCAGCCTGCGCGCTTCCGCCGGCTTGTCGCGCTGGATCGCATCGACCGCGAGCATGATCGAGGCCAGCGGCGCCTTCGGGTCGGCCTCATTGGTCTGCTTGGCCAGCGCGATCGCCGGCGCGAAGCGGCCGTCGCTGATCAGCGCGATCAAGGCCTGCTGCGCCAGCGCGCCGTTGCTCGGATCCGATTGCAGCGCCAACGGCAGCAGGTCGGCCGCCGTCTTCATGTCGCCGGAATCGACCGCGTGCTGGCCCGCGAGATAGAGGCCGGCCGGCGACCAGTTCTTCTGATTGGTCGGGCCGCTGTCGGCGACGGCCGGATGCCCGGCCTGGCAGGCGGCCAAGGCGGCCGGCAACAGTGCAAACATCAACGGGCGGAAAAATCGAAGCGCGGGCAAAATCTGGCATCCTTTCATGGAGAAGGAAATCCGGCCCCTGTTACGGCTGATCACAGCCTTCCCTTTGGCGGTTCTACCAGGAACCGGACCCCATTCATAGAAGCCTGTTAACGATTGGGTCCAGCGGCTGGAATGGGCCCTAGAGGAAGCCGGGGGCGCGGCGAATGTTCCCCTCAATCAAGGCCGTATCAAGGCGTCAGATCGCCTCGCGCGAGCCCCATCGGCGGGCCAGGCTCAGACAGGTTTGCCACGGCTCGACGGTGCCGCTGGTGGAGATCCCGCGCAACGAGGCGCCGGCGGTGGCATGGGCCAGCGCCAGGCATTCCGCCGGCTCCCAGCCCTCGTGAAAGCCGTAGAGAAAGCCGGCCGCGAAAGCATCGCCGGCGCCGTTCGCGGCGACGATTTCCTCCTTCGGCACGGCCAATGAAGCTTGCCGGACCAGCTCGCCGCCGCGCACCAGCGCCAGGCCGCCCTTGGGAAAATGCACCGCCACCATGATGAGGGTACTCTGGTTCATGACCATGTGCATGGCGCGGATGCAGGCATCGACATCGGTGCCTTGCGCCGTCACGGTCTGCTCACCGGCGACCGCGCCGATCTCGTGATCGTTGACCACCATGAGGTCGAGATGCGGCAGGCAGGGCCGCGCCAGCGCGGCGATCCGCGCCGGCTCGATGCTGACCAGCTCGATGTTGGTCAGCAGCCCGGCGGCGCGCGCCTTCTTCAGCACCGCGACCCAGCCATTGGCCTCGCTTTGCCAAGGCGCGTCCATCGTCCGGTGCACGCCCGGCAGGCCGAGATGCGCGATCCGGGCGCGCGTCGTCGAAAAATCGAAATGATCCGGCGAAAGATGCGCGCCGACCCCGTTGAAGGTCATGTGGGTGCGGCGGCCGCTGCGCTTCGAGCCGAAGCATTCGGTGTAATGCGTCGGCGCTTCGCGGCTCACCGTCATCTGCCGGCGGTCGATGCCGTAGCAGTCGGCCTCGGCCTGGAGGAAGCGGCCGTCATCGTCGTCGCCGACGATGGCGATGGTCTCGACCGGCATCGCGGGGTCGAGCTTCTTCATGTCGATCGCGAGATTGCTGCCGGAACCGCCGTTGCGGCGCTCCTCGGACAGGATCTCGCAGATCGAATCCTCCTCCGGCCAGAACTCGATCAGCTTGTTGCGATCGACGCACCAGGAGCCGCCGGTGATGAAGCCCCGGCGTTCGGCGCCGTTAGAGGCTGTACTCACGCAGCCGCATCTTTCAGGACCTCTTCGGTCACCTTCGAATCATCCTCGAGCGAACGATCCGGCTTGATCCCCTTCTTCTGCAAGGCGGCGTGATAGGCCTTCACCGCCTCTAGCGGCTTCACCACGCCGGATGCGACCCGGCGCAGCATCGCCACCATCTCCAGCGGCGATTCCGCGAGGTTGATCTTGCGCCCGAACAGTGCCACCCGCGCGCCATAGCGCTCGGCCTGGGAGATGAGCTCGAAGGCGTCGCGGTTGGTGCCCGCACCGCCGCCGAGCACGCCGACCACCAGGGAGGGATCGAAGGAGGCCAGCTCCTCCAGCGCCTTCGGGCCGTTATAGGCGATCTTCAGGAATTCCGGCCGCTCCGCCTTGGTGACGCCGGCGAGGCAGCGCAGGATCGCGTCGTTGACGTAATGCGGCACCAGATCGGGCGCGATCCCGCTATCGACATTCGGGTTGAAGACCTCGAGGAAGTAGCGGAAGCCGATCGCCGAAGCATCGGCGCGGAACTGGTTGAAAGCCTCCAGCGAGCGGACATCGGCTTCGATGTCGTTGTTGAAGGTGATCGAGTAGAGGCCGAGATCGGGACCCTTCGCCGCCCGCTTGCCCGCCGGCGCCTTCGCCGTGCCGTACATGACGCGCGGCAGGTTGGCGCTGCGGAACGGGATCGAGGCGGTATGGTGATAGGCGGCACCGCGCATCCGCCAGACGCAGGTCGTGTCGTTGGCGCGGATCGCCGAGGTGACGGCACTCTTCTGGAACAGCTTCTCGCCGTGCAGGACCTCGGCGTTGGAGGCCGACATCAGCATGATGTCGAGGATGTCCTGCTTCACTATGGCGCGGATCTGGTCCAGGAACTCCGCCCGGGTGCGTACCCTCGTCCAGCTACCGTCCTTGCCGCGGTTGGGACCGCTGGAGGTCAGGCTCGGCCCCATGTCGCCGTCTTTCGCATCTGCGATGATGAAGTCAGTCGGCTTGTACTTGCCGGCGCGGATGCGGGCCAGTTTCTGGTCCAGGCGTTTCATGAGGGTTTCCCGTAAAGTGCGTTCCCCTGAAGCTGTAGCAAATCCGCAGGCCCGGTGAAACAGGGGTCGTCACCACCCTGTCACGCTTGATCTGCTTTTCTCCGTGGGGCGAACAAGGAGCATGGAGATGTCCGGCCGAACGCTGCTGCTCGCTGCCAGCCTGCTCGCCTTCGTGGGCGCGACGGCGGTCGCCGACGAAGCCCTGACTCTGCATCCCGAGGATCCCTGGACCGGCCCGACCACGATCGCATCCCTCCGCTTCTTCGGCGCCGCCACCATTCCCAATGACCAGCAGGTGCTCGGCGCCCTGGTCGGCGGGCTGTCCGGCCTCGACTACAGTCGGGAATACGGCAGCTGGGTCCTGGTCAGCGACGACCGGTCCGAGCATGCACCGGCCCGTTTCTATCAGGCGACCATCGAGCTGAAGAAAGGGACCCCCAAGGTTACCTTCTTCCACATGACCACCTTCGGTCAGCCGGACGGCAGCCTCTTCCCCGATGCCAAGACCGGGGGCGAAGTGCCGGATCCGGAATCGATTCGTTTCGACCCCGTGGGTGGCGGGCTTTGGTGGAGCAGCGAAGGCGACCGCAAGCGCGGCTTGGCACCTTTCGTCCGCAGGAGCCAACTCAACGGCGTCTATCTGGGTGCGCTCAAGCTGCCCTCGATGTTCGACATCCATCCGGAGCCGCAGACCGGCCCTCGCAACAACAATGCATTCGAAGGCCTGGGCGTCACCCCGAAGGGCGATGCGCTTTGGGTGGCGATGGAATCGGCGCTCTATCAGGACGGGCCGGCCGCGACGGTCGACGCGGGTGCGGTGGCACGCTTCACCAAGTTCGACCCGGGTGGCAAGCTGGTCGCTCAATACGCCTATCCGCTCGACCCGATCCAGGCCGAGACCGCCGGCGCCGGCAGCGACAACGGGGTCAGCGAGATTCTTGCGCTGGACGACGACCGGCTGCTGGTGCTCGAGCGGTCCGGCGTCAATGAAGGCGGCCTGCTCTGGACCTTGCACATCCGGCTCTATGAAGCTTATGCCGCCGGGGCGACCGATGTCTCTGCTCTGGAATCGCTGGTCGGCGCCGACTATCGCCCGCTGAGCAAACGCCTGATCCTCAATCTCGACGTCTTGCCGGAGCTCGGCTCCCCCGGCCTTGCAGCGGATCGACAATATCGAAGGGATGAGCTTCGGCCCCGATCTGCCCAACGGCCATCGCAGCCTGGTGCTGGTCTCCGACAACAACTTCAATCCGCTGCAGATCACGCAATTCCTCGCCTTCGAGGTCCTGCCTTGAGATTCGGAACCCTGCTTTCCGACACCGGTTGACTGCTGGAGAGATTGTGGCGCGCCCGGCGCGCCTCGTTGACCCGCAGGAGACCGAAAATGAACACCATGACTCGGGACGCCTTGTTCGGCGCGGCTTGTGCGCTTTGCGCGATCGTGGCGGCGGGTTCCGCCGCGGCCCAGACCTATCCGCCGGGCACCAACTGCCAGAGCCTGCTGCCCGGCCTGCGCGCCGCCTGCATCGACCAGGCGCAGCAGATGAACAGCGGCACCACCATCCCGAACAGCGCCGGCTCCAACACCGTGCAGTCGCCGGGCAGCCTCAATTCCGGCAACACGGTCACGCCGAACGGGACGGTCAGCCCCAATGCCGTCACCGCGCCGAACGGCACGGTGAACGGCGTCCCGGTGACCATCATTCCACCGGCCAACACGGGAACGGGTGCCTCGGGTGCGCCGGGTACGTCCGGCACCGGCACAGGTGCCGGCGGCGCCGGGACCGGCAACTAGATCCGCTTGGCTTCCCGCCGTACCGGCTGTTTCTTCCTTTCGGTATAGGCTCTGACGAACTCGGCGCCGAACAACAAGATCTGCGCCGAGTAATAGACCCAGAGCATCAGGGTGATGACCGACGCGGCTGCGCCGTAAGTTGTCGCGATGTTGCTGCGGCCGAGATAGAAGCCGATCACGAACTTGCCGAGCACGAACAACACCGCGGTCAACAGTGCGCCGGGCAGCACGTTGCGCCAGGAGATGCGGATGCTCGGCAGCACCTTGAAGATGAAGGCGAAGAGCGCGGTCGACATCGCGACACTGAACAGCAGGTTCACGCCGGCGACCAGCATCGCCTCGTCCTTCCAGGCGAAATACTGGCTGGCCGCCGAGGACAAGGCGTCGAAGGTGAGCGAGGTCAGCAGCAGGAAGGCGATCACCGCGATCATCGCGAAGCTCAGCAGCCGCGCGACCAGGAAGGCGACGACGCTGGAATATTTCGGCGGCGGCGCGCGCCAGATCGCGTTGAGGTCGGCCTGCAGCTCGCCGAAGGCGCCGCTCGCGGTCACCAGGAAGGTGCCGAGGCCGATCGCGGTGCCGAGCAGGCCCGAGCCGAAGTTGCTGGCGCTGGCCAGGATCTTGGCGACGGCCTCGGCGCCCGACTGACCGATCAATCCGCCGAACTGCGCCAGCACCGCGGTCTGCGCGACGTCGCCGCCGAACACCAGCCCGCCGATCGCGATCACGATCAGCAGCACCGGCGCCAGCGAGAAGATCGCATAGAAGGCGATCGCGGCGCCCATGCTCAAGCACCGGTCCTCCCACCAGCCCATCGCCGTATGCTTCAGGATCGAGGCGCTCTTCGACCCTGCGACATGGCGCAAGGTCTCGGTCCATTCCTGCGAAAATTTGAGATCGCCCTGCATGCGTGCCGCGCCGGCTCCGGTTGACCCGAAAATCAACCGGCGGAGCGGCCGATCGTTCCTACGTGCCGGCGGGGTACTGCGCTAAGCGCCGCGAAGTTTCGAGACGATTACCGAAACGACATTTATGAAACCCCAGCCAAACAAGAGTGCGATGACGAGGGTAAGCATGTCGAGATGGCCATGGAAAAGGCGAATCACGCAGGGCGCGACGAATACCAGGCTTATCAACGCGCCTAGCACCAGTTGGGCGTAGCCAAAGGCGCGGGCGCTGTTGCGCACGTGCTCGGCGTAGCTCATGCGCTCGTCGGAGATCGCATAGCCCGAAGTCAGGCGTCGCAGGTAGAGCTCCGTTCCTACGCCCGAAACAGCAGCGGCGGCTAGTATCGTGCCAAAGAAGACGTAAGCAATTGAGGCGTAGGGAAGACCGACATTGACCAGAGCGAAGAGCACCACCATTAACACGGGGAGGACGTACATCTGCATCGTGAACAATTTGCGATAAAAGCGGGCGAGCTTAGTGCGGAAGATGACAGCACCCCCATGGGCCGGGGAGAATGCGTCCCTTGCCTAGCCAGCCGTGAGGAAAAAATAGATCGCGCCCCTGCCCGTCCTTCTTGAACGGCATACTTGCTAACTGGTCGGCATGTCTCTCAAAGTAACCCACCGCTCTTCCCTGCTCCAGCCGTGGTCTCCAGGAGCAGTTTATCCCGACGGATCAGGCATCGCGAGCTACATGTTCGGGTAGTTCGGGCCGCCGCCGCCTTCGGGGTTGACCCAGACGATGTTCTGGGTCGGGTCCTTGATGTCGCAGGTCTTGCAGTGGACGCAGTTCTGCGCGTTGATCTGCAGCCGCGGGTTGGAGCCGTCGCCTTCGCGCACGATCTCGTAGACCCCGGCCGGGCAGTACCGCTGCTCCGGCGCGTCGTAGATCGCGAGGTTGGTCTTGATCGGAACGCTCGGGTCCTTCAGCGTCAGATGGACCGGCTGGTTCTCCTCGTGGTTGGTGCTCGACAGGAACACCGAGGAGAGGCGGTCGAAGGAAAGCTTGCCGTCCGGCTTCGGATAGACGATCGGCTTGCATTCCCGCGCCGGCTTGGTCTTCTGCGCATCGGTCTTGTGCGCGTGAAGGGTCCAGGGCGCCTTGCCGCCGAACAGCTTCTGGTCCATGCCGGCCATCAAGGTGCCGATCAGCAGGCCCTTGTTCATCCAGGGCTTGAAGTTGCGGGCGCGCCAGAGCTCGTCATGCAGCCAGGAAGATTCGAAGGCCTTCGGATAGGAAACGAGCTCGTCATGGGCACGGTCCTCGCCCAGCGCGGCAAAGGCGGCCTCGGCGCCGAGCATGCCGGTTTTGATCGCGGCATGGCTGCCCTTGATCTTCGGCACGTTCAGGAAGCCGGCATCGTCGCCGATGAGAGCGCCGCCGGGGAAGACCAGCTTCGGCAGGGCCTGGACGCCGCCGGTGACGATCGCGCGGGCGCCGTAGGCGACGCGGCGGCCGCCTTCCAGGAACTGCGCCACCTGCGGATGGTGCTTGTAGCGCTGGAACTCCTCGAACGGGTTGAGGTACGGGTTCGCATAGCCCAGGCCGACCACGTAGCCGACCGCAACCTGGTTGTTCTCACAGTGATAGAGGAAGGAGCCGCCGTAGACGTCGGTGGTCACCGGCCAGCCGGCCGTGTGCATGACCAGGCCGGGCTCGTGCTTGGCCGGGTCGATATCCCAGAGCTCCTTGATGCCGATCGAATAGCTCTGCGGGTCGCGGCCCTCGGCGAGATTGAAATGCGCGATCAGGCGCTTGCCGAGATGGCCGCGGCAGCCTTCGGCGAACAAAGTGTATTTGCCGGTCAGCGCCATGCCGGGCTGGAAGTCCGGCTTCTCACTGCCGTCCTTGGCGCGGCCCTTGTCGTCGGTGATGACGCCCAGCACCTTTTGCCGAGCATCGTCCCAGAGAATATCGGTGGCGGCGAAGCCCGGGAAGATCTCGACGCCCAGCACCTCGGCCTGTTGCGCCAGCCAGCGCGTGACGTTGCCGAGGCTGACGATGTAGTTGCCTTCGTTATGCAGCGTCTTCGGCAGGAAGATGTTGGGCAGGCGGAAGGAATTCTGCTCGGTGGTGAGGAACAGGAAGCGGTCCTCGGTCACCGGCTGATTGAGCGGCGCGCCCAGCTCCTTCCAGTTCGGGAAGAGCTCGGTGATGGCGCGCGGGTCCATGACTGCGCCGGACAATATATGTGCGCCGGCCTCGGAGCCCTTCTCGAGCACGACGACGGAAACTTCCCGGCCCGCTTCCGCGGCGAGCTGCTTCAAGCGGATCGCGGCGCTCAAGCCGGCGGGCCCACCGCCGACGATCACCACGTCGTATTCCATCACTTCGCGATCCATGAACCCCTCCCAAGACTCATTTGCGGGCTGCTTACACCCCCGGTGCCGGGTGATGCAAACCCTCCGGCCGGGTGCTAGCTTCCCCGCATGGGCGACCCGCTGACACTCCAAACCTCTGGCGAATCCCTCGCACTACTCAAGCTCTATATCGAGTGGGGTGCCGACGAAGCTATTGAATCGACGCCGCAAAGCCGCCTCGGCGCGACGGCGGCGCCGGCCGTACTGCTCCGCCCGCAGCCCGGCTTCAGCGAGGCGCCCCGCCCCGTCGTCTCAGAGAGGCCTGCCGCACCGCCGCCGCCGCCGGCGGCCGCCAAGCCGGGGTCGCCCCGGATCGATCTCCGCAAACTCGGGCCGATGGACCAGGCGGCGATCGAAAGCGCGCGGGATTCCGCCCGCAGCGCCGCCAGCCTGGAAGACCTGAAAGCCGCCCTCGCCCGTTACGACGGGGTTTCGTTGCGCAAGACGGCGACCAATCTGGTCTTTGCAGACGGAAACCCGAAAGCCGAGGTGATGCTGGTCGGCGAAGCGCCGGGCGCGGACGAAGACCGGCAGGGCCTGCCCTTCGTCGGGGTCTCCGGCCAACTGCTGGACCGGATGATGGCGGCGATCGGCTATGACCGCAGCACCTTCTATATAACGAATGTCTGCTTCTGGCGGCCGCCGGGCAACCGCAAGCCGACCGAGGCCGAATTGGCCGCGCAGCAGCCCTTCGTCCTCAGACATATAGAGTTGATCCGGCCGAAGGTGCTGGTCCTGGTCGGCGGCTCTTCGGCCCAGATGCTGCTCGGCACCACCGATGGCATCACCCGGCTCCGCGGCAAGTGGTTCGACTATCGATCGGATGGGCTCGACCAGCCGATCCCGGCCCTGCCGATCTTCCATCCGGCCTATCTGCTCCGGCAACCGGAGCTCAAACGCGAGGCTTGGCGCGATCTGCTGAAGCTTCGGGTCCGGCTCGACGCGCTCGGCGCCTGACGCTCGGGGCGGCCGGCTGCGCTGCCCGGAAATCGCCGCGACTCATCCTGAAATTAACCAAATTCGGCCCGTAGAAGGCCGTTTCTTAACACTTTTCCTGTGGATAAATCGGGCGAAAAATCGGTGGATCAATCAACATATGGTGGGTGCGGCATATCACGACGCCATATCTATTGATTGGACACGGCAAATTTTCTGGACATGCAAGACATCGTCGTCTAAAGCGGAACCCGAATTAGAAACCATTCGTTAAGAAAACGCAGACCTCTGGATGGGCCGGGGGCGACCTTTCAAGGGGGCATACCTTGAAGCTAGACCGTGCACAGCGCGGCGGACGCTTGGCTTTGGCGTCGACCGCGATGGTGGCGATGTTGCTCACGGCGAGCGTAGCCGTCGGGCGACCGGCCTGGGCGCAGGAAGCGACCGCGGCCCTGCCTGGCGACGATTTCAACACCCCCGGCGCCCGCTCTTCCCTGCCGGAGCCCCTGGAGCCGATCAACGCCGACCGCTACCGGCAGATTTTCAAGCTCCAAGCCTCGGGCGACTATCGTGACGCCGACAAGCTGATCTCGGAATTGACCGATCAGTCGCTGCTGGGCCACGTCCTGGCGGACCGTTATCTCTCGCGCGGCTACAAGAGCTCGGCGAAGGAACTCGCCGACTGGCTGAAGCAGTATGCCGCCCAGCCGGATGCGGAACAGATCTACCAGCTGGCCCTCCGCAAGGGCGCCGAAAGCCCGACCAAGCCGCAAGCCTCGATCACCCGGACCGGTTCCCCGGACGAGGCCTCGACCGCGGACAGCGGCTACTGGCAGTGGGGCCTGGAGAACTGGCGCTCGAAGAAGTTCACCGACGCCGCCACCAACTTCACCAAGGCGGCCGGGCTGAAGGACTCCTCCTCCTGGGACCGCGCCGCGGCCGCCTTCTGGGCGGCGCGCGCCTATTTGCGTGCCCAGCGTCCCGAGCAGGTCAGCCACTGGCTCAAGGAAGCCAGCAAGTATCCGCGCACCTTCTACGGCCAGCTCGCCCAGCGCGCGCTCGGCATCGACCCGGTCTACGACTGGGCAGTGCATGACCTCAGCATCTCCGATCGGTCCAAGCTGATGCGGTCGGGCGCTGGCAAGCGCGCGCTCTCGCTGATCCAGGTCGGCAAGATCGGCGCGGCCGAGAAGGAGCTGCTGGTGCTCAGCGGCGATTCCGACGGCGAGATGGACGATGCGCTGCTGGCCGTCTCGCAGGCCGCGGGCCTGCCTTCGCTCGCGGTCAAGATCGGCAACCGGCGCCTGCTGAAGGGCGAGGAGTTCATCGACGCGGCGATGTATCCGATTCCCGGTTGGGTGCCGGAAACCGGCTACGTCGTCGATCGCGCGCTGCTGTTCGCCGTAATGCGCCAGGAATCGGGGTTCAACCCGAATGCCACCAGCCAGGCCGGCGCGGTCGGCCTGATGCAGCTGATGCCGCAGACGGCGACGCTGACCAGCGGCGAGAAGAAGCCCAACCTGCGCGACCCTAAGGTCTCGATCAGCATCGGCCAGAAGTATATCGACAAGCTGCTGAAGATGGACACGGTCGGCAACAACCTGTTCATGCTGGCCGCGGCCTACAACGCCGGCCCCGGCAACCTGCAGAAGTGGAAGGCCTCCAGCCGGCATGTCGATGACGATCCGCTGTACTTCATCGAGAGCATTCCCTCACGGGAAACCCGGCTGTTCATCGAGCGCGTGATGGCCAACTACTGGATCTACCAGAACCGGCTGGGCCAATCGACCTCCACGCTCGACGCGGTGGCCTCCGGCGCCTCGCCGATCTATGATCGCCAGGATGAGAAGGTGACGGCCGCCTCCAACTAAGGGGTGCGTCACCGCTCTCGCGGCGGTTTGGATTCAAATACCATGGCGAAGATCGACGAGACGCGGCCGTTCAAGCCCGTCCATATCGCAGTGATGACGGTTTCCGATTCCAGGACCGAGGCGAATGATACCTCGGGCCAGGCTTTGGTCGATCTGATCGCGCGCGACGGCCACCTGCTCAAGGCCCGCACCATCGTGAAGGACGAGCAGGCGGCGATCGTCGCCCAGCTCAAGGCCTGGATCGCCGATCCGGAGATCGACGTGGTGATCTCCACCGGTGGCACCGGCGTCACCGGCCGCGACGTGACGCCGGAAGCTTTCGAGAGCGTGTTCGAGAAGAAGATCGACGGCTTCGGCGAGCTGTTCCGCTGGCTCTCCTATGAGAAGATCGGCACCTCGACGATCCAGTCGCGGGCCGTGGGCGGCGTCGCCAACGCCACCTATCTGTTCGCCCTGCCCGGCTCGCCCAGTGCCGCGCGCGACGGCTGGGAGCAGATCCTGAAGCTCCAGCTCGACAACCGGCTGCGCCCCTGCAACCTGGTCGAGCTGATGCCGCGACTGAACGAGCACCTCAGGAAATAGGCCTGACGCCGACCGCGCTCCAGGACATGTTGTTGACCGGCTCGACCCGGATCTCGGTGAGGCCGGCCTGCTTCATCAGCGCTTCCACCTCGTCGCGACGCCAGTAATTGGCGATCCGCGGCAGCATCTGGTCGAAGACGATGCTGCGCAGATGGCGGAAGGTGAAGCCGCGGATCAGGCGGAAATACTCCAGCCGGTTTAATCCCAGCCGCAGCAGCAGCCAGAGGATCGCGGTCAGCACGGTCGAGAGGAAATGCGTGACCCCGACCGGCAGGCGGGCGAACAGCAGCTTTCGCAGCGGATCGAACCAGCGCACGATCCACTCGTTGTTCTCGTAGCCATAGACCCAGATCATCACCCGGCCGCCGGGCTTCGCCGCCTTCACCATCTGCGCCAGGGCGCGCGCGGGCTCGGCGAGATGGTGGATGACGCCGATCGAGAAGGCGATGTCGAACGCGTCCTCGAAACCGATCTCATAGGCGCTCATCTTCTGGACTTCGACCGCGGGCCAGGCCGCCAGTGTCCGCCGTGCCGAGGCCAGCGAGCGATCGTCCACATCGATCGAGGCGCCGCCGGCGGCGCCATAGGTCATCGGCCAATGGCTGTTGCGGCCCATGCCGCAGCCGACGTCGAGGAAGCGCTTGCCCTTCCAGTCGGCCTCGGGGATGACCACGGTCCAGCGCCGGAACTGCTCCTCGTATTCGGGCCGCAGCTCCGAATACTCGTTCCACTCATAGCCGAAGCGGTCCGGCGAGCCGAGGCGATCGCTGCCGCCGCTCATGCCGCCCCCGCCGTGATGGTCGCGCCGCGCATCCGTTCCATGCCTGAAAGATGCTGCTCCAGGCTGAGCCCGCTCCACAGCGCCAGGCGATGGTCGGCCTCGCCCCCCGCATGCTCGCACCAGAGCCGGTTGAAGGCGCCGGGCTTGAAGCCGGCGATATCGCCGCGCGGCGCCGGCAGCTCGCGCAGCCAGCGCGAGATCGGCACGCCGAAGCCCTTCTTCGGGCGGTCGAGCACGGCATCCGGCACCACGCCGCGCAAGGCTTTTCGCAAGAGATACTTTCCCTTTCCGCCGGCGAACTTGAACCGCGCCGGCAGTCGCTCGCAAAACGCCACCAGATCGTTGTCGAGGAATGTAGCCCTGGTCTCGAGCCCGTTCATCATGGCGGCGCGATCGACCTTCATCAGGATATCATCCTGGAGATAGAAGTTGGTGTAGAAGGCGAGCGTCTTGTCGATGAGATTCGCGCTCTTCGTGCTCGCCCAGCAGGCCAGGGCCTCGCTGTAGACCTCTTCGATACTCGCGCTGTCGACGAGCAGATCGGCCATGTCCTTGGGCTCGACCGGTGCCAGCCAGACCGGATTCCAGAACGGCGGTGCATAGGAAAGGCCGCCGAGGAACCGCTTCAGCTTGAAGTCCAGGCTCATGTTCCGGCGCGAGATCGGCAGCAGGTCGGCCAGCCGCCGCAAGCCGCCGTGCAGCGCCCCCGGCATCAGGCTCGCGTAGAGCCGCGCCGGCAGCAAGGCCTTGAAGGGATCATAGCCGGCGAAGAGCTCGTCGCCGCCGTCACCGGACAGCGCCACCGTCACCCGGGCGCGCGCGAAACGCGACACCATGTAGGTCGGCAGGATCGAGGCATCGCCTAGCGGCTCGTCGAGCCGGCCGAGCACCGGGCCCATCAGATCCTTCGCCGTCTCCAGGTCGAGCACCTGCTCGTGATGCCGGGTGCCGTAATGCGCCGCGGCGCGCCGGGAATGCTCCGATTCATCGAAGGACGGATCGCTGAATCCGATCGCGAAGGTGTCGATCGAATCCGCCGGACGACAGGCCGCGGCGGCGGCGACGCTGGCGGTGGAATCGACGCCGCCGCTCAGGAACAGACCGAGCGGCACGTCGCTGATCAGCCGCCGCTGCACCGACTGGAAGAACAGATGCTTGAGCTCCTCGGCCAGGCGCGGCTCGTCCGCGGCGGAGAGGCTCTCGTCCGGATCGAGCGTGAAGCGCCAATAGCGGTGGATGTCGAGAGCGCGCGTGGCGAGATCATAGGTCGCGGCATGGCCGGCCGGGAGCTTGCAGCATTCGGCATAGATCGTGTTCGGCGCCGGGGTGAAGCCATGCGCCAGGAATTTCTGCAGGCCGAGGCGATCGATCGAGAAGCGGAGATCGGCATGCGCGGCCAGTCCGGTCACCTCGCTGGCGAAGGCGAAGACCCCGTTCTGCTGCGTGTAATAGAGCGGTTTCTCGCCGAAGCGGTCGCGGGCCAGGAAGATCCGGCCGCGCACGGCATCATAGGCGGCGAAGGCGAACATGCCGTTGAGCTTGCCGGGCAAGGCCTCGCCCCATTCCTCATAGCCATGCACGATGACTTCGGTGTCGGAATGATCGCTCTTGAAGCGGTGCCCGGCGGCTTCCAGCTCGGCGCGGAGTTCGCGGTGGTTGTAGATCTCGCCGTTGTAGACGACCGCGACCTTGCCGTCCTCGTTGAAGAAGGGCTGGTGCCCGCCGGCGAGGTCGAGGATCGAGAGCCGACGATGGCCTAGGAAGACCGCACGGTCGGGATCGTGATGGAAGCCGTCGCCGTCCGGGCCGCGATGCGCCAGCGCCGTGGTCATCCGGATCAGGTCGCCGCGATCGCCGCGGCCGGCAAACCCGGCGAGCCCGCACACTATTGCTTCGCCCGCGCCACGGATTTTTCCGCCATGGGCCGATCGGTCGGCTCGAAGTTCAGGCGCTCGCGGACCACGTAGGAGGTCTTGCCCTGGGATTCGAAATAGGTCCGCATCAGGATCTCCGACAGCAGCCCCATCAGGATGCACATGAAGCCGGTGACGAAGGTCATCACCGCGAGCAGCGGCAGCGGCGTCTGGATCAGCGAGAGCCCCTCGAAGAACTTCAGATAGAGCGCCCAGATCACCGCCAGCCCGGAGACCGCCAGGCACAGCATGCCGAAGCCGCCGAACACGTAGATCGGCTTCATGAACTGCCGGTCGAGGAACTTCACGACAATGAGGTCGAGGATGATCTTGGCGACCCGCTCCAGCCCGTAATTGGACTTGCCGTGCGAACGCGGATGGTGGCGCACGGGAATCTCGGTGACCCGCGCCCCCATCCAGGAGGCATAGACCGGAATGAGCCGATGCATCTCGCCGTAGAGGCGCACACCGTCGAGCACGTCCAGGCGATAGGCCTTCAGGGTGCAGCCGTAGTCGTGCAGATGCACCCGCGAGACCAGGGAGATGATCTTGTTGGCGATGCGGCTCGGCAGGTTGCGGCGGATCGCGGCGTCCTTGCGGTCCTTGCGCCAGCCGGAGACCACGTCATAGCCCTCATCGATCTTGGCCAGCAGCGCCGGGATGTCGGCCGGATCGTTCTGCAGATCGGCATCGATTGGGATGATGACGTCGCCCGACGCATGGTCGATGCCGCACATCATCGCCGCGGTCTGGCCGGAATTGCGCTTCAGCTCGATAACCTTGATCTCCTTGCGCGCTGCCGCGGCCGCGCGCAGGACCGATCCGGTCTTATCCTTGCTGCCGTCGTTGACCAGGATGATCTCGAACGGCACGCCCAGCCCATCGAGCACGGCCAGCAGCCGCTCGCACAGCACCGGGACATTCTTCTCTTCGTTATAGGCCGGAACCACCACCGAGAGCATGCGATAGGCCGGCGCTGTCGCGCGCGCCGTTTCGCGCTCGGCCAGTTCCAGAGTCACCGCCTGCCCTCCGCCGTCCCGCATGCGTCTTCCTTCGCGCGCCCCCACCCGGTTTGCTTATGCATATACATGGTTAAGAAATATGCCATAATGAAGTGGCTCAACCCAGGCCTAGAAACCAACCGCCAAACCCGGACTTTGACCCGCATGTCGTCCGACTGCCCGTTGCGTCCCTGGGAAACGGTGGTCCTGTATCTGGCGCTGGCGGTGGCGGCACTCTTTCCGGTCTTCGCCGTGGCCTTCCCGCCCCTGGCCGACCTCCCCAATCACCTGGCCCGCGCCCATATCATGGCCAACCTGGCGGCCGATCCGGCGCTGCAGCCGCATTACGCCATCGAGTGGCAACTGCTCTCCTTCCAGGTCAGCGACCTGATCCTGCCGGCGCTGGTCGAATGGGTCGGCATCGAAGCCGCCGCCCGGATCTTCATCCTCGCCACCTTCGCGGCCTTGCTGGGCGGCGTCCTCGCCCTGCACAAGGTGCTGTTCGGCCGGGTCGGGGTCTGGCCGGCCTTGGCCTTTCTGCTGATCTACAACTTCATGTTCGGCTGGGGCCTGCTCAGCTATCTCTTCTCCACGGGTCTGGCGCTATTGCTGCTCGCCGGGTGGATCCACACCGCGCCACGTGAAGGCCTGCCGCGATCGGCGGGCTTCGCGATCGCAACGGTGCTGCTGTTCTTCTTTCACTTCCTCGCGCTCGCCGTCTTCGCCCTGACCGTGCTCGCCTTCGAGCTCTGGCGCTGGCGGCACGATCGCCATCATCTGGTGCGCCGGATGCTTCTCTCCGGCGCGGTCTTCGTCATGCCTGCGGCGCTGTTCCTGCTGGCGCCGCGCGCCACCATCCCGATGCTCAACTACTACGGCGACGGCGCCGACAAGGTCCGCGCCATCCTCGCGCCGTTCAACCTGTATTTCGGCTGGCAGGACCTGCTGCTGGAATTCCTGGCCTTGCTGCTGGCGGCGATCGGAATCTGGAAACGGCTGTTTCCGGTCGCCCCGGCCTTGCGCGGACCGCTGATCGCGGTCGGCGGCGCGGCGCTGCTGATGCCGAACCAGCTGATGAGCGTCTGGGGCTCCGACTTCCGGCTGCCGACGGTCTTCCTGCTGCTGCTGATCGCCGCGACCGACCTGCCCTCCAAGAAGCGCGCGCCGGCCGCGATCTTCGTGGCTGCGGTCGTCGCGCTGCTGCTGGTCCGGGTCGGCACCGTGACCGCGGATTGGCGGCGGCTGGATGACGACATCACCGAGCTGCGCGCCGCGCTGACGGTCATCGACCGCGGCAGCAAGGTCGCGGTGGTGCAGTCGATCCGCGATGACCGCAACCCGCCGGCGCCGAGCCTCTATCCCTACCGCCATCTCGGCGCCTTCGCGGTGATCGATCGCGATGTCTTCCTGCCGCAGCTGTTCAGCGCCGCCACCCCGCTTCGTTTCATCAGCCCGGGTGACCGCTGGACCACCGATCAGCTGGCGGTGATCCGGGATCCCAAATGGCATCCCAGCGATCCCGCCTTCGCCGCGGACGTCCGCTCGCAATTGCAGGCCCGGGTGGTCACCCAGGCGATCCAGCAATTCGAGCTCGCCACCAGCACCGTCGACTGGACCGACTGGCCGGAGCGCTTCGACTTTCTGGTCGCCTTCGACTACGGGCATCCCGTGAATCCCGTGCCGGCCTTGCTGACCGAGCTCAAGCGCGGCAGCTTCTTCTCCATCTACCGCATCCACGCCCCGGCGCCGTGATGGTGATCCCGGTCCGGCCGCCCACGCTGCTTGCGATCTATGCGCTGGTGCTGGCCGGAGCACTGCTGCCGGTGCTGCTCAGCGGCGTGCCGCCGCTCGCCGATCTGCCGAACCATCTGGCCCGCGCGCATATCATCGACCGGCTTTCTTCCAGCCCGGACCTGCAGAAATACTATGCCGTCGAATGGCGGCTGCTCTCCTTCCAGTCGACCGACTTCATCCTGCCGGCGCTGGCCAGGGTCGTCGGCCTCGCCGCCGCCGCCAAGGTCTTCGTGGCGGCGACCATGCTGCTCCTGCTGGCGGGCACCGCGGCTTTGCACCGGGCGCTCTATGGCCAGGTCGGGCTCTGGCCCGCGGTCTCGGCTTTGTTCCTGTTCAACTTCCTGCTGGCCTGGGGCTTCGTCGCCTTTCTCTCCGCGGCCGGCCTGGCCTTGCTGCTGTTCGCGGCCTGGGTCCAGACCTCGGACAAAGCCGGCGCAGTCCGTATGCTCCTGTTTGCGATCGCGACCGTCCTCCTGCTGCTCTGCCATCTCTTCGCCTTCGCCTGCTATGCCGTGCTGGTCGGCGGCTACGAGATCGGGCTTGCCGCACGCAGCGGCGCGCCGCTCCGCCGGCGTATCCTCCGGCTCGCCTCCGGGGCCGCGAGTTTCGTTCCGGCCATCGTCCTCGCCGCGCTTTCCATCGACACCTCGGTGCGCACGATCCTGCAATTCGGCGGCATCGCCGATCTCGCACGCGGCTTCGTATCGCCGACCATCATGTATCTCGACTGGGCCGACCTGGTCGTCACCTATGCGGTCGCGCTGGTGCTCTGGCTGCTCTATCGGCGCCAGGCGCTCAGCTTCGATCGGCGGATGCTGGTGCCGCTCGCGATCCTCTTCCTCCTCGCTCTGGTGATGCCCGTCTCGATGGCAAGTGTCTGGGGCGCCAACCTGCGCATTCCCTGCCTGCTCGCCTTCCTGCTGGTCGCCTCCTCCGATCTTCGGCTCCCGCAACGCGCCGGGCAGCTGCTGGCCGCCGGCCTGGTCCTCCTGCTGGCGACCCGCGCGGTCGCGCTCTCGGTCACCTGGTCGGGCTATGAACGCGATGTCGCCGAATTTCGCGCCGCGGACCAGCAGATCGCGCGCGGCAGCCGCGTGCTCGCCACCGCCTTCCCGGTCGATTACCAGCAGCGCCGCGATCCCGCGATCTTCCCGCTGGTGCATCTCGCGGCCTTCTCCGTGATCGATCGCGACGCCTTCCTGCCCTCGCTGTTCACGTTCGCGACGCCGTTGCGCTTCACCGCCGACAGGCGTGACCCCACGGCTTTCGCCTTCCAGTCCATGGAGCCGATCATCTGGCAGCCACGCAATCCGGCTTTCGCCCCGGCCGACGCGACCACGCGGCAGGCGGTCGCGGACCTGGCCGAGAGCAATCGCCTGAATGACTCCTACTTGAGCGTGGTCGACTGGGCCCATTGGCCGGAGGATTTCCACTATCTGGTCGTGTTCGACTTCGACACCGCGACGAACCCCGTGCCCGCCCTGCTGACCGAAGTCGCCCGGGGCCGGATCTTCACGCTCTACCGGATCCACCCGCCCCAGTGACGGCACTTGCGCTGAGGCTTGATCCGGCTGGCGCATTGTGTTCTATATTTGTTCTATGTCACAAGCACCCAAGACCAGGCCCGTCGCCGCGCCCGAACCCGAGGAGATCCCCGACCTGCCGCAGAAAGGTCGCGGCGCGGTCAGCAACCGGCCCGGCCGCTACGAGCCGGGGGACCGGCCGCGCGAGAGCGACGGCTGGGACTGGCAGGACGAGGAAGACCTGCCGAAGCTCCGCACCACGGTCGCGGTCGACAAGACCAAGTCGATCATCGCCCGCAACCAGTCGCCGGACATCGCCTTCGACCAGTCGATCAACGCCTATCGCGGCTGCGAGCATGGCTGCATCTATTGCTTCGCCCGGCCGACCCACGCCTATCTGGGCCATTCGCCGGGCCTCGATTTCGAGAGCCGGCTCTATGTGAAGCCGGAAGCGGCGAAGCTGCTCGACGCCGAGCTCAGGAAGCCCGGTTACAAGCCGAAGGTGATCGCGATGGGGACCAACACCGATCCCTATCAGCCGATCGAGCGGCGCTACAAGATCACGCGCCAGGTGCTGGAGGTCCTGAACCGCTTCAACCACCCGGCCGGCATCACCACCAAATCCGCCAATGTGCTGCGCGACGTCGACATCCTGGCCGACATGGCCAAGCGCAATCTGGTGAAGGTCTTCATCTCGGTCACCACCCTCGACCGCGATCTCGCCCGGACCATGGAGCCGCGCGCCTCGACGCCGGAATTGCGGCTGAAGGCGATCGCCGGATTGCACGAGGCCGGCATCCCGGTCGGCGTCTCGGTGGCGCCGATCATCCCGGCGCTGACCGACATGGAGATCGAGAGCATCATCGAACGCGCGGCCGAGGCCGGCGCCGACAGCGCCAACTTCACCCTGCTCCGCCTGCCGCTCGAGATCAAAGACCTGTTCATCGAATGGCTGGAGGCGCATGCGCCCTTGAAGACCAAGCATGTGATGGACCTGGTCCAGGACATCCATGGCGGCCGGACCTACAACGCCGAGTTCGGCGAACGCATGACCGGCTCGGGGCCTTACGCCGACCTGATCCGGCAAAGGGTCCAGGCTGCGGCCAAGCGGTTCATGCTGGAGCCGCGCTACCGCTTCAACGTCGATTGCAGCCAGTTCAGGGTCCCGCGCGCCGACTCTCCGCAAGGCGACCTTTTCGCTCTTTCGGAGTAATCCCTCCCGCCGTTTGACACGACTCCGGGCGCCCGCCAGGATCGCGCTCATGTGGATCCGTACCAGCATGGCGCTCGGCGCCCTATTCCTCGTTGCGGTTTCGGCCGAGGCCGTGGCGGGCGATCCCGTGGCGCTGGCCCAGGGCTTCAAGGACGAAGAGGCCTGCAACCAACCTTATGCCGAGACCCTGGATGCCAAGGCCTTCATCAGCTGCCTCAACAAGCTGGAAAAGGCCTACAAGGGCGACAAAGCCCAGAAGCAGAGCTACATCGTCGGCCTCGGCTTCAACGGCTGGTCGCTGGCCAATATCATTGCCGCGACCGCGGACAACAGCCTGTTTCCGGACATCCCGAGCCGCGCCAAGGCCAGCAAGGAGCGCAAGGTCGCGCTCCAGCTGTTCGACGTCTTCCGCAAGGCCCAGAAGGACCAGAAGATCAAGGACGAGGACCTCGCCGAGCTGGCGGAAGCCAAGGTAGAGGAACTGAAGCCTGTGCTCGACTACTACGACGCGCTGCCGAAGAAGTAGCGCAGGACTGGGGGACGGAATCCGTGCCGAACTGGAAGCACGAGATCGAAGCGGGGATCAAGAACGGCGTCATGGTCTGCGGCGTCGATGAGGTCGGCCGCGGCCCCCTGGCCGGCCCGGTGGTGGCCTGCGCGGTCTGCCTGCCGGTGGACATGCCGCGCAAGATCACCCGGCGGCTGAAGGACTCAAAGCAGATCGACCGCGAGGAACGGGAAGAGGTCGCCCTGATCCTGCGCGAGACCGTCGCCTTCGGGGTCGGCATGGCCGATGTCGAGGAGATCGACAGGATCAATATCCTGCGCGCTTCGCATCTGGCGATGCTCCGGGCCTATGAAGGCCTGCCGAGTCGACCCGGCTACGCCCTGGTCGACGGCAACCAGCCGCCCAATCTCCCCTGCCCGATCACCTGCATCATCGGTGGCGACGGCATCTCGCTTTCGATCGCCGCGGCCTCGATCATCGCCAAGGTCGAGCGGGACAAGATCATGCGGGAGCTCGCCGTCGCTCACCCCGTATATGGGTGGGAGACGAATGTCGGCTACTCGACCCGCGACCACCTGACGGCCCTGAAAGAGCATGGCGCCACCCCCCATCACCGCCGATCGTTTCGCCCGGTTTATGAGCTTCAGCTTCCACTAGACTGACTCTAAAGCATTTTTTTATTGACTTGCCGAGTCGCTCGAATCACCATCGGGCGCATGACGAAGAAGAACGGCGCGGCCGCCCAGGCCAAATCCTCGGAGAAGATCCGGCTCGACACGATCATCGAGGGCGATTGCGTGGCGGCGATGAACGCGCTCCCGGCCGGGTCCGTGGACATGATCTTCGCCGACCCGCCCTACAACCTGCAGCTCCAGGGCGACCTGCACCGGCCGAACAATTCCAAGGTCGATGCCGTCGATGACGCCTGGGACAAGTTCGACGACCTCGGCACTTATGACCGCTTCACCCATGAATGGCTCTCGGCCGCCCGCCGGGTCCTGAAGGACGACGGCACGATCTGGGTGATCGGCTCCTATCACAACATCTTCCGGGTCGGTTCCAAGCTCCAGGACCTCGGCTTCTGGGTCTTGAATGACGTGATCTGGCGCAAGACCAACCCGATGCCGAATTTCCGCGGCCGCAGGTTTACCAACGCCCACGAGACGATGCTCTGGTGCTCCAAATCGAAGGACAGCCAGAACACCTTCAATTACGAGGCGATGAAGACCCTGAACGACGACCTGCAGATGCGGTCCGACTGGCTGATCCCGATCTGCTCGGGATCCGAACGAATCAAGGGCGACGATGGCAAAAAGGGCCACCCCACGCAAAAACCCGAGGCCTTGCTGCATCGGGTGATCGTGGCGGCCACCAAGCCAGGGGACGTCGTCCTTGACCCCTTCTTCGGCAGCGGCACCACGGGTGCGGTGGCCAAGCGGCTGGGCCGTCACTGGATCGGCCTGGAGCGCGACAAGGGCTACATCAAGCTCGCCCTCGCCCGCATCGCCAAGGTCGTGCCGGCCGAGACCGACATGGTGACCATCCAGGCCAAGCGCGAGGAACCGCGGATCCCGTTCGGCTGGCTGGTCGAGCGCGGGCTGCTGCAGCCAGGCGCGGTGCTGGAAAGCTTCAACCGCCGCTGGAGCGCCAAGGTCCGCGCCGACGGCACGCTGATCTCGGCCGAGCATAAGGGCTCGATCCACCAGGTCGGCGCCGCGGTCCAGGGCGCGCCCGCCTGCAACGGCTGGCAGTTCTGGTGTGTGCCGAAGGACGGCGTGCTGGTGCCGATCGACCATTACCGCCAGCTGCTGCGCGCCGAATTGCACTGAGTTCGTAGATCATTTGGCACTGAGGGGGATGACTGTGCCGAAGCCCACCAAAGAGACACTGACCACCACTGCTGCGCCTGAAGCCTTGCCGGCCCTGCCGGCGAAGCGCGCCCGCCGCCGGACGACCCGGGCGTCGCATTCCTGGCGCTTCCGCCGGCCGCCCTCGCGCAAGCGCGTTGAAGTCGCGACCGCCCGCGGCCTGCCCGAAGCAGCGCAACCGCCGGCGCCGGACCTGCTGCCGATCAACGACAGCTGCAACTGAGCTCAGCGCCCGGGCGGCCGCAGCCGTGCGGGGATCTTCGACCAGGCGGTGAGAGCGATCTGGTGGTTGACCTCTTCCAGGCGACCCTGCGCATCCGCAACTCCACCTCGCTGCACGCCGGAAGCCCGCTCTACCGAGGTCATGATCGAAGCGATCGTGCGCTTCGCCCGGTCGACCTGACCGGAGACAGCCATCGCACCAATCCGAGTGCGAACGCGCGAAAGCCTATCTGCAATCGCCACCAGTGGCGCGCTGTCCGCCTCCGCCGCGACTTCCGGATGGCTCCGGGCCAGTATTCGCAGCACATTCGCGAAACCACGGATCGCATCGGCGGCGTGGTTGATGGCTCCTACCCTTTGGGCGATCTCGTCGGATGGAAGGTCGGTTACGGCACCGAAGATCACCTCAACAATGATGAGCGCCGGGCTGTCGGTGTCAGCAACCGCATCAATCTTGTAGAGGGCACTGAGCGCGCGCTTGCCGGACATCAGCGCGAGATCCCAATCATGATAGTCATCGTTGGCGTCGCGCAGTTCGGCTTCGGGCGGCGCCAGCATCGCGCCGCTCCAAGGTGCCGCACGAAGCTGCTCGCAATGTGCCAAGTGCAGTTGATCGACGGCAATCCTGAGAGCGGCGCGGGCGCGGGTGTGCTCCCGTTCAAGCATTTTGACCTTTGCAGCTGCCCGATCCGGCAAGAGCTTGCCCCAGAGGCCGGCGCCGCCTTCGCGCAATTCCTCAGACCGCCGCTTTCCCTTCGCGGCGAAAAGTAGGCGATCCAGCTCATCGACCTGATCGGCGCGCCGCAAGGCGCGCGCCTGCAACTGCTGAATCGTCTGCACTGCAACCCCGACTGGTCCCCGGCACCACCCTTTCAGCGCGCCGATGCTTCGTCAAGCCGGCTGGGCTGATGCGCATTAAGCCTTTGAAATCTCTTGGACGCGGAGGCCCGCCGGAACTTCGGCTGGACACGATCGGTTTATCCACGCGAACCCGGCGTTGCCGGTCCCCGATGGGTTCAGTAGCATCGAGGCTTCTGAGAATCGGCGCTCGGACCCGGCGCCGCCTCGCTCCCGACAACTGTTCTGTTTCGCATGGCGGCCTCTCACTCTTTGAAAGCTCCGCGGCTTGGCCGCATCCTCGCAGCCCTGGTGCTGGTCGGGCTCTGCTGGCTGCTCCCGGTTTTGCAAGCCGCGGCGCAGACCATCCCCGGCGTCACGCCCCCCGTGGCGTCGAAGCAGACGACGGCCGATCTCGAGAACCTGATCAAGACCCTCGACGACCCGAAGGCGCGCGACGTGCTGAAGAAGCAGCTCCAACTCATGCTCCAGGCGCAGCGCGGCAGCCAGGACGAAGGACAGGTTGTCGAGGAACGCGGGCTCGGCGCGAGGCTGCTGGCCACGATCTCGCACCAGGTCGAGTCAGTCAGCAACACGCTGGTCAACCTGGTCGAGGCGATCGCCGACATGCCGCAGCGAGCGCGTGAGGCGGCCTACCTGCTGGCGGACCCGCAACGCCGCGCCTATTGGATGGACGTCGTCATCGACCTGGTCGGCGTGCTGGCGACCGCCTTCATCGCCGCCTGGGGGGCGCGGCGGCTGCTGATCGGCGTGCATGGTCGTTTGGCCCGTCAGCATCCGGAGCGCTGGCTGACCAGGCTCTTGTTCCTGCCGCTGATCTTCCTGCTCGAGGTGCTGCCCACCCTCGCCTTCGCCGTCGCGAGCTCGGTCGCGGCACCGGTGTTCCAGCCCAATCCGGATGCGACCCGGATCATCTCCGCCATCGTCATCGCCCAGCTGGCGACCATGCTGACCGCGGTCATCAGCTCGAGCCTGCTGGCGGCCCGCGCGCCGGGCCTGCGCTTGTTCCGCATGAGCGACGAGTCTGCCGTCTATGCCCAAGTCTGGGTGCGTCGGCTCTCGGTCGTCGCCTTCTACGGCTATGCGATCACCCAGCTGGCCGAGGTGATCGGCGTCGATCCGGCCCTGCGCGAGGTGATCGCCAGGCTCTGGGGACTGCTGCTGGCGGCGATGTCGCTGATCGTGGTGCTGCAGAACCGCGCCGCGGTCGCACGGCGCATCGCCGGCGGCCCGCTCACTGACCCTGTGAACCCGGCGCCGACCGACGAGCCAATGGCGACGCCCCTGCCGGACGCGGAACAGGCGAGCGGCACGACCCAGCGCTTCAAGCTGTTCCGCCGCCAGCTGGCGAAGTTCTGGCATATCCTGGCGATCGCCTACATCGTCGCCAACTACCTGGTCTGGAGCTTCCAGATCGCGGGCGGCTTCGCCTTCCTGCTGCGCGCCACGGTGCTGACCGCCATCCTCTTCGTGGTGGTGCGGCTGGCCGACCGGGCTCTGCGCCAGGTGTTCGACCGCAGCTTCGCCTTGCCCGAGGACGTGAAGCGCCTGCTGCCCGGCCTCGAGGTCCGCGCCAACCGGTATCTCCCAGTGCTGAAGAAGACCGTGCTGGTGGCGCTCTACGTGGTCGGCGCCTTCGCGCTGCTGCAGGTCTGGGGTCTCGACATGATCGGCTGGCTGTCGACCGGATCGGGGCGGCCGGCGATGGCGGCGGCTTTCAAGATCGTGATCATCATCCTGCTGGCCGGCCTGCTCTCCGAGCTGGTCAATATGGCGATCGAGCATTACCTGCGCGACACCGACGCGCAGGGCCGCCGCATCTATCACAGCGGCCGGATGCGCACCCTGCTGCCGCTGCTCCGCAACGCCTTCCGCATCACCTTGGGCGTCCTGGTGCTGATGGTGGTCCTGTCCGAGATCGGGCTCGACATCGCGCCGCTGCTGGCCGCCGCCGGCGTGGTCGGCCTTGCGGTCGGCTTCGGCGCGCAGACCCTGGTCAAGGACATCATCACCGGCGTCTTCATCCTCTTGGAGGACACGATTGCGGTCGGCGACGTGGTCGATCTCGGCGGCCATGCCGGCGTGGTCGAGGGCATGACCATCCGCACCATCCGCCTGCGCGACGGCGCCGGCGCGGTGCACACGGTGCCGTTCGGCGCGGTCACCATCGTGCAGAACATGACCAAGGACTTCTCCTACGCCACCTTCGACATCAAGGTCGATTACCGCGAGGATCCCGACAAGGTGATCGCGATGCTGAAGCAGGTCGGCGGCGAGATCGAGAAGGAGCCGCAGTTCCGCTACGGCCTGCTGGGCACGACCGAGATCATCGGCCTCGATACCCTGGGCGACAACGGCTACATCATCAAGGCCCGCATCAAGACCCGCGCCATGAGCCAGTGGGACGTGATGCGCGCCTTCAACCTGCGCCTCAAACGCGCCTTCGACGAGGAAGGCATGCTGTTCCCTGGCGTGATGGCCGCGATGCCGCCGCGCACCGCCGCCAAGGTGATCTACGAGCACGCACCGCCGCCGCCCGTGGCGAAGGCTGTCGAGAGCGAGGCGCCCAAGACCAAGGACCAAGCCGCCGCCGAGCCGACGGAATCGCCGGACCAGCCGGTCGCCCCCGCCAATCCGGCGGGCAGGACGATCGTGCCGCCGCGCTGACGCGGCGCGGATTAGCTCTCGGAGGCGTCCGGGCGTCGCGCCGCCACGTCCTCGAAGGGGATGCTGTCGTCGGCCATCGCCCGGGTGAAGCCGGAATAATCCTCGATCGCGAGGCATTGCTGGACTTGCTCGCCGACGCGCAAGGGGAACATGCCCACCCGCACCTCGAGCGTGTAGCCGGCGCGGGTCGGCCAGCTGTAGGTGCAGAAAACCGGCGCCGCGGTTTCGAAGACCCGGGTATAGGCATCGAGCAGGATGCGGTTGGCATTGTTGGTATCGTTGCCGAGGAACTCGTCGACATAGCGACCGGTGAGGTTGAAGCCGTTCCAGCGGTCGACCTCGGTGCCGGTCAGGATGTAGCGCACCCGAAACGGATCGCGCTCATAGGCGACGATGTAGAGAAAGGGGAGCAGCGGCTTGATGTCAGCGGGGTCGATGTCGCTGCGCTGCGGCGCGAGACCGCCGGCGCAGCTGCTCCAATAGCGGTGGAGCGCTTCGATGCTGCCCTTGGAGCTGTCCCAGCTTGACATCCGGCAAGCATGGTCTGTCATCCCGAAGCTGTCGAGCGGCATTCGCGCTCGATGCATCGGTTAACATCTGGTTTCGATATCGCCGAGACCGAACAAATATTTGCTGTAACCTCTGCCCTTGCCGCTGCGTACCGCCCCTGAGAGAGCAGGGGCATCGACATGTCGATCGGGAGCGCCAACTATCCGCAGCCCGTTCAGGTGAACGGTTTCACCTGTCGCAACTGCACCGACGTCGACAATGCGAAGAAGCATATCGACCCGGCGCACCCGAGATCGGGCCCCTACGGCATCTATGCCGACACCGACCCGAGCAACCCGAAGAGCTTCATCCAGTTCGGCGGCAGCCTGTCCGGCACCGAAGCCGCAACCGCCAGGACCACGGCACGGTCGACCGGGCAGGTCCTCGACATCCAGGTTTGAGCGCGCGCACCCGCGTCGAGAGCTCAGCCGCCCTTCACCACCGCGTTGACGATCTTGCGCATGACGCTGGGCAGCGCGTAGTCGCCGAGCTTGTCGAGCGGCGCGGCGACCAGGCCGGCGGGGACTTTCTCCAACCTTCCGCCCAGGAGCGTGAGCCGGAGATCGATATGGGTGAAGACATGGCGGATGTTGCCCGGCAGGTCGCGCCACTGCGCGTCGAAGGGCGCGGCGGCGCGGGCTTCGTCCGGATCCCAAGGTGCCGCGCGCCAGCTGTTGGTGGGGATCTCCATCATGCCGCCGAGCAGCCCCTCCTCCGCACGACGGCGGAGCAGCACGCTGCCGTCGGGGAGAGTCATCCAATAGGCGGTGGCGTGCAGGATCGGGCGTTCCGCCTTCGGGGTCTTGCGCGGGTAGTCTTCGGCATCGCCGGCCTTGAAGGCGGCGCAGTCGTCGCGCCAGGGGCAGAGGCCGCAGCGCGGCTTCCTTGGTGTGCAGATGGTGGCGCCGAGATCCATCATCGCCTGGGCGAAGTCGCCCGGGCGTTGATCGGGCGTCAGCGCATCGGTGAGCGCGCGGAACTCGGGCTTGGCGGCGGGCAGCGCGTTCTTCACCCGGTTGAGCCGCGCGACCACGCGCTCCACGTTGCCGTCCATCACCACGGCGCGGCGGTCGAAGGCAATCGCCGCGATCGCCGCCGCGGTGTAGCCGCCGATGCCGGGGAGTTCCAGCAAGCCGGCTTCGCTGTCGGGAAAGCGGCCGCCATGCCGCGATGCCACAACCTGCGCGCATTTGTGCAGGTTGCGGGCCCGCGCGTAGTAGCCGAGGCCGGCCCAGGCGGTGAGCACCTCGTCGAGCGATGCCGCGGCCAGCGCATTCACATCCGGCCAGCGCGCAAGAAAGGTCAAGAAATAGGGGCCGACCGTCGCTACGGTCGTTTGCTGCAGCATGATCTCGGAGAGCCAGACGCGATAAGGATCGGCCGCCTCGCCGGCCCTGGCGCGCCAGGGCAGCACGCGGCGGTGCCGGTCGTACCAGGCGAGCAGCCGTGCGGGCATGGTGTCGTCGGACGCTGAGTCTGGCTTGCGGTGGCGGGCAGGCATCGCCCTCTCTATCATGCCGCGCACGGAAGGATCAAAGGCGGCATGATCGAAGTCGAAGGCCTCGTCAAACACTATAAGGTGACGAAACGCGAGGGCGGGTTCCGGAAGAGCCTGCGCACCTTCTTCAAGCGCGAGCGCGAGACCGTGAAGGCGGTGGACGGCATCGGCTTTGCGATCCCCAAGGGCGAGATCGTCGGCTTCCTGGGCCCGAACGGCGCCGGCAAGACCACCACCTTGAAGATGCTGGCGGGCCTCTTGCACCCGACCGCAGGAACGCTCTCGGTCGCGGGTTTCCGGCCGCAGGACCGGCAGCGCGATTTCCTCGGCACGATTTCCATGGTGCTCGGGCAGAAGCAGCAGCTGATCTGGGACCTGCCGCCCTCCGACACCTTCCTGCTCAACAAGGAGATCTACGGCATCGCCGATGCCGATTACCGGGAGCGCATCGGCGAGCTGACCGAGATGCTGGGCCTGGCGACGCTGGTGACGCGGCAGGCGCGCAAGCTCTCCCTGGGCGAGCGGATGAAATGCGAGCTGGCGGCGGCGCTCATCCACCGGCCGCAGGTGCTGTTCCTCGACGAGCCGACGATCGGCTTGGACGTCAACATGCAGCAGGTGCTACGCGACTTCATCGCCGACTACAACCAGCGCACCGGCGCCACCATTCTGCTGACCTCGCATTACATGGCCGACGTGACCGCGCTCTGCAAAAGGGTGATCGTGATCGACCGCGGAAAGCTGATCTTCGACGGTGACTTCGCGGCAATCCTGGAACGCATGGCGCTGGACAAGGCGGTGAAGCTCAACTTCTCCGCACCGGTCGCGCGGGAGAAGCTGGATGGCTATGGCGGCATCACCCGGGCTATCTGCTGGCAAGCGGAGTCATCGCTTATGCGATGGCGGCGATGGGCTCGCTCACCCTCGCCAATGTGCTGGCGCTGATCCTGTTCCTGATCTGCGCCATGCTGATCGTCTATGCGATCTGGGCGCTCCTGCACACGCTGGCCTTCTGGCTGGTGAAGATCGAGAATATCTCGCAGATCTTCTTCGCGGTGTTCGAGACGGCGCGCTTCCCGGTCGGCGCCTTTCCCGGCGTGCTGCGGGTCTTCTTCACCGTCGTGGTGCCGGTCGCCTTCATGACCACGGTGCCGGCCAGCGCCGCCGCCGGGACGCTCGACTGGCGTTATGCCGTCGCGGCGCCGCTGATCGCGCTCATCGGGCTCTGGCTCAGCCACCGCTTCTGGCAGTTCGCACTCCGGCATTACACCAGCGCCAGCAGTTGATAGACTGGACGGCATGAAAGAGACCGAAAAGAAAGAAGTCGAAGTGCAGCGGCGCAACGGCGTCGCGCGGCTGTCGTCGGAGCTCTCCGCCCTGACCAAGACGGCGTTCCGCAACACGCTGGGCGGGCGTGGTTTTGCCGAGGCCGGGCTGATCACCGAATGGGCTTCGATCGTCGGCAACGACGTGGCGCGGATGAGCCGGCCGGTCGGGCTCGCCTTTCCGCGCGGCGAGCGCAAGGGTGGCGTGCTGACCGTGGAATGCGGCGGCGCCGCGGCCTTGGAGCTGCAGCACCTGAAGCCGCAGATCCTCGACCGCATCAACAGCCATTTCGGCTATGGCGCGGTCGCCGAGCTGCGCTTCCGCCAAGGTTCCACACCGGTCAAGGCGCGATCTCGCTCCGGGCCGCGCGACTCGAAGCCGCCCACCGCGGCCGAGATCGAGGAAACCACCGCGGCGCTCGCCGCCGTGCCGGAGGGCGAGATTAAGGCAAGCCTGATGCGACTCGGGCTGGCGATCCGCCGCGACAACCGTAAGAAATGAGACGGGTAAACGGCGGGATTCCGCGGCTTTTTCGGTCATGGCGGGATAACGCGGATTTCATCCACAGAAGATGACGAATCGCCTGCGGCGCAAGCTGCCCCGCATCTTGCACTCGCCTTTGAATCCTGCCAAAAACGCCGCTCAATCCTGAGCAGAATTGCCGCCACTCGCGACTCGGGTCGCGGCGCTTCCGGCTCTGAAATTCAGATGGAGTGTCGCTTGCGGAATGTGCTGATTGCGGGAGCTGTCGTGGTCGTGGCCGGGATCGGCGGTTTCCTCGCCTGGCAGCATTTCCAGGGCGCGACCGTGACCACCGCGGGCCTGGCGCCGGCCGAGCTGAAGCCGATCAACAGCCCGCTCGCCCAGCCGCAGCCCGACGATGTGATCGAAGGCGACGCCAATGCGCCGATCACGGTCATCGAGTATTCGTCGCTCTCCTGCCCGCATTGCGCGCGGTTCCAGTTGGAAGTCCTGCCGCAGTTGAAGAAGGACTTCATCGACACCGGCAAGATGAAGCTGATCCAGCGCGACTTCCCGCTCAACAAGCCTGCGGTGCAGGCGGCGCAGCTCGCGCATTGCGCCGGGCCGATGCGTTATTCCGCGCTGGTCGACGTGCTGTTCCAGACCCAGGAGCAGTGGCTGAACGAGCAGGCCGTGGAGAAGCTGGCGCAGATCGCGGCAACCGCCGGCATGGACCGCCCGACCTTCGACGCCTGCCTCGCCAACAAGGACATCGAGGCCAAGATCGTCGCCAGCCGCAAGGCCGGCGAGGACGCATTCCAGGTCAACGCCACGCCGACCTTCATCGTCAACGGCGTGAAGATGGAAGGCGAAACCTCCTACGACGCGTTCAAGGATCTGTTCGCGAAGCTGGCGCCGTCCGGTTCCTGAGTTCGGAGTTCTTTCGTTGGTTCATTTCACCAAGCTTCGTCTTCAGGGTTTCAAGTCCTTCGTCGAGACCACCGAGCTCGCGATCCAGCCCGGCATGACCGGCATCGTCGGCCCGAACGGCTGCGGCAAGTCGAACCTGGTCGAGGCGCTCCGCTGGGTGATGGGCGAAACCTCCGCCAAGCGCATGCGCGGCGGCGAGATGGACGACGTCATCTTCGGCGGCACCGGCAACCGCCCGGCCCGCAACGTGGCCGAAGTGCAGCTGCTGCTCGACAACAACGACCGCAAGGTCCCGGCGCAGTTCAACACCTCGAGCGAGATCGAGATCTCGCGCCGCATCGACCGCGGCATGGGCTCGACCTACAAGGTGAACGGCTCGGAAGCCCGCGCCCGCGACGTGCAGATCCTGTTCGCGGACGCTTCGACCGGGGCGCATTCGACCGCACTGGTCAGCCAGGGCCGCATCGGCGCCATCATAAACGCCAAGCCGATCGACCGCCGTTCGCTGCTCGAAGAGGCGGCGGGGATCACCGGCCTGCATTCGCGCCGGCACGAGGCCGAGCTGCGCCTGAAGGCCGCCGAGACCAACCTCTCGCGCCTGGATGACGTGATCGTCACCCTGGAAAGCCAGCTCGCGGCCTTGAAGAAGCAGGCCCGGCAGGCGACCCGTTATCGCAACTTGCAGGACCATATCCGCCGCGCCGAGGCGACCCTGTCGCATCTGCATTGGCTGGACGCGACCTCGCGCAAGGAACATTCGGATGCGGCGCTGCTGAACGCGGAAACCGCGGTCACCGCTTTCACCGAAGCCGCCGCGATCGCCGCGACGCAGCAGGCGGAAGCCGCCGCCTCCCTGCCCGCCCTGCGCCAGAGCGAGGCCGAGGCTTCGGCCGAGTTGCAGCATCTCACCATCAGCCACGCCAACCTCGCCCGTGAGGAAGAGCGCGTCTCCGCCGAGCTCGCCGGCCGGCAACAGCAATTGCAGGACAACGCGACCGACACCGCGCGGGCGCAGCAGCTGGCGCAGGATGCCGCCGAAGCCGCCGCGCGGCTGAACGCGGAAGCCGTCGAGATCGACGAGACCACCGCGCATGAAGCCGCGATCGCCGAGGAAGCGGCGCGCGCCGTCATCGCCGCCAATGCCGATCTCGAGGAATGCGAGGCCGAGCTGGCGCAGGTCACCGGTGCCGTCGCCGAGGGCGAGGCGCAGCTTTCGGCCTTGAACCGCCGGATCAACGATTTCACCCATCGCCTCGAGCAGCTGCAGCGCCGCCGCGAGGATGCCGAAGGCGAGCTCGCGCGCCTGCGCGAAGAGATCGCCAACGACGCCGGGATCCAGACCGCGCGCGCGGCACTTGCCGCCGCCGAGGCGCAGCTCGAAGCCGACCAGGCGACCCTGACCCAGACCGAGGCCGCTCGCGCCGCCGCGGTCGCCAAGGAAACCGAGCGCCGCGAGCAGCACCAGGCATTGAGCGCCGAGCGTGCGAAATTGCAGGCCGAGGCCGATGCCCTGGCGTCAATCTTCGCCGGCAGCGATTCCGACATGTGGCCGCCGCTGATCGACGCGCTCTCGGTCGCACCGGGCTATGAGCAGGCCCTGGGCGTGGCGCTGGGCGAAGACCTGCAGGTCTCGACCGATGCCGGCGCGCCGGTGCATTGGCGCGACCTCGGCAGCGATCCTTCGGCGCTGGAGCTGCCGGGCGGCCTGCCGCGGCTCTCCGATTTCGTCACCGGCTCCTCGGCCTTGCTGCGCCGCCTGAACCAGATCGGCGTGGCGCCGGACGAGGCCACCGGCCGTGCGCTCTCGGCCGAGCTGAAGCAGGGCCAGCGCATCGTGACCCGCGAGGGCGCCATGTGGCGCTGGGACGGCTACACCGTGGCCACCGAAGCCGCGACCGCCGCCGCGACGCGCTTGCGCCAGCGCAACCGCCTCAATGAACTGACCGCCCAGCTGGCCGACAGCCTGCCGGTGTTCGAGAGCAGTGCCTCGGATCTCACCTGGTTCAAGGAAGAATCCGTCGCCCTCACCGACCGTGAGAAAGCGGCGCGCCAGGCCCTGCAGGTCGCCTACAGCGCGGCGCGGGCCGCGCGCGACGAGGCCGACCGGGCCGAGAAACGCGCGATCGACAAGAACGCGCGGATCGCGGCCCTCGAGCAGGCGGTGCAGAGCATTGCCGGCGATACCGAAGAAGCGGCGGCGCAGAGCGCTTCAGTGCAGGAAGAACTCGCCAGCCTGCCGGATCTGCAGGTCGCGCGCGACCGCGCGGCTGAGCTGCGGCCGGTCCTGGCCGAGCGCCGCGCCCGGCTGATCGAATGCCGTTCCGCGTCGGACCGCCTGCAGCGCGAGGCCGAGGCCCGCGCCCGGCGTCGGACCGCGGTCGACCAGGAGGTTGCGTCCTGGAACGAGCGCGCCGCCCAGGCGCAGCGCCACGGCGAGGAACTCGCCGAGCGCCGCGAGGGCATCGCCGCCGAGATCACCCGCCTCGAGACCGAGCCCGCCCGCATCGCCGGCGAGCGGGCGCGCCTGTTCGACCTGATCGCCGCCTCGGAAGAGAAGCGCAAGCTCGCGGCCGACACGCTGGCCGAGGCGGAAACCGCGCTCAGCGCGGCCGACAAGAATCTCAAGGCCGAAGAGCATCGTCTGGCCGAAGCCCGCGAGAATCGCGTCCGCGCGGAATCCATGGTCGCGCAGGCGACCGAGGCCGCCGAGACCCTGGCGGCGCATATCCGCGAGAAGCTGGAATGCGCGCCGGAACAGGTCCTGGAACTGGCCGAGCTCGATCCCGGCGAGCCGCTGCCCGACCACGCCTCGACCGAGGCGAAGGTGCAGCGGCTGCTGCGCGAGCGCGAGAATATCGGCCCGGTGAACCTGCGCGCCGAAGCCGAGGCCGCCGAACTCGACCAGCAGCTCGCCGGCATGCAGACCGAGCGCTCCGACCTCATCAACGCGATCTCGCGGCTGCGCCAGGGCATCAACAGCCTGAACCGCGAGGGCCGTGAGCGGCTCCTGGCCGCCTTCGAGCTGGTGAACGGCCATTTCGAGCAGCTGTTCACCCGCCTGTTCGGCGGCGGCAAGGCCTTCCTGCGCCTCACCGAATCTGAGGATCCGCTGGAAGCCGGGCTGGAGATCATGGCCTCGCCCCCGGGCAAGAAGCTGCAGGTCATGTCGCTGCTCTCGGGCGGCGAGCAGGCGCTGACCGCCTTGGCCCTGCTGTTCGCGGTGTTCCTGGTCAACCCGGCGCCGATCTGCGTGCTGGACGAGGTCGATGCCCCGCTGGACGACGCCAACGTCGAGCGCTTCTGCGACCTGGTGGACGAGCTCGCCCGGCAGACCGGGACCCGCTTCCTGGTCATCACCCACCACCGCCTGACCATGGCCCGGATGGACCGCCTGTTCGGCGTCACCATGGCCGAGCGCGGAGTCTCGCAATTGGTCTCGGTCGACCTCCAGGAAGCCACCCGGCTCAAGGCCGCGTCTTAACCCTTCTCCGCCCGTCGTTTTCGAGGCTTTTTATCCGCCCCGCCAAAGACTTAGCGGGGGGCGAATCAAACTTGACGGGATTAGGGCGTTTACCTATGTTGCGCGCGCTCACGGCGGGGCGACTGTCGGGGGTGTCCTGTAGCAGTGCGTAAGTCTCGGAGCATCGCTTGAGGATCGGCAGATGACCGAGAAGGAGCCACCCAATCTCGGTTCGCTGGACGCGAAGCTCAAAGCTGCGCGAGAGGCGAACAAGGGACCAGGTGAGTCCTCCGGACCGTCCCAAGGGACGGAGTCCGGACTGGGGTTTGGATCCCGCCTATCGGTGGAGATCATCACCAGCCTTCTCGCGGGCTTGGGTTTGGGCTGGGTGATCGATCACTACGCCGGAACGCAGCCCTTGTTCATGCTGGTCTTCATGTTTCTGGGCATGGGATTGGGCGTCTATCACGTGATGCTCATCTCGCGGCGGCAGCAGGAAGAAGACGAACGCAAGGAGCAATGAGCGCCTGGCTTAACGGGCGCTCTAGACAGCCGGGGACGACAATTGGCAACAGCCGAACATTCACCGCTCGCTCAGTTTGAGATCAAGAAGCTGATCCCGATCGAGATCGGCGGCGTCGATATCTCCTTCACCAACTCCGCGCTGGTCATGACCAGCGTGGCGATCTTCATCACCGGCTTCATGCTGATTGGCATGCGCAAGCGCGCGGTGGTGCCGGGACGTTTCCAGGGCGCGGTCGAGTTCTTCCACGACTATGTGCACGGATTGATCGCCGAGAACGTCGGCCCCGCCGGCAAGCGCTACTTCCCGTTCGTCTTCACCATCTTCATCTTCATCCTGTTCCTGAACCTGTTCGGCCTGGTGCCGAGCGGCCCGACCAGCCTGATCTTCACCGCGACCAGCCACATCATCGTGACCTTCGCGATGGCGCTGGTGGTGTTCCTGCTGGCGACCGTCGTCGGCTTCATGCATCACGGCCTGCATTTCCTGTCGTTCTTCGTGCCGAAGGGCGTGCCGGGCTGGCTGCTGCCGCTGATGGTGCCGATCGAGGTCGCGTCCTACTTCCTGCGCCCGATCACGCTCAGCGTCCGGTTGTTCGCGAACATGGTCGCCGGCCACGTCATGCTGGCCGTCATCGGCGGCTTCGTGGTCACCCTGGGCGCGTTGTTCGTCGTGCCGGGCGTCGTTCCGCTGGCGGCCGTGGTCGCGATCTTCGCGCTCGAGCTGCTGATCGCCTGCCTGCAGGCCTATGTCTTCGCGACGCTGACCTGCATCTATCTCAACGACGCCATCCACATGGCGCATTGATCGCACTCACTCACAACTCACTCTCACCAAGTCATCTAAGCAAAAGGGAACGCTAAAAATGGATATGGAAGCAGCAAAGCTGGTTGGCGCGGGTCTCGCGGTTCTGGCGCTCGCCGGTGCCGGTATCGGTCTCGGTGTCATGTTCGGCCACTACATGGAAGGCGCGATGCGCAATCCGGAAGCCCAGGCCAAGCTGAAGGTCCAGCCGATGGTCGCCTTCGCGCTGATCGAAGCCACCGGTCTGATCGGCTTCGTCGTCTCGATGCTCATCCTGTTCAAGTAATCGAGCACGGACTCGCGCGACGAGGTAAGGCGACATGCCGCAGTTTGATCCGACGTTCTGGGTGCCGCAGCTGTTCTGGCTGGCGGTGATCGCGACCGTCCTGTTCCTGGTGATGTGGAAGATCACCCTTCCCCGGGTCGAGGTGGTCGTCACCGACCGCCAGGACCGGATCGCCGGCAACCTGACCAAGGCCGAAGCGCTGAAGGCCGAGGCGGAAGCCGCCCTCGCCGGCTATCAGAAGTCGATCGCCGACGCCCGGGCCGCGGCCCAGGCGGAGCATGCCAAGGCGGCCTCCGCGATCGCGGCGGAAACCGCCAAGCGCGAAGCCGTGTTCGGCAAGCGCCTGGGCGACCAGGAAGCGGCGGCGGAAGCCAACATTGCCGCCGCACGAACGGCCGCCATGGCGCAGGTGAAGCCGATCGCGATCGACATCGCCTCGGCCCTGACCGAGAAGCTGATCGGCACCAAGGTCGGTTCCAGCGACGCCTCGAGCGCCGTTGAAGCCGCCGCGAAGGAGCGTGCGTAATGGAGACGGAAACCAACAACGCCGTCACCACCACCCCGGCCGAGAGCGCCACCACGGCGACCACCGAGCAGGCGACCGACCACGCGGCGGAAGCCGGCGAGCACGGCCCGATCCTGGAGAACCCGGAGCTCTGGGTCGTCGTCGGCTTCCTGATCTTCCTGGTCTATGTCGGCCCGAAGGTCTGGAAGATGATCGTGACCGGTCTCGACCAGCGCTCGATCCGGATCAAGGGCCAGCTCGACGAGGCGCAGAAGCTGCGTGACGAGGCCCAGGCGCTGCTGAACGAGTATCAGCGCCGCCAGAAGGAAGCCGCCCAGGAAGCCGACGGCATCCTGGCCGCCGCCAAGGAATCCGCCGCGCACCACACCAAGGACGCGATGGCCGCCCTGGAAGCCTCGATGGCCCGCCGCGAGAAGCAGGCGCTGGAGAAGATCGCCCAGGCCGAGGCGCATGCCACCGCCGAAGTCCGCCGCGAGGCGGTCGAGGTGGCCACCGCCGCAACCCGCAAGCTGCTGACCCAGGCTCTGACCGACGACCGCGCGACCCAGCTGGTCGACCAGTCGATCAAGGAACTGGACCGCAAGCTGCATTGAGCTCGCGGCTGGATGGTTTGATGGAAACGGCGCCCTTGCGGGCGCCGTTTTCGTTTGCGGGGAGCGCTGGATCTTGAGCGCTCGGGCTGCATCAGAAGGCGCGCCGCTGGAAGATCCCGTGTTACTCGGCCGGCGCCGCCGCTTCCACCGCGCCCGCCGCGCGTTTTGGCTTGGGGTGGATGTAAAGCTCGCTGCGCTCCTTGCTAAGCGCGGCAACCGGCTGCGGCGGGCGGATGTTGTAGGCGACCGGTTTCTGGTGGTCGGCGAACTGGCGGTCGGCGTTGTAGACCTTGTTGAACTTCCAGATCGACTTGATGAAGTTGAACTGGCCGTCGAGCGCCAGGCTCCCCATCCGCTTCGCCGCCTTGCGCAGCACGGCGACGCCCAGATGCTTGCGGGCGATGACGCGCTGGGTCTCGACCAGCTCGGAATAGAACTCATGCAGCGGCAAGGTGGTCGGCAGCACCGCGTGCTGGATGTCGAACAGGCGATAATCCTGCGTGGTCAGCTTGCGGGATTCGGTCAGCCACAGCTCCGTGCCCGGATAGGGCGTCGCCACGGTCAGGTGCACGATGTCGGGAATGCTGCTCGCCCATTCGCGCACCACGGCGAAGCGCTCCTTGTCCCAGGAAGGATCGGCGATCAGGTTGATCGCGACCTTGACGCCGATCTCGCGCGCGACTTCCAGCGCCTCGGTGTTGGTGCCCATCGAGACGCGCTTGCGGTGCAGCTTCAATCCCTCGGCATCGATCGCCTCCAGGCCCAGGAACAGGTATTTGAGGCCCAGCTTGCGCCAGTAGGCGAAGACCTCCTTGTTCTTCAACAGCACATCGGCGCGGGTCTCGAGGTAGAAGCGCTTCTTGATGCCGCGGCGCTCCATCTCCTGGCCGATCGCGAAGCCATGCTCCGGATGGATGAAGGCGACGTCATCGACGATGAAGACATTGGGCTCCTGGATCGAGGCCAGCTCCTCGCCGATCATTTGCGGCGTGGCGCTCCTGTAGCTGCGGCCGTAGAAGGTCCAGGCGCTGCAGAAGGCGCAGTCCCAGGGGCAGCCCCGAGTGAACTCGATCGAGGCGCAGGGATCGAGCTCGCCGATGAAATACTTGCGCCGCCGCTTCAGCAGGTCGCGCGCCGGCTGGTACATGTCGAGATTCTCCAGCAGCACCGGCGCCGGGCCTTTGCCCTGCAAGGTCACCGCGCCCGGCACGGTCTCGACCTCGCGCTTCGGGATGGCCTTCAGCAGCATCTGGGTCGAAAGCTCGCCCTCGCCTTTCAGCACGCAGTCGATGGTGCCGCGGCCATGTTCCAAGAGCTCGTCGGCGATGAAGGAGCCGCTATGGCCGCCGATGAAGACATAGCAATCGGGCAGCCGGCCCTTGACCGCCTTGGCGAGGTCGATGACCTCGGGGACGTTGGCGAGATAGTTGAGCGAGAAGCCGACCGCCTCCGGCTTGAATGCCTTCAACTCGGCGAAGAGCTCGGGATGGGAGTGGGTCTGCAGGTCGATGATGCGGACGTCGTGTCCGGCCATGCGCACCGCCTGGGCCACCCGCTCCATGCCGAGCGGTTCCAGGCGCAGGTAGATCTCGCTGTACATCAGCGGCGACGGATGCACCAAGAGAACCCGCATTGCAGCTCCTTGCTGTGATTGGCCCCTACTCGCTACTCGCCTCCGGAAATCTTGTTGCGCCGTTCAACCGAGGAATCGGCGCTGTGGGCTTTCAGTCTCAGTCAAGATTGCCACCACCAGGGCGCTGAAGGCCAGCAGGAACAGCGCGGCACTGACCGCGTGGCCCGCCTCCCAGCGGTCCCGGAAGCTTGCCCAATTGTCGGGCAGGGTCTCCGGCGTCCAGGCGTTGAGGGCGGTGTTCACCGGATCGACCCAGGCGAACCAGATGCCGAGCGCCGCCGTGGCCGCGAGTGCCGCCAGCAGGGTGAGGATTCGGGCGGCCTTCCAGCTCCGAATCTGGGCGAACACGATCCAGGTGGTGAGGATCGCGGTCACCTCAATGATGGCGCCGACCACGCCGAAGGCGAGATAGATGTTGTGCTGCACGGTCAGCCATTCCGGCCCGTCCAGCTTCACCTTTCCCGGATATTCCAGGGCAGTGGAGAAAGCGATGCCGAGCGTCAGCGCGACCAGCAGCAAATTCACGAAGCGAACGAATTTCAGCAGCATCTCCCCGTCCACCCTCGGTCCTTGCCCCCGAGGTGGCTGGGGTCCGAGGCTTCAGATTTCGGCGACGGCCTTGATCAGCCGGTCAAGTTCCGCCGTGCTGTTGACGTAATGAACGGAAGCCCGAACCAGTTCCCGTAAACCCCTGGCCGACATGTCAAAAAGCGTCGAGGAGGCGCCCGAGACCGAGGTGTTGATGCGGCGCTTGCCCAGGGCCACCTTGATCGCGCCGGCGCTGGACCCTTGCTTGGTGAAGGTCACGATCCCGCCCTGCTTCCGGCCGATGTCATGGACCGTGACGCCGGGGATCGCCGCAAGGCCCTCGCGGAGCTGTACCGCCTTCTCGGTCAGGTCGGCCTCGATCGCCTTCATGCCGACCTTCATCGCATAGTCGGCCGCGGCGCCCAGCCCGAGCCGGCCCGCGACATAGCTCTCCCAGTTCTCGAAACGCCGCGCGTCCTTGCGGATCTCGTAGCGGTCGGGTGCCACCCATTCCGCCGCATGGAGATCAAGGAAGGGCGGCTCCAGACGCTGGATCCAGTCGCGCTGCACATAGAGAAACCCGGTGCCGCGGGGCCCGCGCAGGTATTTCCGCCCGGTCGCCGAGAGCATGGTGCAGCCGATCTTGCGGACGTCGATGTCGATCTGGCCGACCGACTGGCAGGCATCGAGCAGGAAGGGGATGCCGTGTTTCTTCGCCACCGCGCCGATCTTCGCGGCGGGATTGACCAGCCCGCCATTGGTCGGGACATGGGTGAAGCTGATCAGCTTCACCTTTCCGTCGATCATCCGTTCGAGGTCGGCGACCGAGACCTGGCCGTATTTGTCATTGGGCACCGCCTCGACCACCGCGCCGGTTTTCTTGGCGATCTGCAGGTAGGAGATCACGTTGCTGGCATATTCCGAGATGCCGGTGAGGATGCGGTCGCCCGGCCGGAAGTTCATCGCGTAGAAGGCCATGTCCCAGCCGCGGGTGGCATTCTCGACCAGCGCAATCTCGTCGGGCCGCGCGTTGATGAGTTTCGCCACCGAGGCATAGACGGCTTCGAGGCGATCGTCCGCCTTGGCCGCCGCCTCATAGCCGCCGATCTCGGCTTCGAGCTCGAGATGATCGATGACCGCCTTCAGCACCGGCTTCGGCGGCAGCGATGAGCCCGCATTGTTGAAATGCGCCACCTTCGCGCAGCCCGGCGTATCCGCCCGCAGGCGCTTGAGGTCGATGGTCATGCGTGTTTTCCCCTGATTTGAGCCCCCTCCCCCCGAGATCGGGGAGGGGAAGAAAGCGGTAATCTTGGCCGCCTACTTGAACTCGATCTTCGCCACCGGCTGGAACCGGGCGAAGCGGTCTTTCAGCAAACCGCTGTGATAGGCGATGGTGTCCGCGGCGCTCATGGTGGCATTGTCGAGCGTGGTATGCGCGTCCTCAGCCAGGGTCACGTCGTAGCCGAGGCTGTGCGCGACCCGACAGGCGGTGTCGACGCAGAAGTCGGTCTGCATCCCGGCGATCACCAGCTTGTCGACACCGAGCTTCCGGAGCTCGGCATCGAGGCCGGTATCCTTGAACGAGCTGCAGTGATACTTGGTGACGATCTTCTCACTGCCCTTGGGCGCCACTTCCGGGCGGATCTCGAAGCCTTCCAGCCCCTCGTGGAAGGCATCGCCCTCGCCGCCGTCATGGCGGATGTGGATCACCGGAACGCCCTTGGCCCGCGCCTTCTCCAGCAGCGCCGTCGCGTTCTTCAGGAATTCCTGGTCGTTGTGCGGCGGCTTCGGCTCCATCCACATCGCCTTCTGGATGTCGATCATCAGCAATGCCGTGGTCATGCCAACCTCATGTCAATGAAGGAAACCGGTTCACCTGATAGCGCCGGACCGCGCCGCGATCAATCCGCGTCCTCATTCAGGCTTCTTGAGAATGCTCTCGCATTCATCGTCATTGCGCAGGGAAATCACTTCTCCCTCGTGGTCCAGGCAGCCTTGGATCCATTGGCCTTCGTAGCTCTCATCGCCCGTTGTGTAGACGCCGGAGCCGTGTGGCTGGCCGTCCTTCCACGTGCCGGCATATTTCGCATCCTCCCAGACGAAGACGCCCTGGCCGTCCTCATTGCCGCCCCGGTACTCGCCGTCGTAGCGGTTGCCGTTGGGGAAGACGTAACTGCCGCGGCCCTCCTGCTTACCGTCCAGCATGGACCCCGAATAGGTCTCGGTCTGCGCCTGCCCGGTGCGGTCGGTGTAGGACCAGGTGAGGACGCCATCGCCCTGCGCCTTGCCGGACCGGCAGGGGCCGGTCCAGGTCACGGTCTCATTCCGCTGCGGGAAGGCGTCCCAGGCCTGGCAGTCGCGGCGATCGGTGTCCATCCATTTGGCTTCCGGGTCCCAATGCGAGTCCCAGATCCCCCAGCCGGCGATGCCGACCACGGCGATCGCGATCCCGCCGAGGACGAAGGTCGGCCAGCGCATCGCCCCTACTCCGCCGCCTTCTTCGGCTCCTCCGGCTTCCAGCGCAGATGGGGCGAGCGGGCGGCCAGCGTCTCATCCAGGCGGCGACGCGGCGTGTGGTAGGGACAGCCTTCGAAATAGGCCTTGTCTCCCGCCTTCGCACGCTTCGCCAGGCCCTTCACGCTCTCGATATAGCGGTCGAGGGCGTCGCGGCTCTCGGTCTCGGTCGGCTCCATCAGCAGCGCGCCGTGGACCACCAGCGGGAAATACATGGTCATCGGGTGATAGCCCTCGTCGATCATCGCCTTGGCGAAATCGAGGGTGGTGACCCCGGTGCCTTCGAGGAAGCTGTCGTTGAACAGCGCCTCGTGCATGCAGGTGCCTTCGAAAGCAGGCGTCAGCTCGTCCCTGAGGCCCGCAAGCAGGTAGTTCGCGTTCAACACCGCATCGCCGGAGACATGGCGAAGCCCGTCCGAGCCGTGGCTCATCATGTAGGCGAGCGCGCGGACGAACATGCCCATTTGGCCGTGGAAGCCCTTGAGACGCCCAAACGACTTGCCGCTCGCATCATGCTCGATGAGGTCGAAGCCGGTCTTGCCGTGCACCACGTAGGGCACCGGGGCATAGGGCGCCAGCGCCTCCGAGAGCACCACCGGGCCGGCGCCCGGGCCGCCGCCGCCATGCGGCGTCGAGAAGGTCTTGTGCAGGTTGATATGCATGGCATCGACGCCGAGATCGCCCGGCCGCACCCGGCCGACGATCGCGTTGAAGTTGGCGCCGTCGCAGTAGAAATAGCCGCCGACCGAATGGATCGCGTCGGCCAGCTCCTTGATGTCGTTCTCGAACAACCCGCAGGTGTTGGGGTTGGTGATCATGGTGCCGGCGACGTCCGGGCCGAGCTTGGCCTTGAAGGCGACGACGTCGACCCGACCCCGGGAATCTGCAGGCACCGGATCGACCTCGTAGTTGGCCGCGGCCGCCGTGGCCGGGTTGGTGCCATGGGCGGATTCCGGGACCAGGATGCGCTTGCGGGCGTTACCCTTGGCCAATTGGGCGGCGCGGATCGCGAGAATCCCGCAGAGCTCGCCATGGGCGCCGGCCGCCGGCGACAGCGCCACGGCCGGCATGCCGGTCAGGACTTTGAGCCAATGCGCCAGGGTGTCGATCAGCTCCAGCGCCCCCTGCACCGTTGATACCGGCTGCATCGGGTGGAGATCGCCCAGGCCCGGCATCCGCACCGCCTTCTCGTTGAGGCGCGGGTTGTGCTTCATGGTGCAGGAGCCCAGCGGGTAGACCCCCATGTCGATCGCATAGTTCTTCTGCGACAGCCGAGTGTAATGCCGGACCACCTGCGGCTCGGAAAGGCCCGGGAGCCCGATCGGATTCTGGCGGCGGAGGCCACCCAGGCGGTCCTTGTGCTCGGGCACCGCGGGGAGGTCGACGGCGGTGCGGCCGGCCATTCCCTGTTCGAAGATCAGCGGCTCCTCGAGCATCAGGCCGCGGTTGCCGGAGATGGTCCCCGCCCCCGCGCTGATCGGCGCGGTCACCGTGCCGCTCGGTCTGTCGGCCATGTTACTTCACCTCCGCGAGGGATTCTTTGAGGGCGGCTTCGAGCGCCGCCATGTCGGCATCGGTCACCGTCTCGGTCGCCGCGACCAGGAGCAGGTTCTCGAATTCCTTGCCGGGAATGAGGCGCGCCACCGGCACGCCACCCAGCACCCGGCGCTTCGCCATCGCCTCGACCACCGGGATCGCCGGCTTCGGCAAAGCGAGGGTGAACTCGTTGAAGAAGCTCTCGTTGAGCAGCTTCACGCCGGGGATCTTGCTGAGCCGGTCGGCCAGGTTCGAAGCGGTGGCGTGATTGAGTTCAGCCAACCGCTGCAGCCCGGCCTCGCCCAGCAAGGTCAGGTGAATGGTGAAGGCCAGCGCACAGAGCCCTGAATTTGTACAAATATTTGAGGTCGCTTTCTCGCGGCGGATATGCTGTTCGCGGGTCGAGAGGGTCAGCACCCAGCCACGCTTGCGGTCGACATCGACGGTCTGCCCGGCGAGGCGGCCCGGCATCTGCCGCAGGAACTTCTCCTTGGCTGCGAAGAGCCCGACGTAAGGCCCGCCGAAGCCCAGCGGATTGCCGATCGACTGCCCCTCGGCCACGGCGACGTCGCAGCCTGTGTTCCCCGGCGCGCGAACCAGGCCATAGGAGATCACCTCGGTCGAGACTGCGATCACCAGCGCGCCAGCGGCATGCGCCGCTTCGGATAAAGTCGCGAAATCAATCAGATGGCCGAAGAAGCTGGGATTCTGGATGACGACACAGGAGGTTTCCTTGTCGATCATCTTCAAGATGTCTTCGCGCGCTTCCGGGTCGTAGGGCGCGGCGGCCACCTGGAAGCCGGTATGCTCGCCGTAGGTCTCGATGACTTCGCGGTAATGCGGGTGGAGACTGCCGGAGATGACCGCCTTCTTCCGGCGGGTGACCCGGTTGGCCATCATCACCGCTTCGACCGTCGCGGTCGCGCCGTCATACATCGAGGCGTTGGCGACATCCATGCCGGTCAGCAGCGCGACCTGGGTCTGGAACTCAAACAGATACTGCAAGGTCCCCTGGGTCACCTCCGGCTGGTAGGGCGTGTAGGAGGTCAGGAACTCGCCGCGCTGGATCAGGTGATCGACCGAGGCCGGAACATGGTGCCGGTAGGCGCCGGCGCCGAGGAAGCTCGGCACCGAGCCGGTCCCGAGGTTTTTGGCCGCCATGGCGCCGATCGCCCGCTCGACCTCGAGCTCGCCGGCATGGGGCGGCAGGTCGACCGGGCCTTTCAGCAGGGCGGCGGCGGGCACGTCGCGATAGAGGCTCTCGACCGAGGGGACCCCGATCTTGGCCAGCATCGCCCGACGGTCTTCGTCGGTCAGCGGGAGGTAACGCATTCTAGTTGTCCTTGGAGAGATTCATTGTGCGGCACCCCACCCCAACCCTCCCCCGAAGTCGGGGGAGGGAGAAGCAAGCGCGGTGCACCCCTCCCCCAGCTTTGGGGGAGGTAGGGAGGGGGTGCTCCAAACTGGATGCATGACGATCAGTGCAAGCCGTCGACGTAGGCCTTGTAGGCGGCCTCATCCATCAGTCCGTCGAGCTCGGCCTTGTTGGCGAGCCTGATCTTGGCGAACCAGCCCTTGCCCAGCGCGTCCTCGTTGACGGTGGCCGGCGCGTCGGTCAGCGCATTGTTGACCTCGGCCACCTCGCCGCTGATCGGGGCGTAGACTTCGCTCGCCGCCTTCACGGATTCGACGACGGCCATCTCCTTGCCCTTCTCGATCTTCTTGCCGACTTCCGGCAGCTCGACGAAGACCACGTCGCCCAGCTGCTCCTGGGCATAGGGGCTGATGCCGACGGTCGCGGTGTCGCCGTCGACCAGCACCCATTCATGTTCCTTGGTGTAGCGGATCGCACCCATCTCGAAGACTCCCCGATGTTAATTGCGGTGATAGCGGTGTGGCGTGAACGGCATCTTGGCGACGCGGGCCGGCAAGGCCTTGCCGCGCACCACCAGGTTGACGGCGTTGCCGATGCCCGCCGAAGCGGTCGCGACATAGCCCATGGCGATCGGCTTGCCCAAGCTGGGGCCGAAGCCGCCGGAGGTCACCTCGCCGATCTCGCGGCCCTCGTCATTGGCGATCTCGGTATGCGCCCGGGCCGGCGCCTTGCCTTCGGGCAGGATGCCGACGCGCTTCCGCGTGACACCCTCGGCCCATTGCTTCTGCAGCACGGCATCGCCGGGGAAGCCGCCTTCCTTGCGCCGCCGCTCGGCGATCGCCCAGGAGAGCCCGGCCTCGACCGGCGAAGTCTTCTCGGTGATGTCGCTGCCGTAGAGGCAGAGCCCCGCTTCCAGGCGCAGCGAATCGCGGGCACCCAGGCCGATCGGCTTCACCTCCGGCTCTTTGAGTAGTGCCTGGGCGAAAGCGACCGCCGAGGCGCCGGGGACCGAGATCTCGAACCCGTCCTCGCCGGTGTAGCCGGAACGCGTCGCGTAGCATTTCACGCCGGCGATCTCGAGCACGGCGCCGGTCATGAAGGTCATCTGGGCGCTGCCCGGTGCAAGGCGCGCGATCACCGCCCCGGCCTGCGGGCCCTGGATCGCCAGCAGCGCGAAATCGTCGAGGCGCTCGAGCTTGCAATCCTTCGGCAGGTTGGCGGCGATATGGCTGTAGTCGGCATCCTTGCAGCCGGCATTGACCACCATGCGTAAGGTCTCGCCGTCTCTTGTCACCATCAGGTCGTCGAGGATGCCGCCCTTGGTGTTGGTCAGGAACCCGTAGCGCTGCTGCCCGGATTTCAAGGAGCGGAAGTCGTTGGGACAAAGCTTCTCGATCGCCGCCGCGGCCGCGTCATAGCTGGGCCCAGTGATGCGGAACTGGCCCATATGCGAGACGTCGAACAGGCCGGCCGCGCTGCGCGTGTGCTGGTGCTCGCCCAGGATTCCCATCGGGTATTGCACCGGCATGTCATAGCCGGCGAAGGGCACCATCTTGGCGCCGAGTTCCACATGCAGCGCGTGGAGCGGGGTTTGCTTCAGGGATTCAGTCTCTGACAACGCGGCCTCCGACAGAAATGGGATGCGCGGACTCCCCCTCACGGCGGAAGCGCAACCCCCCTCTGTCCTTGGACCTGAGAGATTTCCCGAACGTCGACTCCACGCCAAGAGAAGCGCGCGCCGGGTTTACTCCTTCGGTGGGCCGAGTCGTGAACTCTGCTCGGCCGCTTTCCAGAGCTGCATGTCGCCGCGGTCCTTTTGCCTGAGAGTTTCCGGGGGCGGTTGCTCCTTCGGCGTCGGACCACACTCTCCTGAATGCGGCTCGATCTCTCCCGCAGGCGACAGTGTCGCGCGCACCTTGGGCCGGGCGCCGCGCAAGGTCAAGGGGGCAAGTAGATCCTTGGGATGAGGCCGACGGAAGGCCGCCGTCGCAGCCTATTTCTTCTTGCCGCCGCTGGGATCGTATTTGAACGAGACCTTGAGCTTGGTGCGGAAGGCTTCGACCTTGCCGTTCTCGATCACCAGGTCCTGCTCGATCACTTCCGCGACCCGCAGATCACGCAGGCTGCGCGAGGCGAGCTTGACCGCCGACATCGCGGCGTCTTCCCAGGACTTGTTGCTGGTCCCGATCAATTCCAGGACCTTATAGACGCTGTCAGCCATTCCTGCCTCCCGGTCGCTTGGGCTCTGCGGAATGTCCGGTTCGGACCCAAGCTCCCGAACCGGGCCTTGGTGATGCGGGAATGCTAGGACCGAACGAAGCCCGGCGTCAAACCGGGGCGGGAAACTACTGCTGCGGGTTGCGGCGGTTGTAGGCGAGCTCTTTCTCGGTCACTTCGAGGAAGACGTAGATCTGGTAGAAGTCGCCGTTCTCGCCCTGCTTCAGCGGGATCGTCACCAGCGGGTTGTCGACCACCTGCGCGCTCGGCTTGTCGGCGGTGAGCGGGATGGTGACGTCGAACTGCTGGCGGGTCAGCTTCTGGCCGCCCCGGCCGGTCAGCGCGATCACGTAGTTGAAAGTGACCTGTTCGCCGGTCAGCTTCGGCCCGCGCGAAGCCATCAGGGTCACCAGGAGATCGCTCTGGATCTTGGTCTTCTTGGTATCGGTGTCCTCGATGTATTTGCACATCGGCTTCACGCTGACGATGCGCGCCTCGAAGGCGGTGTCGGTCAGATCCTCGGACTCGCCGGCAAAGCGGGTGATGTAGGAAGCGTCCGGCACCGGCTTGATCGCCGGGCAAGGCATCGACTGCTTCGGCGTCTCGGCGCAGGAGCCCAGCGCCAGGACGGGCAGCATCGCCGCGAGCAGACCGCCGCGCTTCATCCAACCGATCGCGCGCCCGCCGGCAGCCATCGCCATCCTCTTCCCCGTCATGAATGCTTCACAGCGTCTTGTGCGAACCGTCGCAGAACGGCTGGCCTTTGGTGTGCTTGCAACCGCAAAAGAACACGGTCTTCGCTTCCGTCGCGTCGTATTTGACCGGCGAGAACGCCGAGCCCTTGTGCGAGCCATCGCAGAACGGCTGGTTCTTGCTCTGCCCGCAGGCGCACCAGAAGTAGGCCTTGCCCGCCACCACATCGACTTTGAAGGGCGCCTTCTGCGCGATATTCGGCTCGGCCATCGGTGATCCTCTCCCGCCCGACCGGGGCTGGCCGAGACTCCGCTCCTGGAGTCGCCGGGCCGGACCGGGGTCGTGGCCGGGACTTTAATTAACCCCCTGAAATTCCACAAGCCCGCCGCGGTTTGGTCATGAACCGGCGGCATCATCCGCCCCGCCATGTCCGCCCCCTTCGTCTGCCGCCATGCCCACCGGAACGTCGCCCGGTTTGAAGTTGCCCGCCCGCCGCAAATCCCTATATTCCGGGGCAACGGTGCAATTGCGGAATCCGGAATGCCCCAGCGCGCATCCAAGGGTCGGCCCCTCACCATATTGCTTTCCTCGCCGCGCGGCTTCTGCGCCGGGGTCGATCGCGCCATCCAGATCGTCCAGCGGGCGCTGGAGCGGTTCGGCGCCCCGGTCTATGTCCGCCACGAGATCGTGCACAACCGGCATGTCGTGCAGGAGCTGGAGCGCCAGGGCGCGGTCTTCGTCGAGGAGCTGGACGAGATCCCGGGTCAGTATCCTGTCGTCTTCTCCGCCCATGGGGTGCCGAAGTCGGTCCCGGCCGACGCCGAAGCACGCAACCTGCTCTATCTCGACGCCACCTGCCCGCTGGTCAGCAAGGTGCACCGCGAGGCCGAGGTCCATTACAACGCCGGCCATCACCTGATCCTGATCGGCCATGCCGGACATCCCGAGGTGATCGGCACGATCGGCCAGCTGCCGCCCGGCGCAGTCACCCTGATCGAGACCGCCGAGGACGCCGAGAAGCTCGAGTTCAAGGACCCTACGCGGCTGGCCTACATCACCCAGACCACGCTTTCGATCGACGACACCGTCGGCATCATCGACGTGCTGCGCCGCCGCTTCCCGGCGATCCACGGGCCGCGCAAGGAAGACATCTGCTACGCGACGACCAACCGCCAGTCGGCGGTGAAGACCATCGCCGAGCGCTGCGACCTGATGCTGGTGATCGGCGCGCCGAATTCCTCGAACTCGCGCCGCCTGGTCGAGGTGGCCAAGAGCTGCGGCTGCCCCGAAGCCCATCTGGTGCAGAAGGCGACCGAGATCGACTGGAACTGGCTGGAGAATGTCGACACCGTCGGCATCACCGCCGGCGCCTCGGCGCCGGAGCTCCTGGTCCAGCAGGTGATCGACGAGCTCAAGGAACGCTTCGACGTCACCATCGAGGAAGTCTCGGTCACGGTCGAGACCACCCATTTCAAGCTGCCGCGCGCCCTCACCGCCTGACATTCCCCACGACTGATCCACCATGGCCGTCTATACCGAAGTCCCCGACGGCGATCTCGCCCAGTTCATCGCCGACTACGACATCGGCGATGCCGTCTCCTGCAAGGGCATCGCCGAGGGCGTCGAGAACAGCAACTACCTGCTCAGGACGACGAAAGGCACCTTCATCCTGACGCTCTATGAGAAGCGGGTGAAGCTCGAGGACCTGCCCTTCTTCATCGGGCTGATGCAGCATCTCGCAAGCAAGGGCCTCAACTGCCCGACGCCGATCACCGACCGCCAAGGCCAGGCGCTGAAGGCGCTCTGCGGCCGGCCGGCGGCGATCATCAGCTTCCTCGAAGGCATGTGGCCGCGCCGGCCGAACGAGAAGCATTGCCAGGCTTTGGGCGGGGCGCTCGCCGATTTCCACTTGAAGGGCCGCGACTTCGCCCTGCGCCGGCCGAACAATCTCTCGGTCGAAGGCTGGCGCAAGCTGATCGCGGACACCGCGGCGCGCGCCGACGAGGTGGAGCCCGGCCTCAAGGATCGCCTGGCGGCGGAATTCGCCTATCTCGAGGCAAGCTGGCCGAAGCAGCTGGAGAGCGGCGTCATCCATGCCGATCTCTTCCCGGACAATGTCTTCTTCCTCGGCGACCGGCTCTCCGGGATCATCGACTTCTATTTCGCCTGCACCGATTTCCTGGCCTACGATCTGGCGGTCTGCCTGAACGCCTGGTGCTTCCAGCCGGATTTCAGCTTCAACGTCACCAAGGCGAGGCTGATGTTCGACAGCTATCGCAAGATCCGCCCGATCCCCGAGGCCGAGATGCAGGCGATGCCGCTCTTGGCCCGCGGCGCCGCGCTGCGCTTCCTGCTGACCCGGCTCTATGACTGGCTGAACCACCCGCCCGGCGCCTTCGTGAAGCCGAAGGATCCGGTCGAGTACATCAGGAAGCTCCGCTTCCATCAGGGCGCGCGGGACATCGGCGCCTACGGCTTGAAATGACGGACAAGCCTATCGTCGACATCTTCACCGACGGCGCCTGCAGCGGGAATCCCGGTCCGGGCGGCTGGGGCGCGCTGCTGCGTTACGGCACGGTGGAGAAGGAGCTCTCCGGTGGCGAGGAGCAGACCACCAACAACCGCATGGAACTGATGGCGGCGATCGCCGCGCTGGAGGCGCTGAAACGCCCGGCGGTGGTTCGGGTTCATACCGATAGCCAGTATGTGAAGAACGGCATCACCGAATGGGTGGCGCAGTGGAAGCGCCGCGGCTGGCGCACCGCCGACAAGAAGCCGGTCAAGAACTCCGACCTCTGGCAGCGGCTGGAGAAGGCGGAACAGCCGCACCAGGTCCAATGGCTCTGGGTCAAGGGCCATAGCGGCCATGTCGAGAACGAGCGCGTCGACCAGCTGGCCCGGCTGGCGATCCCGGCCAAGGCGGTCGGATAAAGCGGCGCGCTGGATGTGAAACGCTGAGCCTTCGTCAGCGTTAACCCCCACCCCAACCCGCCCCCATCTTGGGGGCGGGGGATGGGTAGACCCGTCACTCTCATCAGGCTCTTCAAGAGAGTCCCCTCTCCCAAGATGAGAGGGCTAGGGAGGGTGTTGACGCCTCCGCATGCACTCATGCGCAGGGAACGCTCCACCCCAACACCGGTTGATCTCCCACGGCCCGGTGTTCAATGGGATGGCATCCCTTGCGCAGACTCGGAAAAATTCTCCTCTGGGTATTGGGAACCCTTGTGGCGCTGATGGTGGTTGCCGCCATCGGTCTCTATGCGCTGCTGCATTCCTCCTATCTCCTCGAACAAGCCCAGGGACGCGCCAGCAAGGCGACCGGCCGCGCCGTCACCATCGGCGCGCTCGATGTCGATTGGAGCTGGACCCCGGTGATCCATCTGCGCGACGTCAACCTCGCCAATTCGGAGTGGGGTGAGGCGGAGCAGATGTTTTCCGCAGAAACCGTCGCCTTCGCGATCAAGCCCTGGCCTTTGCTCGGCGGGCATGTGGTGCTGCCGTTCATCCGAATCGAAGCTCCGAAGGTGTCGCTGGAGAAGCGCAAGGACGGCACCAGCAATTGGGACTTCAACGAAAATCCCGTCGCGGCGACCGCGGTGGAAGCCGTGCGTCCCGACGATCGCGCCGAGGCGCCGTTCATCGGCCAGCTGGAGATCACCAAGGGCAAGATCGCCTACCGCGACGCCTCGCGAAAGCTGAAGCTCGACGGCGATATCGATCTCGCCGCGGGCGAGGCCGCGGGCAACGATCCGACCGTCGAATTCAAGGCCGAGGGCACGCTGGAAGAAAGGCCGCTCAAGCTCGCCTTCAAGGGCGGCTCGATCGCCATGCTGCGCGACACCGAGCATCCCTACCCGCTCGATCTGCGCGTCGACTACGGTGCGACCTTCATCACGCTCAAAGGCACGGTCGGCGATCCCTTCACCTTCGGCGATGCCAATGTGAAGATGCACCTCAAGGGCCCCGATCTCGCCGACGTCTTCCCGCTGCTCGGCATCCCGGCGCCGTCGACGCCGCCCTACGATCTCGCCGGCGACCTGAAGCGCACGCCGAAGGAATGGCGGCTGGAGAACATGAAGGGCCGGATCGGCAACAGCGACGTGACCGGCGTCGTCGCCGTGGAGCCGCGCGAGAAGCGCAACTATCTGGAAGCGAAGCTCGTTTCCAACAATCTCGATTTCGACGATCTGGGGCCGCTGATCGGCATTCCGCCGGAAACCGACGAGGCTGCTTCCAAGGAGCAGAAGAAGGAAGCCGGCGAGATGAAGGCGGAGGGCAACCTCTTCCCCGACAAGCCGCTGCAGACCGAGAAGCTGCGCGCCATGGACATGGACGTGACCCTGGACGCGAAGAAGGTCACCGCCGCGCCCTACCTGCCGGTCAAGGCGATCACCTTCAACGTGAAGGTCGATGACGGCAATGCCCAGCTCAGCAAGCTCAACATGGCGATCGCCAATGGAACCGTGACCGGCAAGATGGGCCTGGATGCACGCAAGGATGTGCCGATTGCCACCGCCGAGCTGTTCCTGAAGAATCTCGACCTCAAGACATTCTTCAAGGACTCCGAATACATCAAGACCACCAATGGCAAGGTCGGCGGCAAGGTCACGCTTGAGGGCCAAGGCAAGTCGCTGGCCCAGGTCTTCGGCGTCGCCGACGGCGCGATCGAGCTCGGCATGACCGGCGGATCGTTCAGCGGGCTGATGCTCGCTTTGGCCGACCTCGACATCCAGAACGCGCTTTTTCTCTACATCACCGACGATAACCAGATCCCGGTGCGCTGCGTCGCCGGCGGCCTCACCTTCTCCAACGGCAATGCCAAGTTCTCGCGCACCCTGATCGACACCAAGGAATCGGTGATCTACGTCAACGGCAACATCGACTTGAAGTCCCAGACGCTGAAGACGGAGCTCGACGCGGATTCCAAGGTGGTCAGCGTGCTCAACATCCCGGCGCCGATCCTTGTCGAAGGCAAGATCCGCAAGCCGAAATTCTCGCTGGGCAAGGGCTTCCCGATCCCGATCCCGCGGATCGGCGATGCCGAGGACAAGCCCTGCGACAAGATGCTGAACGACATCTTCTCGCCCTCATAAGCCGGCCATTCCCTCCACCGCCGCGACGGCGGTGAGATAGGCGCCGTGGGCGGTGCCCGCAAATTCCACGGAACAGGCTTCACCGGCGAAAAAGAGGATGTCGTCGATCGGCCGCGCCAGCACGGCGCGCTGATCGCTGGCGCCGGGTGAAGCCGATGAATAAGAGCCGAGAGTCCAGGGATCGCCGGCCCAGGCGGTGACGATGCTGCGGGTCGAAAGCGCTGCGCGGATATCGCTGCCGAAAGCGCCGACCAGGCGCTCGGTCAGGTAGTCCACCGAGGCCGCGGCACCGGCGCGCTCCAGCCAGGCGCCGTGGCGCCCGCCGGTGACACCGACCACGTAGTCATAGCCGAACGGCCGCAGTTGGGTCGCGATCGGCATCTCGCCGTCCAGCATCAGGGTGGCGCTGGTCGGCGCCTCGGGGCCGAAGGGATTGCGCTTCAGCAGGATGCCGATCCGATTGTGCACGCCGAGCGGCAGGGCGCCGGCCGCCGCCAGCTTCCAATCCGGCAACGGCGGGTCGAAGGCGATCCGGCCGGACGCCAGCAGGTTGGTCGACACCGTCAGCAGCAAACGCCGGCCGGCGATATTGCCCTTGACGGTCTCCACCACCACGCCGCCGGAGCCCCAGCGGATGCGGGTCGCCGCGGCGTTGAGCGTCACCGGGACATCCGCCCCCCAGCCTGCCACCAAGGCGCCGTAGCCCTCGCGGACCGGCCAGTTCTCATCGGTGTCGTTATAGGCATCGACATCGATCGTGGAGATCTCATCGGGGTCGTGGGAGGTCCCGAGCGAGAACCAATAGGCATGCAGGGCCACCCAGGGATGGTCGAGGTCCATCACCTCGGACACGGCGACATCTTCGCCGCGCGCCGCGGCCTTGGCGATCGCGGCGTAGTTGCCGGCCATGCCGCGATGCACTTCCGCATGCTCGGCCTCGGTCAAGCGGCGCGCGCCCATGAAACCATTCATCCGCCAGGCGCCGTCGCGCCGATAATGGAAGCCGAGGCGATCGGCGATCGCCGGAAAAGGATTGAGGCTGGCCGAATGCATCCAATGGCAGCCGAGATCCATCGGCATGCCGGGGGCCATCTCCTCGGTATAGGCGCGCCCGCCGATCCGATGCGCGGCTTCGATCAGGTGAAAGGTGAGGCCCCGCCCCTGCGCTGCCTTGGCCGCGGCCAGGCCCGCGGCACCCGCGCCGACGATGACGACATCCACATCCGCACTCACGCAACACCCTCGCTGAAATCCGCGCGCACTCTATGGCGCGGCGGCGTCATGCCGCAACGGTTATCGCCCCGGCTACCTTTGGCGGCGATTGCCGAAGACCTGGGCCAAAGCCAGCAGGAGGATCGAGAGGACGATGAGGCAGGTCGAGATCGCGGCGATGGTCGGATCGACCTGGTCGCGGAGTGCGCTGAACATGCGCCGGGTCAAGGTCGTGGTCTCGCCGCCGGAGATGAAGAAGGAGACCACCACCTCGTCGAAGGAGGTGATGAAGGCGAACAGGCCGCCGGAGACGATCGAGAACTGGATCTGCGGCCGGGTCACCTGCCAGAAGGCCTTGAAGCGGCTGGCGCCGAGGCTGCGCGCCACCCGCTCCTGGTTCATGTCGTAGGTCCTGAGGCCGCTGAGCACGGTGATCACCACCAGCGGCAGGGCCTGCACCGTATGCGCGATGACCAGGCCGGCGATGGTGTTGTTGAGCCCGATCTTGGCATAGAGAAAGAAAGTGCCGATGCCGACCAGGATGACCGGCACGACCAGCGCCACGGTCAGCAGCAGCATGATGGCGCGGCCGAAACGCAAGCCGCCGGCGTTCAAAGCATAGGCCGCGGCAACCCCGATGGGTGTGGCCAGCAGGGTGGTGAGGATCGCCACCTTGACCGAGACCAGGGTCGCGTCGCGCCACTCGACCGCACCGAAATAGGCCTCATACCAGCGCAAGGACCATTTCTCCGGCGGGAACTGCAGCAGGGTCGCGTCGGAAAAGGACATCGGGACGATGATCAGCGAGGGCGCAATCAGGTAGAACAGCGTCAAGCCGCCGACCAGGTAGAGCCAGAGCCGGCTGCGGTGCGGGATCGGCAGGCCGAGCTCGGCGCTCATCGCACGCTCCAGGCGCCGGTGACGCGCGATCCGACCAGCTTCTGGAACAGCGCCAGCAGGCCGAGCGTCACCACCAGCAGCACGACACCCAACGCACTCCCCGCCCCCCAGTTGCTGTAGAGCCGCGTCGTCTGTTCGATCCGCATCGCCCACATGATGACGTTGCCGCCGCCCATCAGCGCCGGGGTCACGAAGAAGCCGAGGCAGAGCACGAAGACGGTGACCAGGCCCGAGGCGAGGCCCGGCAGCGAGAGCGGAAAGAAGATCTGCCAGAAGGCGGCGACCGGCCCCGCGCCGAGATTCATGCCGGCCCTGACATAGTCGAGATCGATCGACCGCATCGAGGCATAGAGCGGCAGGATCAGGAAAGGCAGCAGGATATGGGTCATGCCGATGACCACCCCGGCGAAATTGTTGGCGAGCGAGATCGGCTGGTCGATGACGCCGAGGTCGATCAGCCAAGTGTTGAGCAGGCCTTTCCGTTGCAGGATCACCAGCCAGGCATAGGTCCTGACCAGCACCGAGGTCCAGAACGGCAGGATCACCAGGAACATGCAGAACGCCGCCCAGCGGCGCGGCAGTTGCGAGAGCATGTAGGTGACCGGATAGCCGATGATGAGGCAGAGCACGGTCACCAGGAACGAGACCTTGAAGGTGGTGATGAGGGTCTTGAGATAAGAAGGCTCGGTGAAGAAGCGGCGATAGTTGGCGTCGCTCAAGGCGCCCTGCGCGTCGAACAGCGATTGCCAGAACAGCCACCCGACCGGCATCACGATGACCAAGGCCACCAGCAGCAGGCCCGGCGAGCAGAGGATCAGGAGAACGGCGGATTCACGCCGCTCGCCTTGCGCCAGGACATCGGCATTGCGGGTCATTCGTCACCCGTGACCACGGTGGCGTCCTCGGCATTGAACTTCAGGCGCACCATTCCGCCGGGCTCGGGCAGCAAGGCCAGCACGTCGCTGCGGCAATAGTCACGCAGCATGATCTGCCGGCCGTCGGGAAGTGCCGCGTAGCAGAGGAAGCTGTCGCCCTGATAGACAACGTCGCGCACCACGGCGTCAAGCATGCTTTCGCCTGCAAATGTGTTGCCGTTGCTGAGGCGCAGCTTCTCCGGCCGCACCACCATCCAGCCCGGCCCGGCCGGCAGCGGCGTCGCCACCTTGAAGCGCTGCCCGCCATACCAGGCGCCGTCCGGCTTGCAATCGACCGGAATGAAATTCGATTCGCCGACGAAGCTGGCGACGAAGCGGGTCGCCGGCCGGGCGTAGAGCGTCTCCGGACTGTCGAGCTGCTCGATCCGCCCCTGGTTCATCACCGCGATGCGATCCGACATGGTGATCGCCTCGCGCTGGTCATGGGTCACGTAGATCGTCGTCATCCCCAGCCGGCGATGCAGGTTGCGGAGCTCGATCTGCATATGCTCGCGCAAGCCCTTGTCGAGCGCCGAGAGCGGCTCGTCCATCAGCACGATCTTCGGCTCGAACACGATCGCCCGCGCCAGGGCGATACGCTGGCGCTGGCCGCCGGAAAGCTGGTCCACCCGGCGCTCGGCCAGCTCGGAAAGCTTCACCAGGTCGAGCGCCTTCTTCACGCGCTCCGCGATCACCGCCTGCGGCAGCTTCCGCTGCTTCAGCGGGAAGGCGATGTTGTGGAAGACGTTCATATGCGGGAAGAGCGCATAGTTCTGGAACACCATGCCGATGTTGCGCTTATGCGGCGGCATCGCGATCACTTCCTCGCCGCCGATCCTGATGCTGCCGGCATTGGCGCGGACGAAGCCGGCCAGGATCATCAGCAAGGTGGTCTTGCCGGAGCCGGAGGGCCCGAGCAGGGTCAGGAACTCGCCCGGCGCCACGTCGAGGTCGAGCTGCTCGAGAACGGTGATGTTGCCGTAACGCTTGGCAAGGTCGCGGATGCTGATCGGCAGCGCGGTCAATACAAACTCCCCTGTCTCCTTTCGACCGCTATCGCGATCGACATTTTTTCTCGTCATCCTCCGCGAACGCGGAGGATCCACGAGTTTGCAGCCGTCGCACGAGAGAAACTCGTGGATGGTCCGCCTGCGCGGACCATGACGACTGTATATGGCCGAACAATGCGCGGCGGAAACGGCAACGCGCCGTCTCCGCCCAGGTCATCCGTTCATTGCTGGATCAGGTTGTTGAGCTTCTCGGTCGCCTCGACCAGGTGCTCGCCCCAGAAGACCGGATCAAGCAGCACCTGCTGTTTGGCGTTGTCCGGCGCGGAGGTGATGCCGGCGACCTTGTCGGCCGGGATCTTGCCGGTATCGAAGGCCTTGAGGTTGACCGGGCCATTGGCGATGTAGAGCGGCAGGTTGGCCTGGATCTCCGGCTTCAGGAACATGGCCAGCGCCTTCATGGCGAGATCCTTGTTCTTGGCGCCCTTCGGGATGACCATGCAATCGGCGCTCAGTACGCCCTGGTCATAGGAAAAGGCGATCGGCGCGCCCTCGGCCTTCAAGGTGCTGGCGCGGCCATTCCAGATGCTGGCCATGTCGACTTCGCCATCCTTGACGAGCTGCATCGCCTGGGCGCCGGAGCTCCACCAGGCGTTGATATGCGGCCGGATCTTATCGAGCGACTTCAGCGCGCGGTCGATGTCGAGCGGGAAGACCTTGTCCATCGGCACGCCGTCGGCGAGCGTCGCCACAGTCAGCGTTTCCGAGGTCATCGCGCCGCTCAAGGCGCGGCGGCCGGGGAACTTCTCGACATTCCAGAAATCGGCCCAGGTCTTCGGCCCGGCGTCCTTGTAGACGTCGGTTCGGTAGATCAGCACGACCGAGTAATAGGTGATGCCGACCCAATCCGGGTTGACCAGCTTGGGATCGATGCCGGAAGCGTCGATCTGGCTGTAGTCCAGCTTCTCGAACAGGCCTTCCTTGGTGCCGCGCGCGCATTCCTCGGAGCCGAGCTCGACCAGGTCCCACTTCACCGCATTGCCGGTGACCTGCAGGCGGACGTCGTCGAGGCCGTTGGTGGTGTCTTCCTTGATCGTGATGCCGAGCGCGTCCGCGGTCGGCTTGAAGAAGGCCTTGGTCTGCGCCTCCTGGTACGAACCGCCCCATGAAGCGACGGTGATCGAGTCCTCGGCCTGGGCCGAGCCGGTCGCAAGCGCCGCCCAAACGGTCAGTGCCGTCGCCGCACCCAGAATCCTGCGTTTACTCATTTTATGCCTCCTGCCAATGGTTTATCGTTGTCTTTTTGGTACGCGAAATTGTATACAAAAATGAATGTAAAGAGCCCTCAGGCAGGCGTCAATTGGGAGGGCACAAGAATCTCGCTTGGCCCCCGCTTTGCCTGCATGCTGCGGCAGCCGCTTTGGGAACCGGGAATCGGATGCCGCCGAGAAGGAAGAACACGCTTCGTGACTCCGTCTATGAGTCGGTGAAGCAGATGATCGTGACCGGCCAGCTTCCGCCGGGCGCCCGCATGACCGAGGCCGAGCTTGCGGAGAAGCTCAAGGTGAGCCGCACGCCCGTTCGAGAGGCGTTGAACCGGCTGGAGCGCGACGACCTCGTGACCGGGCGGCCGCGCCAGGGCTATGCCGTGAAGGCCTTCGACCTCGACATGTTCCGCGAGGCCTTCGAGGTGCGCGAGCTGCTCGACGGCTACGCGACCGAGCTCGCCACCGCGCGGATCACCGCCAAGGGCAAGGCCAGGCTTCGCGCCATGGTGGCGGAATGCGAGCGGCTGGCGGCGGCGCCGCAGCGCAATTCGCAGGACATGTTCAAGGAGCTGCAGGTCGGCATCGATCTCCACCGCGTGATCGCCGAGATCGGCGGCAACGAGATGCTGTCGGGGATGATCAACAAGATCCTGGACAAGTGCCAGCACTACGTCTGGATGGAGCTGCTCTGGCTCGACGAGTGGAAGCTCACCCGCCACGAGCATACCGCGATCGTCGATGCGATCTGCGCCGGCGATGCGAAGCGCGCCGGCGACCTCGCCCGCCACCACGTCCGCGGCTCGCGCAACAACATCCTGCGAATGCTGGAAACGCGAACCGGCTACCAGAAATTCCTGGTCACGGCCTCCTAGGCGAACTCCGCGATCACCGCCATGAAATCCTGGGCGTAGCGCGCCACCTTGCGCTCGCCGATGCCGGGGATTTCGAGGAAGGCGTCGCGGCTCTGCGGCTTCCGGCGCGCGATCTCCGCCAAGGTCGCGTCGTGGAAGATGACATAGGGCGGCACGTTCTGCGCCTGGGCCAGCGCCCGGCGGCGCGCCCGCAACGCCTCCCAGAGATTCTGATCGAGATCCTGGGCGCCGGCCGGCGCACTCAGCTGGCGCTTGCGCCCTTTGCCGCGCTCGGCGGGCTTGCGGAGCATCACCTGCTGCTCGCCCTTGAGGATCGGCCGCGCCGCCTCGGTCATGGTTAGCACATTGAAGCCGTCGCCCTCCACCTTGAGGAAGCCCAGCGAAATCATCTGGCTCGAGAGCGCGCGCCAGTCGTGCAGCGAGAGATCCTTGCCGACGCCGAAGGTCGGCAGATTGTTGTGGCCGTAGTGGATCACCTTCTCGGTCTCGTTGCCGCGCAGCACGTCGATCAGATGGGTGATGCCGAAGCGCTGGCCGGTCCGGAGCACCGCCGAGAGCAGCTTCTGCGCCGGCACGGTCGCATCCCAGGTTGCCTGCGGGTTGAGGCAGAGGTCGCAATTGCCGCAAGGCTGGGATTCCTCGCCGAAATAGCCGAGCAAGGCCATGCGCCGGCATTCCGGCGTCTCGCAGAAGCGGAGCATGGCGTCGAGCTTCCTTTGCTCGACGAATTTGCGTGCCTCCGGCGCATTGGAATCCGCGATGCGCTTGCGGAGCAGCATGACATCGCCGCGGCCGAAGGCGAGCCAGGCATCGGCGGCGGCGCCGTCGCGCCCCGCCCGCCCGGTCTCCTGGTAGTAGCTTTCGATGCTGGAGGGCAGATCGAGATGCGCCACGAAGCGCACATCCGGCTTGTCGATCCCCATGCCGAAGGCGACGGTCGCGACCACCACCACGCCGTCATCGGTGATGAAGCGGTGCTGGTTCTCGCGCCTTTCCTCCTGGGTCATGCCGGCGTGATAGGGCAGCGCGTTCACGCCATGACCGCGCAGCCAGCCGGCCACCTTTTCGGTCTTGTTGCGCGACTGGCAGTAGACGATGCCGGGCTCGTCCTTGTGCTCCTTCTCGATGAAGTTGAGGAGTTGGCGCTTGCCGTCGATCTTCTCCACCAGCTGGTAGCGGATGTTGGGCCGGTCGAAGCTGGCGCGGTAGACCTCCGCCTCCTCCAGCTTCAGGCGCTGGATGATCTCGCGCTGGGTGTCGTGATCGGCGGTGGCGGTAAGCGCGATCCGCGGCACGTCCGGGAAACGCTCGTGCAGGATCGAGAGCTGGATGTATTCCGGCCGGAAGTCGTGGCCCCACTGCGAGACGCAATGCGCCTCGTCGATCGCGAACAAGGCCGGCTTCAGGGTGGAGATCAGCTCGAGGAAGCGCGGCGTGGTCAGCCGCTCCGGCGCCACGTAGAGCAGTTTCAGCGCGCCCTTGCGCAACTGCTGCTCGATCTCGCGCATCTCCTCGAATTGCAGGCTCGAATTGAGGAAAGCCGCGGGAACGCCGAGCTGGCGCAGGGCGGCGACCTGGTCCTGCATCAGTGCGATCAGCGGCGAGACCACGAGGGTGACGCCTTCGCGCAGCATGGCCGGGATCTGGTAGCAGATCGACTTGCCGCCGCCGGTCGGCATCAGCACCAGCGCGTCGCCGCCGGCACTCACATGGCGGATGATCTCGGCCTGGTTGCCGCGAAAATCGCGATGGCCGTAGATCTTGTGGAGGATGTCCTCCGCCCTCTGCAAGAGGGTGGCGGCGGTCGTTGTTTCCGATTGTGTTCCGACCGCCATCCTGGACCCCGGGGCGCGCGGCGACCGCCGCGCGCCGGTTGCTGTTAGAGCGTCTTCATCACCGCTTCGGCGCTGGAAACCTCGAAGGCGCCGGGCGCCTCGACATTCAAGGTCCTAACCTTGCCGTCCTCGAGCACCATCGCCCAGCGGCTGGTGCGCAAGCCCATGCCGTAGCCGGTGCCGTCCATGGTGAGGCCGGTCGCCTTGGCGAAATCCGCATTGCCGTCGGCCAGCATCATCACCTTCTCGCCGGCATTCTGTGCCTTGCCCCAGGCGTCCATCACGAAGGCGTCGTTGACCGAGAGACAGGCGATGACCTCGACGCCCCTCTTCTTCAGGTCGTCGGCATGGGTGACGAAGCCCGGCAGGTGCTTGGCCGAGCAGGTCGGCGTGAAGGCGCCGGGCAGGCCGAACAGAACGGCCTTCTTGCCCTTGAACAGATCGTCCGTCGTGGCGGTCTGCATGCCGTCCTTGTTCATGTACTTGAGGGTGACGGAGGGGAGCTTGTCGCCGACCTTGATCGTCATCGGAAGTTCCTTTCAGCTTCAGGCAGTATGTCGGGAAATTCGAACCGGAACTTAGCCCGGCCGGGCGGCGAAATTCAACCACCCGTCGCTTGGCGGATGGCCTGCTCCACGGCGTCGGAGGTGAGCAGCTCCGGCAACACGATGCCCTCCGGCGCCTTCGGTCCATAGACCACATTCAAAGGAATGCCATAGCGGTTGAAATGCGCAAGATAGCGGCTGATCGCCGGGTCGGGCCGGGTCCAGTCCGCCACCATGGGGACGACGTCCGCCCGGTTGAGGCTGGCGCTCACAGGAGGACGATCGATCACCAGGGTCTTGTTGGCCTTGCAGGTGAGGCACCAGTCGGCGGTGACATCGACGAACACCACCTTGCCCGACGCGACCAGGTCCGGGATCGCCGCCGGATCGAAGACCTGCCAGTGCACTGCCTCGCCCTGGGCCTGGTCGGCGGGGGTCGCGCGCAGGATGCCGAGCTGGCCCGCCAGCACCCAGCCGAGCCAGAGCGCGGTCGCGGCCATGCTGACGCCGAGCATCTTGCGGAGCCAGACCATCCAGCGGCCGGGCCGCGGCAGCATCACCGCGAGATGCGGCGCCGCCGCGACCGCGAGATAGGGCAGCGCGAGGCCGACCGACATCGCCAGGAAGATCGCAAAGATCTCGGTGGTGCCGCGCGACAAAGCGAAGCCGATCGCCGTGCCGACGAACGGCGCCGAGCACGGTGTCGCCAGCACGGTCGCGAAGACGCCGGTCAGGAAGGCGCCGCGCATCTTGTGTTGGCCCGCCCGGCGATCGGCGGCCAATGCCAAGTCGCCGGCCAGCGCCGGCAGCGGCACTTGAAAGAGGCCCCAGAGGTTGGCGGCGAAGACCAGGCAGATCGTCGCCAGAACGCCCAGGAAGACCGGTTGCTGGAACTGGATGCCCCAGCCGATCTCATGGCCCGCGAGCTTCAATCCCACGAGCGACGCGGCCAGCGCCAGAAAGGCGGAGACGATGCCGGCAGCGGTCGCGAGGAAGCTCAAGCGCACCTGCCCGCCCTCCCCGCCGCCATGCTGCAGCACGGAGGTGAGCTTCAGCACCAGCACCGGCAGCACGCAGGGCATCACGTTCAAGATCAATCCGCCGAGCAGCGCGATGCCGAGGATCAGCAGCAGCGGCGATGCCTCCGGCGCAACCGGCGCCGCCGCGGCGTTCGACAGCAAAGCGGCCGGCGCCAGGCTCGGCAGATTCACCTTGGCCTCGAGCCCGCGCTCGCCGTCGGTCAAGGTCAGCGTGAGATTGCCCGCCGTCTGCGACGTATCCGTCGATGGCTCGATCGGCACGGTGAGCGTCGCATGCCGATCATTGTCGCTCAGTGAAACATCCGGCTTTCCGAACAACAGGCTGGCCGGCCCCTCGACGAGCAAATCGGGATCGCTGAAATTCTGGCCGTCGCTCACCGCTTCGGCCACCAGCTTGTTGCCGGCCTCGACGCGCACGTTGGTGAGCTGCAATCCCGCGCTGCGTCCGTCGCCCGGCACCATGGCCTGGAAACGGTTGACCAGCGGCGCCTGGTCGCTCGGGCCAGGCGGGCCGGCGGGGATGTCCAGCGCGAGATCGGCGTCGTAGGGGATGCAGACCTGCTCGCAGACCAGGTAGCGCAGATGGGCGCGTAGCTTCACCGCCTCGCCCGGCCGCTCCGGCGTCACCGCGATCGGGTAGACCACTTGGTCCTTGTAGCCGAAGGTCTGCAGGCCGAAGAGCTCAAAGCGGTGCGGCGTCGGGTACTGCAGCTCTGCGGCCGCCACATTCTCCGAGCCGTCGAATTTGAGCTCCGGCGGGAAGCCGGCATCGCCCGGCGAGCGCCAATAAGTCTTCCAGCCGGATTTGAGGGTGATCTCCAGCCCGGCCGGCAAGGCCTTCAAGTCCCCTGCCCCGGTCACCGCGGTCACCAGGCGCGCCGCGCTCTGCTCGGTCGCCACCGCGTTGCCCGCGCCCGATTCGGCATGCGCGATGCCTGCCCACAGGAGGGCCAGCAGGAGCATGGCGCCGGAAGCACACTTGCGGGTCAAGCTATTGTGATTCCGCTGCTTATTTGGATCCGCCGGTCTTGATGTCGCATTCATCATTTGCCAACTTTCGAGGCGGATTATAGGCTTACTCAACGATGGTTAAGGTCACGAAATGGTGGCTGCGACCAGATGGCGTGCGAGAGGGAAGCTATGGGTAAAACTGTTTCTCATCAAGGCTTTATGACCGGAGAATTGCTGGTCGCGATGCCGCAGATGCGCGACGCCCGCTTCACCCGCTCGGTCATCTATATCTGTGCCCATACCAGCGACGGCGCCATGGGCCTGGTGGTGAACCGGTTGGTCGGCTCCCTCACCTTCCCGGACCTGTTGCAGCAGCTCAACATCGACGCCCACGGCAAGGGCGAGCATATCCGCATCCGCAGCGGCGGTCCGGTCGAGACCGGGCGCGGCTTCGTTCTGCACAGCACCGACTATGTCGATGACGCGACCCTGAAGGTCGGCGACACGGTCGGGCTGACGGCGACCATCGACATCCTGAAGGACATCGCCTCGGGTTCCGGCCCGCGGCGCAGCCTGCTGGCCCTGGGCTATGCCGGCTGGGGTCCGGGCCAGCTCGATCAGGAGCTCCAGGCCAATGCCTGGCTGACCGTGCCGGCCGACGAGGAGCTGATCTTCGACGACGCGCTCAACGACAAATGGGAGCGCTCGCTGAGCAAGATCGGCGTCGATTTCACCTTCCTCACCGGCGAAGCCGGCCACGCCTGAGCGCGGTCAGGCGTTCTTCAGCATCTCGGTATAACGGCGCTGCATTTCCGAGGGCTCGACCACTTCTATCGAATGCCCGATCAGCCAGTCGTAGCCGAAGGGATCGCGCACCGCACCCGAACGCTCGCCGTAGAAATGATCCGCCGCCGGTCGGACCAGGGTGGCGCCGGCCGCAATCGCCCGCGCCATCAGCGCATCGCAATCCTCGACATGGATATGGATGCACATCTTCACATCGGCAGGCTCCGGCGCGGTGATGCCGTATTCCGGAAACTCGTCGGAGAGCATCAGCGTGTTGGGGCCGAAGGCGAGCTCGACATGGCCGATCCGCCCGCTCGGCTCGACCAGGCGAAACCTCTCCGCGATGCCGAAGGCTTCCTTATAGAAGCGGATCGCCGCCGCGGTGTCCTTCATGCGGAAATAGGGATACATCTCATGGATCTGCATGGCTCTTCTCCTGAGGTTGAGAAGGTCAATCTGCGCGCGCCGGCCAGAAGGGTATTGAACGAATTTACCGGCGCTTCTCCGGGACATGGCGACCGGCCCCGCCGGCCTTGCGATATTCGCCCGGCGAGATGCCGGCGAAATCGCGGAAGTCGCGGTTGAAATGCGCCTGGTCGGCATAGCCCGCCGCCTGCGCGATCTCTGCGAGACCGGTGTCCGGCTGTTTCTCCAATCGCAACAGTACCCGGCCGAAACGGGCGAGGCGCGCATAGCGTTTCGGCGAAAGGCCGACCGACGCCGAGAAGCGCGCGATGAATGGCGGTGGCTACAGTCGAGCGCCACCGCCACCTTGCCGACTGGCCGCCGATGCGGTTGACCCATCTCGGCAAGCCGACCCATTGGATCTGGGACGACACCACGCCCGGCATCGCCAAGGGCGATCTCGTGATCGTCGTCTCCGGCGGCGGCTCGATCGGGCATATCGACTATGTCTTCGACCGCGCGGCCGAGGCCGGCGGCGAGATCGCCGTCATCACCGGCGATCCCGCCGGCGTCACGCCCAAGAAGGCAAAACTGGTGCTGTTCCTGCCCGCCGCGGTCTACAAGGGAAAGGCGGAAGTCGTCGCCTCCACGCAACCCATGGGCAATCTGTTCGAGCAGGCGCTGTTCATCCTGTTCGACCAGATCGCGGTAGCCCTGGCTGAACGAATGGGCATCTCCAGGCCCGCCATGGAAGCTCGGCATCGCAATGTCGAGTAGATTTATATGATCCTTATCAATATCTTAGCCTGACGCAGTGCGGTCGTTAGGGAATTGTCAATTTGATCTTGATCATGCTTCACTGAAACCAGCGCCGGGCAGCGGCGTTGCATCTTCGAGTGTGCGACCGATCGAGACCGGTATGAGCTGGCATCGCAGGCGTCAGATCATCACTCTTCTGTTCGGGGCCGGGATCGCCTTGCTGATCGCATTGGCGGGCGTTTCCGTCTATCTCGACAACCAGGCGGTCAAGCGCAGCGCCGAGCTGTCGCAGATCCGCGACCACACCGATGCGGCCCAGCGCGTCCTGGTCGCCCTGGTGGACATCGAAACCGGCGTCCGCGGCTATCTGATCACCGGTGAATCGAGTTATCTGGCGCCGCTGTTCCGCGGCCGCGACCAGATCACCAACCTGCGCGCGGTGATGGGGCCGGAGATCGATCCCTGGTCCGCGCCGGGTTACAGCGAGCTCACCCTGGCGCAGTTGATGACCCGGCGACAGAACCTGATCGACAGCCTGCTGGAAACGGCCAGGGTCAAGGGCTTCAACATGGCGCGCGAGGAGCTGCGGCTCGGCGAGAGCAAGTTCCTGATGGACCGCATGCGCGCGGTGCTGACCTACAAGATAAACATGTTCGAGGAAGAGGCCGATCGCACGCAGCGGAGCGCCGACTATTACGCCGAACTGCACTCGTTCCTGGTCGTCGCGTCGCTCGGTATCGCCATCCTGTTCTCGATCGCCCAGTTCTTCCTGTTCCGCAGCGAGGTCAGTGGCCGCGGCGCCGTCGAGCAGGTGCTGCGCCGGCGCAACGAGGATCGTCACCAGGTGACCGAGATGTCGACCGCGCTGCAGCTCGCCGATTCCCGGCACGAGGCCTACGCCATCATCGCCTCCTTTGCGCGGCGGATGATGACCGAGGTTTCGGGCGTGCTCTACGTCTACACCGCCTCGCGCGACCAGCTGACCCGGGTCGCACAATGGAGCCGGAAGGGCGAGGCGCATACCTTCGCCGAGCAGCTGCATCCGCAGGAATGCTGGGGTCTGCGCCAAGGCAGCCGCCATGACGGCTGTGCCGGGGAGTCCGGCGCCGCGACCGATGCGGCGCCGATCACCTGCCGCCACCTGGACGGCGAGGACGAACTCGGCCCCTATGCCTGCATCCCGATCGTCGGGCGCGGGCAGATCCTCGGCATGCTGCATCTCCGCGGCGAGATCCTGCGCAGGCGCAAGACCGCCGCGGTGCTGGACGATACGATCGAGCGCCTGACCGACCAGCTGTCGCTGTCGCTCACCAACATCGAGCTGCGCGAGAAGCTGGAGAACATGGCGCTGCGCGACGGTCTGACCGGCCTCTACAACCGCCGCTTCCTCGACGAGACCCTGGAGCGCGACCTCTCGAAGCTGCAGCGCGACCGGAAATCAGGCGCGGTCCTGCTCCTCGACGTGGACCATTTCAAGCGCTTCAACGACACGCACGGCCATCAGGCCGGTGACGAGGCCCTGCGCCGCGTCGGCACGGCGCTCCTCGCCTCGGTCCGGCAGAGCGACGTGGTCTGCCGCTACGGCGGCGAGGAGTTCCTGGTCTTCCTCCCCGACTGCAACACCGCCCAGGCGACCGCCAAGGCGGAGAAGATCCGGGCCGCGGTACCCGGAACATCGATGACGATGGGCGAGCGTGTCATTCCCTCGGTCACGATCTCGATCGGCCTGGCCATGTTCCCGGCCCATGCCCAGACCCGTGCGCTCCTCCTCCAGATGGCCGACCGCGCGCTCTATCAGGCCAAGGCGGCGGGACGCAACCGCGTGGTGGTGGCTGGCCCCGAGCCGACCCCAGCACCTGTTGCCGCGCCCGCCGAGGCTGCCAAGTAGCATCTTCCGCCCGGAGAAGCGGATCGTCTAAGCTCCGGCGCAAAGATCGAAGCGCAGGGGAAATCCGTTCATGAAGATCGCCGAATACGCCGGCTATGACGCGACCGGTCTCGCCGAGCTTGTGGCGAAGAAGCAGGTGACGCCGAAGGAGTTGGCGGAGACCGCGGCCGCCGCGATCGCCGCCGCCAACCCCAAGGTCAACGCGGTGGTGGAGACCTATCCCGACCGGATCGAGGGGCTGGACGAGAAGACGCTGCCGGACGGTCCCTTTCGCGGCGTGCCCTTCCTGATCAAGGATATCGGCCAGCATCTCGACGGGCGCAAGTTCGAATGCGGCAGCCGGCTGATGAAGGGCTTCGTGGTCGAGGGCGACAGCCATGTCGGCAAGCTGTTCAAGGAATCCGGCCTCAACATCATCGGCCGCTCCAACGCGCCGGAATATTCGATCGCCGGCACCTCGGAGAACGCGCTCTACGGCAACACCTCGACGCCCTGGCGCGAGGGCTATTGCGCCGGCGGCTCGAGCGGCGGCAGTGCGGCGGCCGTGGTTGCGGGCATGGTGCCGATGGCGCATGGCTCGGATATCGGCGGCTCGATCCGCATCCCGGCGAGCTTCTGCGGCGGGGTCGGGCTGAAGCCGTCGCGCGGGCGGGTCTCGGCGGGGCCGCGGGTCGAGGAAGGCGGCTGGGGCCTCGCCATGAATCTCGGTCAGACCAAGACCATCCGCGACACCGCCGCCCTGCTCGACGCGATGGCGAAGCCGCAGGTCGGCGATCCCTTCTGGATCCCGAAGCCGGAGGAAAGCTATCTCGCGCTGATCAAGAAACAGCCGAAGAAGCTGAGGATCGCCTGGTCGGTCGATCCGGTGATGGACTGGCCGGTGGACAAGGAGGTGGCCGCGGCGGTCGAGCGGACCGCGAAGCTGCTGCAGTCGCATGGCCACGAGGTCTGGGAGGAAGCGCCGGAGTTCGATGGCGAAGAGGCGAGCCGGAAGATGCTCGACGTCTGGTTCTTCGGCTTCGCCGACAATCTCGATGCGGTCGGCGCCAAGCTCGGGCGCAAACCGGGGCCGGAACACCTCGAGCCGGTGACTTTGAAGATCTACGAGCATTCGAAGCGCATCACGCCGGCGCAATTCCTCGCCAGCCACAACATGATCAACACGCTGCGGCGCAAGCTCGGCAAGCTGATGGCGAAATGCGATGTCTGGATCTCGCCGACCACGGCGCATGTCGCCGAGCCGAACGGGCTCTACAACCAGGGCCGCGAAGGCGTCTCGGCGGAAGAGTTCCTGGTGACCGCCGACCGGCCGCTGCAATTCACCTTCCAGCACAATGTGATGGGCACGCCGGCGATCTCGCTGCCGCTGGCGATGCATTCCCACGGAATGCCGATCGGCGTGCAGCTCGGCGCCAACCCGGCGCAGGAGCATATCCTGCTGCAGCTCGCCGCCCTGCTGGAGCAGGAGATGCCCTGGAAGGACCGGGTTCCGCCGCTGCATGTGACGCGGACGTAATTATCTTGCGTTCGGCATCGGCAAGAAATCGCGACCGATCAAAGGCTTGGATATGGGATTGACGTCGCTCACACCGGGGTGTACGGTCTTGACGACCTCAGGAGCGGCGAAACGGAATCCGCCCGCAGCTTGGGCGCGGGCTTGGGGTCAGCCATGAAAATTGCGGAATACGCGTCCTTCGATGCGACCGGCCTAGCCGGCCTGGTGCAGAAGCGCGAGGTCAGCCCGACCGAGCTCGCGCGCGCGGCGGCGGATGCGATCCAAGCGCTCAACCCGAAGATCAACGCGGTGGTCGAGCTCTATCACGACCGCATCGACAGCTTGGCCGAGAGCACGCTCCGCCCCGGCCCCTTCCATGGCGTGCCCTTTCTGATCAAGGACATCGCCGGGCATCTCGACGGCCGCAAGGTCGAGTTCGGCAGCCGGCTCTGCGAAGGCCTGGTCACCACCGACGGCGACACCAATCTGGGGCGGATGTTCCAGGAGGCCGGGCTCAACATCATCGGCCGTTCGAACGCGCCCGAGTTCTCGATGTCCGGCACCACCGAGAACGCGCTCTACGGCAATACCTCCACGCCCTGGCGCGAAGGCTACAGCGCCGGCGGCTCCACCGGCGGCGGCGCCGCGGCGGTCGCGGCCGGCATGGTGCCGATGGCGCATGGCTCGGACATCGCCGGCTCGATCCGCATCCCGGCGGCCTTGTGCGGCGGCGTCGGGCTGAAGCCGTCGCGCGGCCGGGTCTCGGTCGGCCCGAAGATCGACGAGGGCGGTTGGGGCCTCGCCGCGAATTTCGCGCAGACCAAGTCGATCCGCGACACCGCTTTGCTGCTCGATTGCATGAGCGTGCCGCAGCCCGGCGATCCCTTCGTCATTCAGCGGCCGTCGGAGACCTACGCCACCCTGATCGGCTGGGCGGCTCCGCGTCTGCGGATCGGCTGGTCCGCGAAACCGCTGAACGACCGCCCGGTCGATCCGGAGATCGTCGAGGCGGTGAAGCGCACCGCGAAGATGCTGAGCGGCCTTGGCCATATCGTCGAGGAGGATCACCCGGACTATGACGGCGAGGACGCGGCGCAGCGCATGCTCGACGTCTGGTTCTTCGATTTCCCGAAGCGGATCCACGACCTCGCCGCGAAGACCAAACGCAAGCCCGGCCCGGATACGCTCGAACCGGTCACGCTGAAGATCTACGAATACGCCAAGACCATCTCGACCGACCGTTTCCTCGCTTCGCATGCCAGCTTGAACGCGATCCGCCGCAAGCTCGGGCCCTATTTCCAGCGCCACGATCTCTGGCTCTCGCCGACCACCGCCGCGGTGGCGGAGCCCTGGGGCCATTACAATCTCGGCCGCGACGATCTTTCGCCGCAGGACTACATGGCACATATCTTCCGCCAGATCCAATTCTGCTTCCCCCACAACGTCATGGGCACGCCGGCGATCTCACTGCCGCTGGGGATGCACAGCACGGGGTTGCCGATTGGGGTGCAGCTCGGCGCAAGGCCGGGCGAGGATCATCTGGTGCTGCAGGTGGCGGCGCAGCTGGAGCGGGAGATGGGGTGGGAGAAGCGCGCAGCGACGATCAGCGCTCAGGGGGCTCGATAGCAATGTGCAATGCACGACACCGCTGCTTTGCGCTGCTTCTAGTTTGCGTCGGATTCCTCGCGGGCTGCGCGGTAGACAAGAAGTTCGAAGGCATCACTGTCAGTCGGAACGGCAAAGGCACATCGCCCTACCTCTACAACGCCATGGGTTCGCTCGAGTTTGCCGGTCAGAATCCGGTCGTCAAAGCCACCAAAGTCATGAACGCCGCTTGTCCGCAAGGTCAGCCAACCTTGCTGATGGCTGATGGGCCAGAGTTCAAGATTGAGAACAGCAGTCGGAGCATGCTTATAGCGATCTTTAGCTGCAACCAGTTGATCCCTGGTGTGGAGTGATGCTCACCATCCACCACCTCGGCCGGTCGCAATCGGAACGCATCGTCTGGCTCTGCGAGGAGCTGGGCATTCCCTATGAGTTGAAACGCACCGAGCGCCGCGCCGACAACCGGCTGGCGCCGCCGGAATACAAGGCGCTGCACCCGATGGGGATCGCGCCGGTGATCACCGACGGCGACCTCACGCTCGGCGAGTCCGGGGCGATCGTCGAGTATGTCGTGCAGACCTATGGCGACGGCAGGCTGGTGCTGAAGCACGGCGATCCTGGCTTTGCCGATTATCTCTACTGGTTCCACTTCGCCAATGGGACTTTGCAGCCGACGCTCGGGCGGATGATGGTTCTGGAGCGGGTCGATCCGGCCGGAACCAGCGCGCCGATGCAGGCGGCAAAGGAGCGGCTGGCGCTGGTCTTCTCGACCCTGGAGCAGCGACTGGGCGAGGCGACCTGGCTGGCCGGCGATGCCTTCACCGCGGCGGACATCATGTCGGTGTTCTCGCTGACCACGATGCGGCTGTTCCGGGCGATGGATCTTTCGCCCTATGCTAACATCCTCGCCTATCTGCAGCGGGTCGGGGCACGGGCGGGGTATCGGCGGGCGATGGCCAAGGCGGAACCTGGATTTGCGCCTCTTCTGAACGCCTGAAGCAGTCTTTGCGCGGATAGGTCAACCCCCACCCCAACCCGCCCCCATCTTGGGGGCGGGGGACGGCACCGGTCTTCTACTTCAGGATACGTGGCAGTATGATTTCGCGGTGATCTCGTTGGCGGCGTCCCCGCCCCCAAGATGGGGGCGGGTTTGGGTGGGGGTTGACGCCTACCATGTCTCGATACCTCTTTGACGATCCCGGTGAGCGGCGCAATCGTGCGCGCACGGTGAAGCGCGCCAAGGACCTGCGGCGCAATATGACCGAAGCCGAGAAACTGCTGTGGTCGAGAATCCGGCGGGATCAGATCGACGGGTTGCCGTTTCGCAAGCAAGTGCCGATCGGGGATTTCATCGCCGACTTCGCCTGTCTGCCGATCGGACTGGTGATCGAGGTCGATGGCGGGCAGCATGATGCGCAGAAGGACTACGACGATGCGCGCACCGCGGTGTTGGAGAGCCAGGGGAATCGGGTGCTGCGGTTCTGGAACAATGAGGTGTTGGGGAATATCGAGGGGGTGTTGGCGGTGTTGGTGGAGACGTGTCGGAGCCTGAAGCAAACGTCACGCGGATAGGTCAACATGGTCCGCGAAGGCGGACCATCCACGAATTTCGGGGTGCAGGTCTCGACCCCTCAAGGCATTGGCGAGCGAAGGAAGCACCGCATAATCAATTCAATCTGCAGCCGCTCGGCTCTAGCAGCCGGTCCAGGGGCCGCGGCATTACGTCCTGGGGATGACCGCGGAAAGGTCGCAATTCGGCCTTGCAAGCGCCGCGAAGCCAATGCAACCTCCCGTTACATTTCACCAACGGTGGGGACCGTATCTTGATGACATTTCTGCGCACCGGCCTGGCGGCTGTGGGCCTGGCCGGGCTTCTCTTCCTGACCGCCTGCAACTCGTCAGGCACGCTGGCGGTGGCAACGCCCAAGGCCGAGCCGATTCCGCCCGGCAAGGTGGTCGCCTTGAGCGTCACCGCGGCCGAGGACGAGGACTCGCAGGACGCCGCCGGACGGTTGCAAAACGATCTATTCGGCCGGCTGGTGACCGCGGGCCTGTTCAAGCAGGTGGTGCAGGCGGGACAGCCTTCGGATTATCGAATGACCGTGGCGCTGAGCGGGGTCGACAAGGTCTCGCAGGGCGCGCGCATCTTCCTCGGCGTGTTCGCCGGATCGAACGAGCTCAAAGCCGACGTGACCCTGTTCAACGGCACCGGCGGCGTGGTGGAGAAGTTCGCCGTCACCGGCGAATCCGCCTCGCACCCACTCTCCGACGAGAACGGGCTCGACGACGCGGTGCGCGAGGCCGCGACCAAGGTGGTGCAGGCGCTGCGGTAGGCCTCCGCTCTCCGATTGACCGCGCGCTGGATTTGAGCAGCGCGGCTGCATCACCCCCCTCCCCAACCCTCCCCCGGTCTCGGGGGAGGGGGTCTTTTTTGGGGAGCGGCCTGCGCTACCTGCGCTTCGCCCGCGCGTCCGCCAGCAGGCAGAGGATTTCGAACATCAGCGTGGCGCCGACCAGGGCGGTGTTGCCGCTGGGGTCGAAGGGGGGCGCCACTTCGACCACGTCGCCGCCGATCAGGTTGAGGCCTTGCAGGCCGCGGACCAGGTGCTGGGCTTCGAGTGTCGTCAGCCCGCCGATCTCCGGGGTGCCGGTGCCGGGCGTGAAGGCGGGGTCGATGCCGTCCACGTCGAAGCTGACATAGGTCGGGCCGTCGCCGACGACGCGGCGGGCCTCGGCGATGGTCTTCTCGACGCCGAGCTTCGAGAACTCCTCCATGTAGATCACGCGCATGCCGTTCTCGAGCGCGAAGGCGATGTCATCGGCGCTGTAGATCGAGCCGCGGATGCCGATCTGCACCGTGCGCTTCGGGTCGAGCAGCCCCTCCTCCACCGCGCGGCGGAACGGCGTGCCGTGGGTGTACATGTTGTCGCCGAAATAGCGGTCGTTGGTGTCGGAATGCGCGTCGAAATGCACCATGCCGACCGGCCGCTGCTTGGCGATGGCGCGGAAGATCGGCAGGGTGATCAGGTGGTCGCCGCCGGCCGAGAGCGGGATCGCGCCGGCAGCGTGGATCTTGGCGTAGAAGCCCTCGATCCGCTTCAGCGAATCCATGAGGTCGATGGGATTGACCGGCGCGTCGCCGCAATCGGCGATGCGCGCGAGCTCGTAGGGCGCGATGCGGCTGACATGGTGCACCTTGCGCATGAAGCTCGACATGTTGCGGATCTCGCGCGGCCCGTGCCGCGCGCCCGCGCGGTTGGTGGTGCCGCCGTCCCAGGGCACGCCGATGAGGGCGATATCGACCTCGGTCGGCTCGGTCACATAGGGCAGGCGCATGAAGGTCGGAATCGCGCCGAAGCGCGGCACGATCGCGGCGTCGACCGGCTGCGGGAAGTTGGGGGTGGTGCGGTCCATGGCAGGCGGCTCCTGGTGTTTGGGGGAGTTTAGACCGAGGGCTGGATTGCGTGGCGGGTTTTTGTTGGGGACAGCACAGCTGCATCCGCCTGCGCCAAGGCTTCGGCGGACAGGTCAACCACCCTCCTGGCCTCCCCCCAATCTTGGGGGAGGGACTCTTGAGAAGACGCTGTTCGACGTGACGGTCTGGGTGAGCCCCCTCCCCCAAGATTGGGGGAGGGTTGGGGAGGTGGTTGATGCGGCCTGAGGCGGTGCAGGATCATACTCGCTGCGGAGGCGAGACCGACTATCGCGCTTCAGCCTTTCGGCTTGGTGGCCAGCCAGATCGCCTCGCGCACGCCATCGATGTTCCGCAGCACGTCGTTGTTCCAGAACCGCATGACGCGATAGCCTTGCGATTCCAGCCAGCGCGTACGTCGCTCATTGCGCGCCTTGTCGATATTGTGCTGGCTTCGATGACGAGCTTTATGGTGAGGCAGGCGAAGTCGACGATGTAATTCCCGATCGAAGCTTGATGCCGGAACATGTGGCCGTGCATCTGGTGGCGGCGGAGTTTCGACCAGAGCAGGCGTTCGGCGTCGGTCATGTTGGCGCGGAGGCGCTTGGCGTTGCGCAGCGTGCGCGGGCGATTGCGCCAGTTTTGGCGGGTTGAGCGCGTTTTGCTCGGTGACAGCGCTGGATCATCCATCGGTCTTATCTCGGCAAAGTCTCAGGCTGCATCAACCACCTCCCTTACCTTCCCCCCGTCCGCGAAGGCGGACCTTCGTCCGCTGGCTTGGGGGAGGGGGCCCTTAACACAGGGCTCTAAACTATTCTGTCCAGCAGCTGCTTGAACGCGCCGTCATTGGCCGGCTGTTCGCGCATGGCTTCGGAGTTCATGACGTCTTCCAGGAGCGCGCTGGTCAGCAGGTGGTTGCGCCATTCGCCGTTGATCTTCAGGTAGCCCCTGGCCTCGCCGATCTCGCGGAAGCCGAATTTTTCCAGGAGATGCCGGCTGGGGCGATTCTCGGGGATGCAGGCGGCGTCGATGCGGTGCAGCCCCAGGCCCTGAAAGGCATGCGGCAGCAGCGCCCGCACCGCGTCGGTCATGTAGCCCTGGTTGGCGTATTCCTCGCCCATCCAGTAGCCGAGATTGGCGGCCTGCGCGACGCCGCGGCGGACGTTGTTGAGATTGACGCCGCCCAGCAGGCGGTCGTCGTTCTTGCGGAAGATGTGGAAGCCGTAGCCGAGGTCGAGCCGCCATTCCTGCAGGATGCGCGCGACGCGGTCGCGGAACACGGCGCGCTCCAGCGCATCCTCGCCCCAGGCCGGCTCCCAGGGCTCGAGGAAGCTGCGGCTGGATTCGCGCACGGCGATCCATTGCTTGTAGTCGGCGCGCGAGGGCGGGCGCAAATAGGTGCGCGCGCCGAGCAGCTTGAAGCGCGAGAGACCGTCGGAGCGGAAGAGCGGCAGCATCGCGGTCCCCTGCCCGCGCTCAGGCCAGGCGGCGCCGAACCGCGTCGAGGCTCGGCACCTGGCCGACCGGGCCGAGCGAGGCCAGGGTCGGCGTGGAGGCGAAAATACGCTTGGCGGCCCGCGCGACATCGAGTACGCCGACCGCCTCGATCTTGGCGACGACCTCCTCGGCCGGGATCGGGCGGTCGTAGAGCAGGAGCTGCGAGGCGAGCTGCTCGCAGCGGCTGCTGGTGCCTTCGCGCGACATCAGGGTGCCGGCCTTCAGCTGGGCGGCGGACCGCTTCACCTCCTCGTCGCTCAGGTTGTCGGCGACCTTCAGCACCTCGTCGCAGATGACCGGCATCATCTCGGCCGCTTCCTTCTCGCCGGTGCCGGCATAGATGCCGAACAGGCCGGCGTCGCTGTAGGAGCTGGAGAAGGTGTGGATGCTGTAAACCAGGCCGCGCTTCTCGCGCACTTCCTGGAACAGCCGCGAAGACATGCCGCCGCCGAGCAACTGCGACAGCACCGCCGCGGCATAGTAATCGGGATCGTGGTAGCTGACGCCGGAGAAGCCGAGCACGACGTTGACCTGCTCGAGGTCGCGTTCCTCGCGATGCTCGCCGCCCTTGTAGACGGCTTTCTCGCTGCCCGGCGCGGCACCTTTCGGCAGGCGATCGAGCAGGCGCCCGGCGAGCTCGACCAGCCGGTCATGGTCGATGTTGCCGGCGGCGGAGACGATCATCCGCTCCGGGCGATAGCGGCTTTCCAGGTAATGCGCCACCACGTCGCGCGGCAGGCTGCCGATGATCTCGGCGCGGCCGAGGGTCGGCCAGCCCATCGGCTGGTCGGGGAAGGCGACTTCCTGGAAATGGTCGAAGATGATGTCGTCCGGCGTGTCCTCGGCCTGGCCGATCTCCTGCAGCACCACCGCCCGCTCGCGCTCGAGCTCGGCCTCGTCATAGACCGAATGCTGCAGGATGTCGGCCAGCACATCGATCGCCAGCGGCATGTCGGCGCTCAGCATCTTGGCGTAATAGGCGGTCTGCTCGCGGCCGGTATAGGCGTTCAAGATTCCGCCGACGGATTCGATCTCCTGGGCGATCTCGAGCGCATTGCGACGCCTGGTGCCCTTGAAGGCCATGTGCTCCAGCAGATGCGCGACGCCGTTATGCTCCGCCGTCTCGTGCCGCGTGCCGACCCCGGCCCAGATGCCGAGCGACACGGTCTCGACCGAATCCATCCGGTCGGTCGCGACGCGCAGGCCGTTCGGCAGGGTGGTGATCTGCACGCTGTTGGGGCGATGCTTCTTCGCGACGTTCAATTCACATTGCTCCCACGCCGGTGGGCGAGGACATAGTCCTGGATCTTGCCGAGGTCCCTCGGCAGCACGTCGTAGCGTTCGCGGCGCGAAAGCAGGTTCGAGAGATGCGCGGGCAAGGCCGGGCGCACCCCGGTCGCCCTCTCCACCGCGTCGGGGAATTTGGCGGGATGCGCGGTCGCCAGCGCCACCACCGGCACGGACTTGTCTTTGCGCATCGCTTCCGCGGCGGCGACGCCGATCGCCGAATGCGGGTCGATCAGCATGCCGGTGCGCTTGTAGAGATCGGCCATCGCCTTGAGCGTGCCGGCATCGTCCAGCTTGTAGCCGGAGAAAAGTTTCTGCGTGGCGGTCCAGCCCGATTTCGGGGCCGCAAACTTGCCGGTCTTACGGAAGGCTGCCATCGCCTCGGCAAGCTTGGTGCCGTTGCGCTTGTAGAGATCGAACAGCAGGCGCTCCAGGTTGCTGGAGATCTGGATGTCCATCGAGGGACTGAGGCTCGGGACCACGTCCGTCACCTTCATGCTGCCGCTCTTGAAGAAGCGGGTGAGGATGTCGTTACGGTTGGAACCGACGATCAGCTGGCCGATGTCGAGGCCCATTTGCCTGGCGGCGTAGCCGGCGAAGACATTGCCGAAATTGCCGCTGGGCACCGAGAAGCTGATCTTGCGGTTGGGGGCGCCGAGCGCCACCGCCGCGGTCACGTAATAGACGATCTGGGCCATGACTCGAGCCCAGTTGATCGAGTTGACCGCCGACATCGAGATCTTGTCGCGGAAAGCATGGTCGTTGAAGCAGGCCTTCACGATGTCCTGGCAGTCGTCGAAGCTGCCGTCGATCGCGATGTTGAAGACATTGCCGGAATCGATCGTGGTCATCTGCCGGCGCTGGACTTCGGAGACGCGGCCCAGGGGATGCAGGATGAAGATGTCGATGGCGCGCCGGTCGCGGCAGGCTTCGAGCGCCGCCGAGCCGGTATCGCCCGAGGTGGCGCCGATGATGGTGACGCGCTTGCCCTGCTTCTTCAGCACATGGTCGTAGAGGCGGCCCACCAGCTGCAGGGCCAGGTCCTTGAAGGCGATGGTCGGCCCGTGGAACAGCTCCTCGATCCAGACCCCCTCGCCGACTTCGACCAGCGGGGTCACGGCTTGGTGGCGGAAGCCGGCATAAGTGTCGGCGACCATCGACTGGAAGGTCTTCTGCGGGATGGACCCCTTTGAACCCATTGGGCCGATGAACGGCGCCATCACGGCGGCCGCCACCTCGGCGTAAGGTTTGCCGGAGAAACCGGCGAGCGTCTTTGGCTTCAGGCTGGGCCAGGTTTCCGGAACGTAGAGCCCGCCGTCCCGGGCGAGGCCGGCCAGCAGGACCGCCTCGAAATCGAGCCGCGGCGCGGCGCCGCGGGTGCTGATGTAACGCAAAATCCACCTCCAAATGGGTGGCGGTACAGTAGTTTGGCGGGGGGTGGGAGGCAACCGCGTAGGCGCGGTTTTCGGCCCCAAAAGCCGGGCAGTCGGCCCTAGACCAGCCGGCTGGGCGGCAGCCAGAGGATGGCCGTGGTGCCCTCGCCGATACAGCTCTTCAAGGTGACGGTGCCGCCGTGCATCTCGGCCAGGCGGCGGGAGATGGCGAGGCCGAGGCCGGTCCCTTCCCGCTTGCGGCTGACATCACTGTCGCTGCCCTGGAAGAAGGGCTCGAAGGCGCGCTCGATCGTCTCCGGTGACATGCCGCGGCCGGTATCGGCGACGCTGATCGTGAGACCGTCGCCGTCGGCATGGGCCTTCAGCTCGACCCGGCCGCCGGCCGGCGTGAACTTGGCGGCGTTGGTCAGCAGGTTGAGCACGATCTGGGTCACCGCGCGCTGGTCGCCGTTGAAGCCGACCGCGCCCAGCGAGATATGCGTCGCGAAGGAAACCTGCCTGCCGTCGATCTCCTGGGAGACGAAGCGGGCGGCGGCGCCGAGCACCGCTGACACGTCGAAGACTTCCTCGATCAGCGGAAACTTGCCGGCCTCGATCTTCGACATGTCGAGGATGTCGTTGATCATCCGCAGCAGATGCCGGCCGGAGCCGGCGATGTCGGCGACGCATTCCTTCTGCCGGTCGTTCAAGTGGCCATAGGCCTCGCCGTTGAGGACGTCGGCGAAGCCGATCACCGCGTTCATCGGCGTGCGCAATTCGTGACTGACGGTGGCGAGGAAGCTGGTCTTGGCGCGGTTGGCGGCCTCGGCCTGCTTCATGGCCGCCTCGATCTCGCGGCGGCTTTCCTCGAGGTCGAGTTCGCGCTGCTTCTGGGCCGAGACGTCGATCAGCATGCCGCGGAGCTCCAGCGAGCCGTCCACCTTGCGATCGACGCGGAAGAGATCGCGCACCCAGATGACCCGGCCGTCGCCGGCGACGATCCGGTATTCCCATTCGTGGTCCTCGTCGGGGCGGAGCTCGGCGGCGGCGAGGCGCTTCATCCGCTCGCGGTCGTCGGGGTGGATGAACGTGATCCAGGCCCGCGGCTTCACCCACTCGGCCATGGGATGGCCGAAGGTCGCGACCGCGCGCTCGCCGACATAGGAGTAGTCGAGAAAATGCGGACCGTCCTTCGCGTAAGGGACGATGCGGCTGCCTTCCATCATCATCTTCAGGCGGCTCTCGCTCTCCAGGATCTCGTCCTGTTGGCGGTCGCCTTCCGAGCGGGCGATCGCGACCACGAGCAGGCCGATCAGCACCGCGGCCAGCATGCCGGCCAGCGCGATCCGCTCGCCGTCGAGCGAGAAATGGGGAAAGGGCATCACGCCGAAGCGCGCGGCGCCGACCAGCGCCACCGCCAGCAGCAGCGCCGAGAGGCTGGCGCCGCGGCGGCCATAGGAGATCGCGGCCCAGAAGGCGAGCGGCAGGCCGATCACCGCCAGGGTCGAGACGCCGACCGCCAGGTCCGGCGTCATCCAGCCGACCATGAAGAGCAGCCAGCAGGCCGAGCCCGCGAGCGCGGCGATCTCCATCCAGCGCGGGCCCCGTACCCGGGCCTGGGTCACCCATACGAGCGCCATCGGCACCGTCATCAGCACCGCGGTCGCATCGGCGGTGGCCCAGCCGAACCAGAGGGCCAGCGGGTGAATATCGGTGTGTGGCGCCACCACCAGCGTGCCGACAATGCCGGAAACCGCTGGAACCAGCACGACGCCGAACAGCACGAAGCGCTGCAGGTCGTCCTGGGTGCGGAACCGGGGATCGAAGAGGGCGAAGCGCGCCATCGCGGCATAGGCCAGCACCGCCTCGAGCACGTCGCCGGTCGCCGCGATCAAGGTACCTTCGGCGCCGCCGCGGGAGATCGCCTCCACCGCGAAGGCCAGGGTGATCGCGGCCGGCAAGGCGCGCCAGCCATAAAGCACAAGCGGCGCCAAAGCCACGGCGCCGCACCAGAACAGCCCCAAACCACCGTCATTCCAGGGGAGGAGGCTCGAAGCCACCAGGCGGCTGGCGAGCGCGCCGAACAAGGAGACCGCCGCGGCGTAGTAGAGCCGAACGCGGTTCTCCTCGGAACGGAAGTCGATAGCAAGCTTCGGCATCATCGCGTTGCGGCCTCGACCGCCACCATGCCAGCCGCGCGATGCGCGCGGCAAGCCGCTTTGCGTGCCGCCGTCGGAGTCTGTCACCATCCCCCTCACCCCTCACCGAATCATCGGCGTCGATGATTGAACGCTACGACTCTTCCCGTGATCGGCCCGTGACCGACGGCTAGCCTGTTGTTCAGTCGGGCAAATAACGCTGCTGCAGATGCGCCTTGAAGACCCCGACGTCGAGCGGGCGGCCAGTCGCCGCGGTCACGATTTCCCGGGTCGTCATGCTCGAGGCGCGCTCATGCACGTTGGGCCGGAGCCAGGCCATCAGGGCTGAGAAATCACCCCGCGCGATCGACGCCGGGATGTCGGGGTTTGCGGCGCAGGCCGCGGCATAGAGCTGCGCCGCGGTCATCGCGCCCAGGCTGTAGCAGGGGAAGTAGCCGACCGCGCCGTCGAACCAGTGGATGTCCTGCAGGCAGCCCTCGCGGTCGCTGGGCGGCTTGATCCCGAGCAAGGACTGCATGCCCTCGTTCCAGGCACCGGGGAGGTCGGCGACCTGCAGATCGCCCTTCACCAGGGCCTGCTCCAGGCGATAGCGCAGGATGACATGGGCCGGATAGGTGACCTCGTCGGCATCGACCCGGATGAAGCCGCGCTCGACCCGGCTGTAGAGCCGCTGCAGATTCTCCGGCGCGAAGGCCGCCTCGTTGCCGGGGAAGGCCTCGTTCAGCAGCGGCGAGAGGAAGGTGCAGAAGTCGAGGCTGCGCGAGGCCTGCATCTCGACCAGCAGCGACTGGCTCTCGTGCAGAGCCATGCCGCGCGACTGGCCGACCGGCTGCAGCCGCCATTGCGCGGGCAGGCCGCGCTCGTACATCGCATGGCCGGTCTCGTGGATGATGCCCATCAAGGCCGAGGTCACCTGGTCCTCGGAATAGCGGGTGGTGATGCGCACGTCGTCCGGCACGCCGCCGCAGAAGGGATGCAGGCTGGTGTCGAGCCGGCCGTGATCGAAGTCGAAGCCGATGGTCTTCATCACCCGCTCGCCCAGCGCCTTCTGCGCCGCGACCGGAAAGGGCCCCTTGGGCTCAACCGGCGGCTTGCCCTGCGCCTGGCGCTCAAGCACGGAACCCAGGAACTCCGGCAGGAAGGCGGCGTAATCGCCGAACACCGCGTCGATGTCGGCGGTGCGGCTGCCGGGCTCGTATTCGTCCATCAGCGCTTCATAGGGCGAGAGGCCGAGCTTCTCGGCTTTTGCCGAAGCGGCCTCGCGCACCAGGCGGATGATCGCTTCCAGATGCGGCTGCACCATGGCGAAATCGCCGGCCGGACGCGCCTGGCGCCAGACCGCCTCGCAGGCGGTCGAGGCCTTGCTCATCGCCTCGACGAGATCGGAGTTGAGCGCGGTCGCGTGGACATGGACCCGGCGCATCTCGTTGAGGTTGGCGCGCTGCCAGTCGTCCAGGCCCCGCTCCTCCTCGCCCGCGGCGGCCAGGAGCTCGCCGGTCTTGGGTTCGGTGAGAAGCTGGTGCGAAACCACGCCCAAGGCCGCGAGCTGCTCGGCGCGGGCGGAATGGCCGCCTTCCGGCATCATCGCCGACATGTCCCAATGCAGCATGCCGGCGGCGTCGCGGAGCGCCGACCAGCGGCGGAAGCGCTGCTCCAGGTTCTCGTAGGCGCCGACTGTATTTCCGGTCACCGACTGCCTCGCTCGCGTTCCAGTTTCAGGTGATAGACGACATACACGCCCGCCAGCGAAAGCGCCAGCAGCGCCCAGGTGACGGCGTATTGCAGGTGGTCGTTGGGGAGCTCGATCCGGGTCTGCCCGCCGAGCGGATAGTTACCGGGAATTTCCGTCTTCTCGGCATCGAGATAGAGATCGGTGCGGACGGCGACACCGGCCGCCGCCGCCATCTGCGCCGGATCGATATAGAACCAGACGTTCTTGGCGGGCTCGTTGTCCGGCTGGAAATAGGTCTTCACCTGCGGCAGCCGGATGAAGCCGTTGAGGGTCACGGTGCCGGCAAGCTGGCCCTGGGGACGGGTTTCCGGCCGTTTCTGGTTCTCCGGGACCCAGCCGCGCTCGATCAGCACGCTTTCACCGCTGTCCAGCTTCATCGGCGTCATGATCCAGTAGCCGACATTGCCGTTTTGCGAGCGGGCGGCGAGATAGAGCTCATGGGCGTGGTCGAAGCTGCCGGTGACGGTCACCCGGCGGAACTCCAGCGGCGCGAGATCGGTGCCGACCGGCGGCAGCGGGACCGGTTCGGCGGTGGTGCGCGCGACGCGCTCGGCGATCTCGCCTTCCTTCCAGTGCAGGCGCTGCACCTGCCAGACCGAGAGGCCGATCATGACCAGGATCGCCGGCACGGTAAACAACGTCGGCCAGAAGGTGGGGCGGAAGGGAAGACGCATGATACTGCCTAGATAATCAGAACGGGCGGGCGTTCAACGGCGGTCCTGGCCCGCGCGGTGATGGAGCTGGAGCGCCATCAACACCGATTTCGCCGGGCGCATCAGCAGGGCGCCGCCGCCCAGCGTGAGCGGGATCAGGATGACGACGAAGAGCCAGTAAGGCGGATCGAAGGTGAACTCGGCCCAGAAGGCGAAGCCCATCACGATCGCGCCCCAGATCAGGATCACGAAGGCGATCGGCCCGTCGCCGGTCTCTTCGGCGTGGTAGTCGAGGCCGCAATTGGAGCAGGAGGGAGCGGGTTTGAGGAAACCCGCCAGCAGCTTGCCTTGGCCGCAGCGCGGGCAGACGCCCGCCAGGCCGGAAGCGATCGGCGACCGGTAGCCGGCCATGAGTCCGGGCTACCGGTCGCCGCGCATGGTCAGCCCGCGAACGGGCCGGGGCCGCTGCCCCAGATGTAGACGAAGCTGAACAGGAACAGCCAGACCACGTCCACGAAATGCCAGTACCAGGCGGCCGCCTCGAAGCCGAAGTGATGATCCGGCTTGAAGTGCCCCCGGATCGCGCGCACCAGGCAGACGATCAGGAAGATGGTGCCGACGATCACATGGAAGCCGTGGAAGCCGGTCGCCATGAAGAAGGTCGAGGTGTAGATGCCGTCCTTGAAGCCCCAAGGCGCGTGCATGTACTCGTAGGCCTGGAACGAGGTGAACAGGATGCCGAGCACCACGGTCAGCGCCAGACCCTGAATGAGGCCGGCGCGGTCGTTGTGCTTCAGCGCGTGGTGCGCCCAGGTGACCGTGCAGCCCGAGGTCAGCAGGATCAGCGTGTTCAGGAGCGGGATCGCATAGGGATCCAGCGGCGTGATCGCGGTCGGGCCGGTCGGGGGCCAGACGCCGCCGGAGGCCTCGCGCGGGAAGATCGAGAAGTCGAAGAAGGCCCAGAAGAAGGCGGAGAAGAACATCACCTCGGAGGCGATGAACAGCGCCATGCCGTAGCGCAGGCCGATCTGCACGACGGGGCTGTGGTGGCCCTGGAACTCGCCCTCCTTAACCACGTCGCGCCACCAGAGATACATGGTGGCGGCGATCAGCAGCACGCCGGGGACGATGTTGCCGAGCCCGAACTTGTGCCCGAACACGGCGATATCGTGCATGTAGAGCACCATGCCGCCGGTGAACAGGCCGCCCGCCAGCGCGCCGACCACCGGCCAGGGGCTGGGATCGACCAGGTGGTAAGGATGGTTCGGCTTATGGGCTGCGTCGCTCATGGTCTCCACTCTCCCTTCGCGGCCGGTCCCCCTTGGACCCGGCCGGCAGATTCGCGCATTCAGTTCACGGCCGGCTTCGACGCCGGTTCGGCCGAACCGACCTTGGCCGGCGCGTCCTGCGCCGACGGCTGATCGGCCGCCTTGAAAAAGGTGTAGGACAAGGTCACGTCCGACATCCGGTTCAGCAGCTTGTCGTCCGCCAGCGCCGGGTCGAGATAGAAGGTCACCGGCATCTCGATCGACTCCCCCGGCTGCAGGGTCTGCTCGGTGAAGCAGAAGCACTCGATCTTCACGAAATACGGACCCCAGAGCTCCGGCGAGACGTTGAAGGTCGCGGTTCCGGTGATCGGCTTGTCCGAGAGATTCTTCGCCTCGAAGAAGGCGAGATAGGTCTCGCCGACCTTGGCCTCGATCTTGTTCTGCTTCGGGTAGAAGGCCCAGGGCATGCTCTGGTTGACGTCGCCGGTGAAGCTGACCGTCACCATGCGGTCGATCGCCTTGCCGCGCTGGCCCGCAACGTCGGCACGGATCGGCGTGCCTTCAAAGCCGGTGCGCTCGCAGAAGATGCGATAGAGCGGCACGGCGGCGAAAGTCAGCCCCACCATGAAGGCGATCACGGCAACCAGGCCCATCACGACGTTGAGATTGCGGCGCGCCTGCCTGGTCATCTCAGCCGCCCTTCATCTTCACGATGGTGACGACATAGACCAGCACGACGAAGGCGGCCAGGGCCGCCAGCAGCGCCCAGTTGCGCTGGCGCAGGCGCTTCTGCTTTTCGGTCAATTGCGCGCTCATCGCACCAGCTCCAGCAGGCCGGGCGCGCGATCGATGCACAGCACGGCGAAATGCGCGAAGAGATAGATGAGCGAGAAGCCGAACATGCGCTTGGCGTAACGGAGATCGTCGCTCTTCAGCACCCGGATCGCATGGCCGACGAAGCCGAGGTTGAGCGCGACCGAAACCGCGCCATAGACCCAGCCGGCGACGCCGAAAGTGACCGGCAGCAGGGTCAGCGGGCAGAGGATCAAGGTGTAGACCAGCATCTGCAGCTTGGTGGAGCGCTGGCCGGCCACCACCGGCATCATCGGCACGCCGGCCTTGGCATAATCCCCCTCACGGTAGAGCGAGAGCGCCCAGAAATGCGGTGGCGTCCACATGAAGATGATCAGGAACAGCCCGATCGATGCGAGGCTGACGTCGCCGGTCACGGCGGCCCAGCCGATCATCGGCGGGAAGGCGCCGGCGGCGCCGCCGATCACGATGTTCTGCGGCGTCGAACGCTTCAGCCAGATCGTATAGACCACGACATAAAAGAAGATGGTGAAGGCCAGCAGCGCCGCCGCGGTGGTGTTGACCGCGATGTCCATCAGCATGACCGAGAACAGCGACAGCACCAGGCCGAAGGTCAGCGCCTGTTCCGGCGTCACCACGCCGCGCGGGATCGGGCGGCCGCGGGTCCGCGACATGACGGCGTCGATGTCGCGGTCGTACCACATGTTGATCGCACCGGAAGCGCCGGCGGCGACCGCGATGCAGAGGACCGCCACCGCGGCAATCACCGGATGGATATGGCCCGGCGCCACATAGAGGCCGGCGAAACCGGAGAACACCACCAGCGACATCACGCGCGGCTTCAGGAGCGCGATGAAGTCGCCGACCGACGCGCCCTCACCCACCGCAGTTGCGGTGGCTGCTTCGTTCGCGATGCCAATCTGCTGTTCGGCCATGTCCAGTCAGTTCATCCCGACAATCCGGCGGCGGGCCACCCTCAATTGGAAAGGGGCCCGCCGCCGATCGTCGTCAGTGGTGACCTTCAGCCGGCTTGATCACCGGCAGGTCTTCGAAAGTGTGGAACGGCGGCGGCGAGGACACCGTCCATTCCAGGGTCGTGGCGCCCTCGCCCCACTGGTTCGCACCAACCTTGCGGCCGGCGAACACGGTGTAGAGCGCCATTGCCACGAAGAAGAGCGTCGAGGCGAAGGAGATGAAGGCGCCGATCGAGGAAATCTCGTTCCAGGTCGAGAAGGCGTCCGGATAGTCCGGATAGCGCCGCGGCATGCCCGCGAGGCCGAGGAAATGCTGCGGGAAGAAGGTCAGGTTCACGCCGATGAAGGTGGTCCAGAAGTGGAGCTTGCCCGCCCATTCCGGGTGCTCGCGGCCCGACATCTTGCCGATCCAGTAGTAGTAGCCGGCGAAGATCGAGAACACGGCGCCCAGGCTGAGCACGTAGTGGAAGTGCGCGACGACGTAATAGGTGTCGTGCAGCGCCACATCGACGCCGGCATTGGCCAGGACCACGCCGGTGACGCCACCGACCGTGAACAGGAAGATGAAGCCGAGGGCCCACATCATCGGCACGCGGAAGGTGATCGAGCCGCCCCACATCGTCGCGATCCAGGAGAAGATCTTGATGCCGGTCGGCACCGCGATGACCATGGTCGCCGCGGTGAAGTAGGCGCGGGTGTCGACGTCGAGGCCGGCCATGTACATGTGGTGGGCCCAGACGACGAAGCCGACGAAACCGATCGCGACCATCGCGTAGGCCATCCCGAGATAGCCGAACACCGGCTTCTTCGAGAAGGTCGAGATGATCTGGCTGATCATGCCGAAGCCCGGGAGAATGAGAATGTAGACTTCCGGATGGCCGAAGAACCAGAACAGGTGCTGGAACAGGATCGGGTCGCCGCCGCCGGCGGGATCGAAGAAATGGCTGCCGAAGTTGCGGTCGGTCAGCAGCATGGTGATCGCGCCGCCGAAAACGGGGAGCGAGAGCAGCAGCAGGAAGGCGGTGACCAGCACCGACCAGACGAACAGCGGCATCCGGTGCAGGGTCATGCCCGGGGCGCGCATGTTGAAGATGGTGGTGATGAAGTTGATGGCGCCCAGGATCGACGAGGCGCCCGCCAAGTGCATTGAGAAGATCGCCATGTCCACGGCGATGCCCTGTTGCGTGGCCAGCGGCGGATAGAGCGTCCAGCCGGTGCCGGCGCCGCCGTCCACGAAGGCCGAGCCGATCAGCAGGGCGAAGGACGGAATCAGCAGCCAGAAGCTGATGTTGTTCATGCGCGGGAAGGCCATGTCCGGCGCGCCGATCATCAGCGGCACGAACCAGTTGCCGAAGCCGCCGATCATCGCCGGCATGACCGTGAAGAAGATCATGATCAGCGCGTGGGCGGTGATCACCACGTTCCAGTACTGCTGGTCCGGGGCGGCGTCGCCGCCGAACATCGGCAGATCGATGCCCGGGCTCATCAGCTCGGCGCGCATGAAGATCGAGAACAAGCCGCCGATGCAGCCCGCCACCACCGCGAAGATAAGGTACATCGTGCCGATGTCCTTATGGTTCGTCGAATAGAGGTAGCGGATGATCCCGGTCGGGTGATGGCCGTGATCGTGGCTGTCGTGGGCGTGCGAAGTGGAGACGGGGCTCATGGCAGGGTGTCCCTCAAACTACCGGCGGATCAATTCGCCGTTTGAACTTGGGTGGCGGAAGCGAGCGCGCTCGATCCGTCGGTGCTGGTGGGCGCGGCCGAAGCGGCGGGCGCATCCAGCTTGTCGAACTTGCCCTGGGCTTCCTTGACCCAGGCGTCGAACTCTTCCGGCGTCACGGCGCGGACCTTGATCGGCATGTAGGCATGCTGGACGCCGCAGAGCTCGGAGCACTGGCCGTAGTAGATGCCGGGCTTCTCGATGTTGAACCAGCTCTCGTTCACCCGGCCCGGCGTCGCGTCGTGCTTCACGCCGAAGCTCGGGATGGTCCAGGAGTGGATCACGTCTTCCGAGGTGATCTGGATCCGGATGTTCTTGCCGACCGGCAGCACGACTTCCTCGTCGGTGTCGAGCAGGCGGATGACGTTCTTCTCCTTGGCGACCGCGTCCTCGGCGGTGACCATGCGGGCGTCGAAGGTGAAGTTGCCGTTGTCCGGATAGACATAGGACCAGTACCACTGGTGGCCGATCGCCTTGATGGTCATGTCCGGCTTCGGGATCTCGAGCTGGTTATAGAGCAGGCGGAAGGACGGGATCGCGATCAGCACCAGGATCAGCACCGGGATGCCGGTCCAGGCGATCTCCAGCATGGTGTTGTGGGTGACCTTGGACGGGACCGGGTTCCGCTTGGCGTTGAAGCGGTACATCACATAGAGCAGCAGCAGCATGACGAAGATGGCGATCACGAAGATGATCGGCGTCAGGATCGCGTTGTGGATCCAGTCCAGCTCCTCGGCCAAGGCGGTCACGGGCGGCTGCAGGCCGAGCTGATCGGGCTTCGGCTCGCCGATCACCTCTTGGGCAAACGCGGCCCCGCCCCCACATGTGACTCCGAGCACCCAGGCAGCTTGTGCAAGAAGACGCTTCAACGACATATCGAACCACCCCGTCCTGTCGGCGCTCGCAAGGCCCCCTAAGACCCGTCCCGCCGACGTGTGCGAAAGGCCGGAAACGGACCGATCAGCCCTTCCGGCGAAAGAATTTGCTCTCATTCCAAGGCTTTGACGGGCAGCCGCAGGCTTGCGTCCGACCCCCATCGAAAGCGAGCCGACCCTACATGGGCGATCTCGATAACTCAAGCATTTCGGGGCCTTGCACGCCTTAAGGCGGAGGGCTTTGCTCCCGGTCAATCCGATTCTGCGACGATCCGTCGCAATAAAGGTAAACGCCCACCGTAAACGCGGTTGGTGAGCGCGCCGGATGACTTATATTGCTCCAAGAGTACCGCGTTTTCCGGAGGATCCATGTCGAATCTGATCGAGGCCGACCGGCTGTTTTTCGAGCGCGCCGGGCTGGACCGCAGCCGAATCGAGCGCACGGTCGCCGATTCGCTGTCGGGGGCCGATGACGGCGAGCTCTATCTGGAATACGCCCAGTCCGAGGCCCTCTCCTACGACGACGGCCGGTTGAAGAGCGCCAGCTTCGACACCACGCAAGGCTTCGGGCTGCGCGCGGTGAGCGGTGAAACCCACGGCTATGCCCATGCCAGCGAGCTCTCCGAGGCCGCGATCAAGCGCGCCGCGGAGACGGTGAAGGCGGTCCATGCCGGGCGCGGCGGCAAGCTCGACCTGGCGCCGAACGGCACCAACCGGCAGCTCTACGCGCCGGACAATCCGATTTCCCTGGTGCCGTTCGAGACCAAGGTGAAGGTCTTGCAGGAGATCGACGCCTATGCCCGGGCCAAGGATCCGCGGGTGAAGCAGGTCATGGCCTCGGTCGCCGCCTCCTGGCAGGCGATCGAGATCCTGCGCGGCGACGGCGCCCGCACCGCCGATATCCGCCCGCTGGTCCGCCTCAACGTCTCCATCATGGTCGAAGCCGACGGCAAGATGGAGACCGGCAGCCATGGTTCCGGCGGCCGGATCGGCTACGAGACGCTGATCGAGCCCGAGCATTGGAAGGCGAGCGTGGACGAGGCCCTGCGCCAGGCCCTGGTGAACCTCGACTCGGTGCCCGCCCCCGCCGGCGAGATGCAGGTCGTGCTGGGTCCCGGGTGGCCCGGCATCCTGCTGCACGAGGCAATCGGCCACGGTCTCGAGGGCGACTTCAACCGCAAGAAGACCTCGGCGTTTGCGGGCCTGATGGGCCAGCGCGTCGCCGCGAAGGGTGTGACCGTCGTGGACGACGGCACGCTGGGGCAGCGCCGGGGCTCGCTCACCATCGACGACGAAGGCACGCCGACCCAGTGCACCACCATGATCGAGGACGGCATCCTGGTCGGTTATATCCAGGACCGTCAGAACGCCCGGCTGATGGGCATGAAGCCGACCGGCAACGGCCGGCGCCAGAGCTTCGCGCATCATCCGATGCCGCGCATGACCAACACGATCATGATGAATGGGCCGCACGACCCGAAGGAGATCATCACTTCGGTGAAGAAGGGCCTCTACGCCGTCAACTTCGGCGGCGGCCAGGTCGACATCACCTCTGGCAAGTTCGTGTTCTCCGCGGCTGAGGCGTACCTGATCGAGGACGGCAAGATCGGTCCGGCGGTCAAGGGCGCGACCCTGATCGGCAACGGGCCGGACGTGCTGACCAAGGTCGATATGATCGGCAACGACATGATGCTCGATCCCGGCATCGGCACCTGCGGCAAGGACGGCCAGGGTGTCCCGGTCGGCGTCGGCCAGCCAACCCTGCTGATCGGCGGCCTGACGGTCGGCGGCACCGGCGCGTAACGACCGCGGCGAAGCTAGGCAACCGGCGGTGCGCCTGATAGCGTGCCGCCGTTGTCACATCTTGAGAATCGAGAGAGCAAATGCCGGGGGAAGGCCGCTCCGCGGAGATGATTCGGCCGGAACTTGAACAACTGCGGCTCGGCCTGTTCGCCGTCGCGTTGTCCATCCTCATCACCGCGATCCTCGTCGCCTTCCGGGTCGGCCTGCCGAACCCGCCGCTGGCGATTCTGCTCGGGCCCGCCATCGTCGCCGTCGCCGTGCTGCCGGCCTTGCTCTGGGGCGGCTCGATCTGGGCCGGGCCGCTGGCCGTGGTCGGGCTGCTGGTGGGTTGCGGCCTGGCGGCCTTAGGCACGGTCGGTTTCGCCCTGCTCTGGCTCGCCGCCCTGGCCTGCGCCGGCATCGCCGTCCGGCGGCTGCTCGACAACGCCTTCCTGTCGCCGCGGCGGCTCGTCGCCTGGCTGCTGCTGCTGCTCGCAGCCGCCCTGCTCTCCGCGCTGCTGATCGCCGGGAGCAAGTACACCAACTTCATTTCCGACCAGCTGCTGCTCTACGGCCGCACCGACGGCGACGTGATGTTCCACGGTGCGATCATCAACGCCTATCGCTACTTCCATTTTCCAAGCACCGGGATCGACGGCCTGCATCTGCTGCGCTACCACACCGGCGTCGATGTGCTGGCGGCGGCGATCGCCGGGGGTGCCGGCATCGACGCGCTGCTCGGGCTCGTCATCCTGCATGCCTCGGTGCTGTTCCCCCTCGCCGTCTTCGCCGTGGGCTGGGGCGGCCTGCTGTTCGGCCAGGCCCTGCTGCCGGTCGGGCTCCGGGCGCTGGCGGCGGCGACCGCCGCCGTCATCGTGGCCCTGCTGGTGCAGTGCGGATCCTGGAACGAGCTCTCGTTGCAGGGCGAGCCCATGCTGTTCAGCGGGACGCTTTTCGTCCTGCTGGCGCCGCCGATCGTGCTCGAACTGCTGGTGCGCCGCGCCGCGGCGCATGTCGCGCTCGGCGCCGCGATCCTGGCCGTGCCGCTGCTCAGCCTCGCCAAGGTCTCGACCGGCGCGGTCTGGTGCGCGCTGATCGGCTGGCTGGTGCTGCGCCTGATCGGGCCGAAGCGCCCGGCCTTCTGGATCACCGCCGTCGCCATGTCCCTCCTCTTCGTGGGCAGCGTGCTGCTCGCCAACGATCCCGGCCAATCCGGCGCGGTGCTGTTCGGCACCCCCTTCTTCGTTCAGTCCGGGTTCCAGGCCGGCAATTACCTGCTGCCGCTCGCCGTGCATGCGACGCTGCTGGTCGTGATCGGCGCCCTGGTGCTGCTCAAGGACGTCGTCCCCGAGCCCGCGCGGCTCATGCTGATCGAGGCCTTCGCGGTCACCGCCCTCGCGGCCAACGTGCCGGGACTGGTGCTGGAGATCCCCGGCGGCGATGCGTTCTTCTTCTTCAGCGCGCTCAACTGGCTGATGGCCCCGGCCCTGGCCATGGTGATCGCGAGCCTGCCCGCGCTGATCCCGCAGCTGCAGCCGGCGCGCCGCCGCTTCGCCTGGCCGCTGGCCGGCCTGGTCCTGCTGGCGCTGCTGGTCGATGCCGGCCTCCGCGCCGACACCCGCTTCGACACGGCGATCTCCGGCACCGCGCTGGTGCGAACCGGCGACACCACCTACTACGCCGACGACAAGCGCAAGGTCTGGCGTGCGGATACCAAGCGGGCGCTCGCCGAGCATGGGCTGGCCGGGCTGTTCGCGCTCACCCCGCCGAGCCCTTCCGGCGCCAGCCTCGCCTCGGCGCTGGCGACGGCGAAGAGCGCGGATGCCGCCGCCTATATCCCGCCGGATTCCGATTATTGGAACTTCGTCGCGGATTGCGACGGGCGCAGCCTCTGGCCGATGGCCGTCGCCGGCGTGCCGCTGATCGACGGCACCGTCCCGGTCCAGGCCGAGTGCCGCCAGGAATTTGCCCTGCTCGGCTACGGCCCGCCGCCGGAGAAACGCAGCCGCCTGGACGAGGCCGCGCTCTGCCAACGCGCCGCCGCCGCCGGCCTGCCGGTCGTGATGCGGATCGAAAGCCTGGACGACCGCAGCAAGGACCAAGTCGCGGCTTGCCGCTGAACCTAAGAGCGCGGAACGGAGAAACGCGATGATCAAGAACGATGTCGTGCTCGGCGCCAATGTCGGCATCCCGCAGCCGGACCTGGTCAACCTCTACGGCTGCACCATCGGCGACGAGACCAAGATTGGCGCCTTCGTCGAGATCCGCAAGGGCGTCACCATCGGCAAGCGCTGCAAGATCCAGGCCTTCGCCTTCATCCCCGAGGGGGTGACGATCGCCGACGGCGTCTTCATTGGCCCGCATGCCTGTTTCACCAACGACCTCTTCCCGGCCGCAATCACGCTCGGCGGCGAGTTGAAATCGCCCGACGACTGGGAGATGAAGCCGACCCTGGTCGAGACCGGGGCGGCGATCGGTGCCAACGCGACCATCCTCTGCGGCATCACCATCGGCAAGCATGCGCTGATCGGCGCCGGCGCGGTGGTGACCAAGGACGTGCCGGACTACGCGATCATGATCGGCAATCCGGCGCGCCGCATCGGCGACCGGCGCGACCAGGTGAGCGACGAACCGAAGATCGGGTGACTAAGCCTTCCAGTTGACAATCTGCTCGTCCGCCAGCAGTTCTTCCGGGTCCTTGCCGCTCGACTGGTACCAGTCGCGCAGCAATTCCAATCCCCGCTGCAGCGATGTCTGCGGCTTGAAGCCGATCAGCCGCTGCGCCTTCGAGCTGTCGGCCAGCAGGCGGCGCACGTCACCGGGGCGGTCGGGGCCGTATTCGACGTTGATGTTCTTGCCGGGCAAGGTGCGGGCAATCAGCTCGGCGAGGTCCTTGATGGTCACGTCCTTGCCGCTGCCGAGATTGATGGTCTCGCCGATGGTCGCTTCGTGGGTGCCAGCGGCGATGATGCCGCGCGCGGTGTCGGCGACGAAGGTGAAGTCACGGCTCTGCAGCCCGTCGCCATGGACGATCAGCGGCTTGCCCGCCATAGCGCGCAGCATGAATTTCGGAATGACCTCGCCGCTGTCGCCTTCGTGATGGCTGCGCGGGCCGAAGGCGTTGAACGGCCGGATGACGGTCGTGGGATAGCCGTAGGTCTTCCAATAGGCGTCGGTGTAGCGCTCGCCGGCGAGCTTGGCGGCGCCGTAGACGGTCATCGGGTATTGCGGATGGTCCTCGGTCATCGGCGCGGTGCGCGCCGTACCGTAGATCTCCGAGCTCGAGACATTGGCGAAGCGCTTCACCCCCGCCGCGCGGGCCAGTTCCAGCAGCACCAAGGTCGCGGTGGCGTTGACCTCGTGGTTCTCCAGCGGGGCGTGGATCGAATGCCGAACACCGAGGCAGGCGAGATGCAGGACCAGGTCCTGGCCCTTCAGCGCCTTCGTCATCGCGTCGCGGTCGCGGATGTCGGCGGCCTCGACCTTCAGCCGGTCGGACTGGATGTCGGCGAGGTTCTCGCGCTTGCCGTTGCGGAAGTTGTCGACGACGGTGACCGCGGCCCCCGCTGCGATCAGCTGCCGCGCCACCTCGTTGCCGATGAAGCCGGCGCCGCCCGTGACCAGCACGCGCGATTTGGCGAGATCGATCGCGTTCACGCCAGGATGCGCTTCAGGGCGCCGGCGACTTCCTCGACCTGGGCATCGGTCATCTCGGGATACATGGGGAGCGACAATTCGCGATCGCCCTGCTCTTCCGCAGCCGGGAAGTCGCCCTTCTTGTGCCCGAGCTCCTTGAAGCAGGGCTGCAGATGCACCGGCACCGGGTAATGCAGGTTGGTGCCGATCCCCGCCTCGTTCAGCTTGGCGATGATTTCGGAGCGGCGCGCGGCATCGACCCGCACGGCGTAGACATGCCAGACGTGGCGCGAGCCCGGCCGCTCATAGGGCAGCTCGATGCCGGCGACATTGCCCAGCGCCTGCTGGTAGCGCTTGGCCACGCGGCGGCGGCCCTCGGTCCAGGCCTCGATATGCTTCATCTTGACGTCGAGCACGGCGCCCTGGACGCCGTCCATGCGGTAGTTGAGGCCCTTGATCTCGTGGTTGTACTTCTTGGTCTGGCCCCAGTCGCGCAGCATGCGGAGCTTCTCGGCGAGCTTGGCGTCGCCCGTCGCGACCAGGCCGCCCTCGCCGTAGGCGCCGAGATTCTTGCCGGGATAGAAGCTGAAGCAGGACATGCGGCCCATCGTGCCGGCGAACTTGCCGTCGAACTTCGCGCCATGGGCCTGGGCCGCGTCCTCGATCACGATAAGGTTGTGCTTGTCGGCGATCTTCTGGATCGCGGCCATGTCGGCGCATTGACCGTAGAGATGGACCGGCATGATCGCCTTGGTCCGCGAAGTGATCGCGGCCTCGATCTTCTTAGGATCGAGCAACGCGGTCTCGAGGTCGATATCGGCAAAGACCGGCTTCGCACCCACGAGATCGATCGCGATCGCGGTGGCGATGAAGGTCATCGGCGTGGTGATCACCTCGTCGTCGCGGCCGATGCCGGCCGCGAGCAAGGCGAGATGCAGGGCCGCGGTGCCGGAGCTGCAGCCGATCGCATGCTCGATGCCATAGGCCTTGGCGAAGGACTGCTCGAAGGCCTGCACCGCCGGGCCGAGCACGAACTGCCCGCTCTCCAGCACGCCGATCACGGCGGCATCGACTTCCGGCTTGATGGCCTGGTACTGCGACTTCAGATCGAGGAAGGGAACCACGTTGTCTCTCACGAAACCGGTAAGACGGCGCCGGATTGCTGTGCCGACTTGTCGGCCAGCTCCAGCAGCTTGACGATCCGCATCCCCACCTCGCCCGAGGTGACCGGCGGCTTGTTGGCGGCGAAGCATTCGTTGGCATGCGCGGCGAGCACGGCCAGGGCCTCGCGGGTGTCGATGACCGGCGCGCGCATGTCGCCGATGCGGTACTCGACCCGCATCGCATGCTCGCGCACGGGATCGCGCACGAACTCGACGCCCTTGTCGTAGATCCGGATCTTCTCCGAGGGCGAGAGGTCGTCATAGACGACCATGCTCTTGTCGCCGCCGACGATCACCTGGCGGATCTTCACCGGGGCGAGCCAGCTGGCATGGACATGGGCGACGGCATTGCCCGGATAATGCAAGGTCACGTAGCCGACGCTGGCGAGGCCGCTGCCCGTCGGGTCGAAGGCCTGGGCGCTGATCGCGGTCGCCTGCGCCGGCATGATGCGCTCCAGGATCGCGAGGTCGTGGACCACGAGATCCCAGATCACGTTCACGTCGTGCTGGAACAGGCCGAGATTGATGCGGGTGGAATCGTAATAGAGGATGCGGCCGAGCTCGCCGGCATCCGCCATATCGCCGATCTTCCGCACCGCGCCGGTGTAGACGAAGGTGTGGTCGGAGAAGATCTGGCGCTGCTTCTTCGCCGCCAGCTCGACCAGGCGCTCGGCATCGGCGAAGTTGCCGCAGAGCGGCTTCTCGACCAGGACATGCTTGCCGGCGTTGAGCGCCGCAGCCGCCAGCGTGTAATGGGTGGAGACCGGGGTCGCGACCGCGACCACGTCGATCGCGGGATCGTTGATGACCGCCATCGCGTCGTCGTGGGTGGCGGTCTTCGGGTAGAGCGCCTCGACCTTGGCGCGGTTGGCCGGCAGCTTGTCGGCGACCGCGGCAACGGTCGAATCCTTCGCCTGGTTGAACACGCGCACCAGGTTCGGCCCCCAGTAGCCGTAGCCGATCACGCCGTATTTCAGCATGCGCGCGCCTTCTGCGATGTGGCGGCCAGCGCCGCGTCGATGCGCGCCGCGACCCAGCGCGCCTGGTCCGCGGTCATGCCGGCGAACATCGGCAGGATCATGCCGCGGTCCTGCGCCTCCTCGGAAACGGGGAGCGGCACGCGGACGCCGTCGCTCTCCGGCGGATTGGCATAGGCCGGCTCGCGGTGGATGCACATCACGCCGCGGCGCGTGGAGATGCCGTCGTCGAGCAGCCGCTGCATGACACCGCGCTGGTCGGCGCCTGCAGGCAGCAGGATGCAGTAGCTCTGCCAGTTGGTGCGGGTGTCGGCGCGGTCCGCCGGCGGCACCAGACCGGGAATCCGCGCCAGCGCCTGGCTGTAGGCGCCGGCAAGGGTGCGGCGTTCCTCGACCATCGCGGGGAGGCGCTGCAGCTGGCAGCGGCCGATCGCGGCCTGGATGTCGGTCATGCGGTAGTTGAAGCCGACCTCGTCGTAGGATTCGAACATCACCTGGTTGGACTGGTGGCGCTGGCGGTCGTTGAGCGACATCGCATGCTGGCGCAGGCGCCGGAGATGCGCGGCGAAACCCTCGTCGTCGGTGGTGATCATGCCGCCGTCGCCGGTCGCGAGCAATTTGCGCGGATGGAAGGAGAAACAGGCCGCGAGGCCGAACGGCTTGCCGACCTTGATCCAGCCCGCTTCGGTCTTCAGCTCGCTGCCGATGCCGCAGGCGGCGTCCTCGATCAGGATCAGCTTGTGCTTCTCCGCGACGGCGCGGATCTTCTCCAGCTGCGCCGGCATACCCAATTGGTGCACCGGCAGGATCGCCTTGGTCCGCGGCGTGATCGCGGCCTCGACCTTCGCGGGGTCGATGTTAAAGTCGTTGAGGGTGACATCGACGAAAACCGGGATCGCACCCGCCATGCGGATCGCATTGGCCCCGGCGATGAAGGAATGGCTGACGGTGATGACCTCGTCGCCCGCCCCCACCCCGGCCGCGTGCAGCGAGAGGTGCAGCGCCACGGTGCAGTTGGCGACGGCGATCGCATGGCGCGCGCCGCAATAGTCGGCGAACTCGCGCTCAAGAGCGGCGACTTCCGGACCCTGGGTCACCCAGCCGGAGCGGAGCACGCGCACCACCGCCTGCTCCTCCTCCGGGCCGTAGAACGGCTTGGCAACAGGCAGGGTTGTCTTCGACATTTCGACAGGTTTCGCGCGTTTCGGGAAAGGGCGCCTCCGAATAGCATCCCGCGCCCGGCCCCGACAAGGGCAACCCCGGCTCCGCCCGGCCCGGCGGCAAACTGCCACGCTGCATGTTAGGTTGGCTGAAACGACCCGGTGAGGACTCGATGATCGACGAACTTCGCGCCCTGCAGAAGCGACTCCAGGCGGAAAAGCGGCGGGATTTCAACCGGCGCGTCTCCCTGGGCGACCTCCTGACCGAGCGTAAGGACAATGCGGCCGAGATGGGCTTCGGCGAGGGCACGACCTGCTACGACAACGTGCTGATCCTGGGCGACGTGACGGTCGGCAAAAACACCTGGATCGGGCCGAACGTGATCCTGGACGGCAGCGGCGGCAAGCTGGTGATCGGCGACTTCTGCTCGATCTCGGCCGGGGTGCAGATCTACACCCACAACACCGTCGAATGGAGCACGTCCCTCGGCGAGAAGCCGATGGCCAAGGCGCCGACTCGGATCGGCAATGGCGTCTATATCGGCCCGAACAGCGTCGTTGCGATGGGCGTCAGCATCGGCGACAAGGCGGTGATCGGCGCGCTCTCCCTGGTCAACGGCGATATCCCGGCCGGCGCCCGGGCCTGGGGCACACCGGCGCGGGTGGTCTAGCCTTTCCGGCAGACCAGGGTGTTGCTGCGCATCATGCGGCCGTTGTCGCCGAGGCGCGCCAGCAGCTTGTGCACCTCGGGCAGATGCGGCTCGTCGTCCGCACCGCCCAGCTTCCCGGCCCCGCGCAGATAGGAAAGGATCAGCGAGAGCGATGAGATGCCGTGCTGCTCCAGCACGTGCAGCCCGCATTCCTCCGCCATCGCCACCAGCTCCTCGCGGGTGAAGCAGCGCGAGCGCACCATGTTGCCGGCGCTGCCGTCCCAGATGTCCCGGTTGCCGGCCTGCTTCAGCATCCCGGCGACGCCGTCGAAATAAAGCAGCTGCAGCATCAGCCCGCCTTCATAGTCGCGGTCGGAGACAAGGAGATGCGCCGCCGATCCCATGATGCGCCGGCAGTCCTTCAGGCCCGCGGCATAATCCTCGTTGAGATAGGCCAGCGCCTCGATGCTCTGCACCGCGTCAAAGGCGCCGCTCTTCAGCGGAATGCGGCGGGCATCGCCCTCGATCAGCAGCACGCGGTCGAGCCACTGCGGATGCTCGGTTTCCAATCGCTGGCGAAAGCGATAGAGCCCATCGAAGATCGGATCGACCACGACGATCCGCGCATCGGTCTCGTTGAGCCAGGGCATCGCATTGCGCCCGTCGCCGCCGCCGATATCGGCGACCAGCGCGCCGCTGCGCGACGGCCGGATCAGTTTGGTGTAGCCGGCATAGATCGGCGTATCCAAGGTGGTCATGGCATAGCCGACCTTGGAGCGGTCGTGGAAGTTGGCGCCGCCGACCTTCTGGTACCAATGGATCGAGGGATCGTCGGCGCGCACGCCGAAGCGCAGCACCCCGGAATCGATGTAGCCGATCGCCTCGCCCTTTGCCGAGAGAATGCGGTCGCCGGAGATCGTCGCCGCGGCCTCGCCACCCGGCGTCGCCAGGACGTCCTTGACCCAGAGCGGTTCAACCCATGCCGTCATGAAACTCTCCACCGCCTATCCGAGCCCGCGCGTCGCCAGGGGGATAGCCGTCCGGAGCCGGGCTTGTAAAGTGTCCGTGCGCCTGATAGGCGGTGGGCCAAGCCGGGACAAATAGAGATCGCTGGATGAATCAGCCGGAAGGCATCGGGGTTCGCGTTCTGCCGCAGGCGCATGCGGCCGAAGCCGCCGCGCTCGCGCCCTGGCGCACTTTGCTCGCCCAGTCGCCCGCCGCCAGCCTGTTCCACGAACCGGAGTTCCTGGCCTACCACCCGGAAGGCCGTTTCCAGTTCCGCCACCTGCTGCTCGCCAAGGGCGGCCAGCCGCTGGCCCTGCTGCCGGGCGGCATGGCCGGAACCGCTTTCCGCTCGCCGCTCGGCGCCTCCTTCGGCGGGCCGGTGCTGATGCCGCGTCTGCCGACGCCCGACGTGATGGCGGTGCTCGAGGCCCTGCAAGCGCATGCCCGGGCGGAAGGCTGGTCGTCGATCGAGCTCACGCCGCCGCCGCTGGTCTATCGCCGCGACGCCAGCGACACGCTCGGCTTCTGCCTGCAGGCGGCCGGCTTCGTGCTGGCTTCGCGCATGCTCTGCCACGCGATCCCGCTCGACGGCGCGGCGCCGCGCTATGAAGCGCTGTTCCGCTCCCGCGCCCGGCGCAACACCAACAAGCTCCGTGCCACCAACGATGCGCGGTTTGAAACCAAACTCGGCGGCGCCGAGCTGCTGGATGCGTTCCTGGTCGCCTTCAACGAGACCTACGCAAGGCACGGCGTGGCGCCGACCCACAGCGCGGCGGAGCTGGCCGACCTGCTGCGGCGGCTGCCGGATCGGTTCCGGATCGCGCTGCAATTCTTCGAGGGCCGTCCGGTCGCCGGGCTCTTCCTGATGCGGATGAGCGCGACGATCGAGAACGCCTTCTACATCTGCGCGACCTCGGAGGATGCCGAGCTCAACGCCAGCCTCGCCCTCTTCGCCTGGACCCTCGACCGGCTGGCGGATGACGGCGTGGCGCTGCTGGATCTCGGCCCCAGCAGCCTGCCCGACGGCAGCCTCAACCGCGGTGTCTGCTTCTTCAAGGAATCGCTCGGCGCCGTCGGTTATTGCCGCGACCGCTGGACCTGGAGCGCCGCGTCATGACGACCGCCCTTTCCGACTGGCGCACGGAGCCGGTCTTCGCGCTCACCAGCGACACCGACTGGGCCTCGGAATATGCGATCGAGCAGCTGCTCGGCTTCGCCGCTGCGCGCGGGATCCGACCGACCGTGTTTCTCACCCATGAGAGCCCCGCGCTGCAGCGCGCCGCCGCAGCCGGCCAGGCGGAGCTCGGCATCCACCCGAACTTCCTGCCGGGCTCCAGTCACGGCGCCGATGTCGATGCCGTGGTCGCGCATGCCTTCCGCCTGGTGCCGGGGACCCGGCTCTGGCGCAGCCATGCCTTCCTCGACGGCACGCATATCGCGCTGAAACTCTTCAATGCCGGGATCCGCATCGACAGCAATCTCTGCCTCTATCTGCAGCAGGGCTTGCAGCCGCTGGAGCATTGGGTGGGCATCCGGCGCTTCCCGGTCTTCTGGGAGGACGACGTGCACTGGCATCGCGGCGGCGCCTGGTCGTTCGAGCGCTACCAGGAGGATTTCTTCTCGCCGGGGCTGAAGGTCATCAACGTGCATCCCTTCATCCATGCCCTCAACATCCCCGACGACCGCAGCTACCAGTCGGTGAAGAACCACATTCCCTCCCTCACCGCCGATTCGGCCAAGGCCCTGCGCTGGTCCGGCCCGGGATCCGCCGATTTCCTGGCCGCCCTTGCCGACGCCGTCGCGGCACGGGGCCTGCGCTGGCACACGCTGACCGAGCTGGCCGCGCTTGGTTGATAAACCGGGGCGGTCTCGCTAGCTTGGGCCCATCTGCCCCTTGGAGAGCCTTTTGGAATCGTCTGCGCCCCACGCCCAGCCGGAAGCCGGAGCCCAGGCGAGCCAGCGCAGCCCCGTGCTGAGCATCGTCCTGCCCTGCTACCGCGAGGCCCAGAACCTCCCCATCCTGCTCGAGCGCCTGGCCCAGGCGCTGGGCGGCGCCGGGATTGGCTGGGAAGTGATCGTGGTCGACGACCATTCGCCGGACCAGACCTTCGAGGTCGCGGCGGCGCTGGCGGCCAAGCACCCCAACGTGAAGGTGGTGCGGCTCGCCCGCAACAGCGGCTCGCATGTCGCCTCGTCCTGCGGGATCGAACTCGCCCAGGGCGATGCCGCCGTGGTCATGGCTTCCGATCTCCAGGACCCGCCCGAGATCTTGCCGGAGATGATCGCGCGCTGGCGCGCCGGCGACCAGGTGGTCTGGGCCTGCCGCCGCCAGCGCAGCGGCGTCGGTCCCTGGGGCCGCTTCCTCTCGCGCGTCTATTACAAGCTGCTCGCGCGCCTGGTGCCGAACGAGACCCTGCCGCCGCAGGGCGCCGACTTCTTCCTGCTCGACCGCAAGGTGATGGATGCCCTGATCCGCTGCCAGGAATCCAACTTCAGCGTGCTGGCGCTGATCCTCTGGCTCGGCTTCCGCCAGGGCCAGATCCAGTATGACAAGCAGGCCCGGTTGCACGGCCGCTCGAGCTGGAGCTTCACCCGGAAGATCCGGCTGGTGATCGACTCCATCATCTCCTTCAGCCATCTGCCGCTGCGCCTGATCAGCATCTTCGGCTTCCTGGTCGCCTTCCTCGGCTTCCTCTATGCGCTCTATGTCGCGGTCGGCTACTTCCTGGCCAGCGCGCCGGTCGAAGGCTGGTCCTCGCTGATGGTGGTGACCCTGATGCTCGCCGGCACGCAGATGATCATGCTGGGCGTGATCGGCGAATATGTCTGGCGCACGCTGCACGAAAGCCGCCGCCGGCCGCGCTACAACATCGAGCGCGCCGTCGCGGCCGATCCGCAGCCGCCCGGCCCCCGTCTCTAACCGAAACCGGAACATGCCCTTCACCGTCGCCATCGTCGGCCGCCCCAATGTGGGCAAGTCCACCTTGTTCAACCGTCTGGTCGGCAAGAAGCTCGCCATCGTCGACAACCAGCCGGGCGTCACCCGCGACCGCCGGATCGGCGAAGGCCATCTCGGCGATCTCGATTTCGCGGTGATCGACACCGCCGGCCTCGAGGACACCTTCGACGACAGCCTGGAATCCCGGATGCGCGAGCAGACCGAGGCCGCGGTCAAGGAAGCCGACGTCGCGCTGCTGGTGATCGATGGCCGCGCCGGCGTGACCCCGCTCGACGAGCATTTCGCCCGGCGCCTCAGGAAGAGCAAGACGCCGATCCTGCTGGTCGCCAACAAGAGCGAGACCAAGCAGAGCGAGGTCAACGCCAGCGAGGCTTATCGCCTGGGTCTCGGCGACCCGATCCCGATCTCGGCCGAGCATGGCCAGGGCATGTCGCTGCTCTACGACGCGCTGCAGCCGATCGCCAAGAAGGCCGGCGCCCTGGCCGAGGAAGACTCCTTCGGCGACGCCGAGCTCGATGCCCTGCCGGACGACGAGGCCGAAGCGCCGAAGCACCTGCAGATGGCGATCATCGGCCGGCCCAATGTCGGCAAGTCCACTTTGGTGAACAGCCTGCTCGGGCGCGAGCGGCTGCTGACCGGACCGGAAGCCGGCATCACCCGGGATTCGATCGCCATCGACTGGAGTTGGAAGGGCACGCCGATCCGGCTGATCGACACCGCGGGCCTCCGGCGCCGCTCCAAGGTGGTGGACAAGGTCGAGCGCCTGTCCAGCGCCGATACCGACCGCGCCCTCACCTATGCCCATGTCGCGGTCCTGGTGCTCGACGCCAACGACATGCTGGAGAAGCAGGACCTCACCATCGCCCGCCACATCGTCGAGGAAGGCCGGGCGCTGGTGATCGCCGCCAACAAATGGGACGCGGTCGAGAACAAGACCGAGGCGATGAAGAAGCTCCGCGACCGCATCGACTACTCGCTGCCGCAGGTCAAGGGCGTGCCGGTGGTGACGATCTCGGCGATGACCGGCAAGAATCTCGACAAGCTGATGCAGACGGTGCTGGAGATGTATGCGCTCTGGAACAAGCGCATCCCGACGGCGCGGCTGAACCGCTGGCTCGAAGGCACCACACAGGCGCATCCGCCGCCGCTGGTCTCCGGCAAGCGGATCAAGATCCGCTACATGACCCAGATTAAGACCCGGCCGCCGACCTTCGCGCTGTTCGCCCAGAAGGGCGAGGAACTGCCGGATGCCTATCACCGCTATCTGATGAACGGCATCCGCGAGACCTTCGACCTCGAAGGCGTCCCGCTCCGGCTCTACCTGCGCAAGGGCGAAAATCCGTTCGACAAGAAGGATTAACGCCGGACCGGAACGTGACGGCCGTCAATTGGCCCTGCATCGGAGTTCTGCTAGGTTCCGGCCGCCCAGGGGACCAAGTATCTCGCGCCATGCCGCATCGATCTGCCAACCAGCCGCTGAAAGTCGCGGTGCTCGTCACGCTGGAACGGGGTCCCGCCGCCGGCGGCCATGTGAAAAGCTGGGAGCGTATCGCCGAAGTCGCGGCCCAGCGGCCCGACCTCATTGAGCTCGACCTCCATTTCCTCGGGCCGAAGCGCAGGACCGAGGCGACCGCGCCCAATGTTCGGTTTCACACCCATCGCCCGACCCTGGGCACGCGCGCGCTGATGTTCCTCGAACAGGGCGCCGGCCACACCGATCTCGCGCCGTTTCATCCCGGCATCTATGCGGCGCTCAAGGGTTCCGACGTAGTGCATGCCACCGACTTCTTCAGCTTCGGCAAGACCGCGATCGCTTTCGCCAAGCGGACCGGATGTGGCCTTTCGGCCTCGGTGCAGACCGACGTTCCACGTTTCACACTGATCTATGCCGGCGGCATCATCCGCCGCATGTTCGGTCCGGTGATCGGCAGCTGGCTGTTCGTCAAGATCTGGCGCCTGCCCGAGCGGGTCGCCCGCGGCCAGCAGCGCGGCATCGACCGCCGCCTGGCACTCTGTGATCGCATCCTGCTCTCGAAGCCCGAGGACCGCGACCGGCTCGCCAAGTCCGCACCGAGCGTCCGGTTATTCAGGCGGGGAATCGACCGCGCCAAGTTCAATCCGGCGCGTCGAGACCGCGGGCGGCTGCTCGAACGATTCGGCATACCGGCCGATCGCGTGGTGCTGGTCTTCGCCGGCCGGGTCGATGCCAGCAAGGGCGCGCCGCTCATGGCCGAAGCCGCGAAACGATTGCTGGACCAGGGACTTAATGTCCATGCGCTGGTCGCCGGCGACGGCCACGAGCGGGCCGCGATCGGGGCGCTGCTGGGCGAGCGGGCGACCCTCTCCGGCAACCTGCCGCAGAGTGAATTGGCCTGGATTTATGCGAGCGCCGATGTATTTGTCTTCCCCTCCACGACCGAGGTTTCGCCCAACGTGGTGCTGGAAGCAAAAGCCAGCGGCCTGCCGGTTGTCGTGGCGGCCGATCACGGCGGCGGCCAGTTCGTCGCCCGCTCTGGTGAAGACGGCATCGTCCTCAACGAGATGGATGCCGGGATCTGGGCCAGGGCGATCGCGCCGCTGGTCGTGGAGGAGACTCGGCGCCGGGAGATCGGCCGCAACGCCCGCCAGTGGATCGAGCGGGAATGGCCGGACTGGAGCGAGGTCCTGGAACGGGATTTGCTGGCCGCCTGGCATGAGGCGGCGCTGAATGGAAAGGTCCGTCATGTCGATCATGCGCGCCGTTGGGCAAGCAGTTGACGTTCTTCGCCTGCTCCCGATCGGCGGCCCCAGCTGCTGCAATATCGCGGTCACCAACGTCTGCAACGCGACCTGCGATTTTTGCAACTACGCCAAGGACAAGGATTTCGTCACCGAGAAGAAGTGGCTGGACCCCGAGCGCCTGAGCCGCGCGCTCGACATCCTGCATGCCCGCGGCATCCGCTACATCACCTTCTCCGGCGGCGAGCCGATGCTGCACCCGAAGATGTGCGAGATGATTGCCGCGGTCGCCTACCGTGGCATGCGCCCGGCAATGGTGACCAACGGCTCGGCGCTGACCGAGAAGAACATGCGCGATCTCGCCGAAGCCGGGCTGAAGACGCTGTTCATCTCGATCGACTCCCCGGAAGCCGAGGAGCACGAGAAGAACCGCGGCCTGCCCGGCGTGTTCGAGAAGATCAAGGCGGGCAACGCGCTCCTGAAGGAACTCGGCATCAAGACCGTCGCTTCTTGCACCATTAACCGGCTGATCGGCGACGATTTCGAGAGCCTGTTCGCGAGCCTGGACGAGCTCGGCTTCTCGACAGTGACCTTCACCTATCCGAAGAAGGAGCTCAATTCCGGTTCGCTGGTGTTCTCCTCCTCCTCGCTGATCGACTTCTCCGATCTGGAGCTGGCCGACGTGCTGGAGATCCTGCGCTCGAAGAAGGAGAAGTTCGGGATCCTCAACCCGTCGGAATCGCTCAGCGAGATGGTGCGCTTCCTGAAGAAGGAGAAGCAGCAGTTCGAGTGCTACGGCGGCTACAAGTATTTTGCGCTCGACGTGAACTTCAACATTTACCGCTGCGACTTCTGGCACGAGCCGATGGGCACGATCGAGGAGTTCCAGCACGTCGAGTTCGTGCGCGACGGCTGCACCAAGTGCATGTCGGTCTGCTATCGCGACAGCAGCGTGTTCCTCAACCTGCCGGTGGCGATCGGCGATGCGATCGGCCACACCAAGCGCGGCCGCATCGACAAGGCCGCCCGCGCCCTGGCCCAGCCGAGCGTCCGCAAGTCGGCCCGCTCGCTGATGAACGAATGGAAGACGCTGAAACGGCTGGCGCGCACTTCCTGACGGCGACGCGCTGAGTTTGCGGAAGCGTCAACCCCCTTCCTATAGCCTTCCCCCATCTTGGGGGAAGGGACTCTTATGAAGAAGCTGTTGAAAGTGACGTTCCTATCCGTCCCCCGCCCCCAAGATGGGAGCGGGTTGGGGTGGAGTTTGACTGCTCCGCTTGCTCGCTGTTTCCGCGCAGGAATACGCTCACCGCGCGTGATGGTGCCGCCGCATCTTCGGGCGCTCCAGCACCGCCCAGGCGACCAGGCCCGGCAGTCCGACGCCGAGCTCGCGCGCGCGCTTCACCAGCGCCAAGGCCAGCGCGACCGGACCCGGGATGCCGGCCCAGCCGCAGAGCAGCAGCAAGGCGCCTTCCTGGATGCCGAGGCCGGCCGGCAGCAGGAAGCCAGCGGTGCGCGCGGCGTTGAGCAGGCCTTCGATCATCACCGCGTCGAGCAGGCCGATATCCTGCCCCATCAGGTGGAGCGCGATGTAGGTCTCACCGGCGCGGCAACTCCAGGCGACCAGATGCCCGCCGGTGACCGCCGCCGCCAGAGAAAGGCGGCGGTAGAGCGCCGCCAGCCGGGTCCAGAGCGGATGCTCTTGGGCTTCGTCGGCGACCAGGCGCGCAAGGCCGAAGCGCGCGGCCAGGGCGGTACCGCCCTTGATCGCGCCTTGGTGCTGGGCGGCGATCAGCAGCACCAGCGGCAGGATCGAGACCGCGACGCCGCCGACGATCCGGGCGATGGCGCCCTCGTTCAACTGCCAGAGATGCCAGAGGCCGGGTAAGGCGAACGCCGCCTGCGCGACCAGCGCCAGGGTCATGTCGACGATCACCGTCGCTGCCGAATCCAACCCACTCGATGGTTTGCCTGCGCGCTTCAAGGCGTGAAACGCCAGGCGCGCGCGGGCGAGCTCGCCGCCGACCTGCGCCACGGGGAGCAGGCCGTTGACGCTCTCGCTGACCCAGCGGGCGATGACGGTGAATCCGAAGCGCGGCCGCGCGCCGGGCGCGTAGAGCAGGCGCCAGGAAGCGCCGGCGACGATGATCGAGACGAAGCGCCAGAGGATGATCGCGGCGAGGCCCCAGCCGAGCAGCGCCACCGCTTGCCAGATCTCATCCCAGTCGTGGCGCGAGAAGACGAAGACGCAGGCCGCAATGCCGAGCGCGGCGCCGATGATGACGCGAAGACGCAATGCGGTTTGCCCCTGTCCCCGAACTCAGATGTAGCCGTGCTGGTTGAACCAGGTGACGGCGTCGGCGATCGCGACCTTGGCCGGGCGCGGCTGGTAGCCCAGCGCCTGGATCGCGTGATCGCTGGAGAAGAACATGTGCTTGCGCGCCAGCCGCACGCCGTCTTGCGTCACGAAGGGCTCGCGGCCGGTCAAGCGCGCCCAGAGCTCCGCCAGGAAGGCGATCGGCATCACCACGTCATGCGGCAGCCGCCATTTCGGCGCCGGGCGGTGCACGATCTCGGCGACCGCGGCCAGGATCTCGGCCAGGGTCAAGTTCTCGGCGCCGAGGATGTACTGCCCGCCGATGGCGCCCCGCTCCATCGCGAGCAGATGACCCTCCGCCACGTCATCGACGTGAACGATGTTCAACCCGGTATCGACGAAGGCCGGCATCCGCCCCTTGGCGGCCTCGACCACGATCTTGCCGGTCGGCGTCGGCTTCACGTCCCGGGGGCCGATCGGCGTCGAGGGATGGACGATGATGGCCGGGAGGCCCTGCTCCGACACCATCTTCTTCACCAGGGCTTCGGCCGCGTATTTCGATTGCTTGTAGGGGCTGATGATGTCGCCTTCGCGGACCGGCGTCTGCTCGTTGGCCGGCACATGGTCGCTCTGCGGCAGGCCCAAAGTCGCGACGCTGCTGGTGTAGACGATGCGCTTCACGCCGGCATTGCCGGCCGCCTCCATCACGTTGCGCGTGCCGTCGACATTGGCGCTGAACATCTCGTCGGGCTGCGGCACCCAGAGCCGGTAGTCGGCGGCGACGTGGAAGACGGTGTCGCAGCCCTGCATCGCCCGGTCGAGCGAGGCGCGGTCGCGCAGGTCGCCGACCTCGATATCGACCTTGATGTTCTCGAAATTGCGGCGGTCGCTGGAGGGACGGACGAAGGCGCGCACCGTCTGGCCCCGCTGCAGCAGGGCGCGGACCACGGCGGAGCCGACGAAACCCGAGGCGCCGGTAACCAGAGCCGTCATATCAACGACGCTCCTCACCGAATCCAATGGACCGACAGAACCCTGCCGTCACGACCGCAACCCCCTTGGCATCCGCACCAAAAGCCCCGGCTGATAAATACAACATCTCGGCGGTCTGACTCAAAATTGATCCAAGGCGGCAGCGACCCGAATCGCCCTGCCCGGGTCGATAATATAGGCCGCTTCGCCTGTCATCTGTGGCTCAGCCGGCTGACGAAATCGTAACAGACGGCAACGGCGGTCGCGGTCGCCGGGACGGGATTACAGCATTTCCAAGGGCTTCGCCCGGGCCGGCGGCGGAAAGTCGCGGTCGATTTCCGCCAGGTCCTGTTCCGTTAACTTGAGATCGCCGGCTGCGGCATTCTCCCGCACGCCCTCCAGGCGGCTGGTCTTCGGCACCGCGAAGACGGATTTCGACCGCAGGCACCAGGCCAGCATCACCTGCCCGACAGTCACATGATGCCGTGCCGCCACGCCTTTCAGAGCCGCGGATTTCGGCAGCCGCCCCTGGGCCAGCGGCGAATAGGCCATGACGGGAATCCCGGCTTTGGCCTGGAACGGCAACAGGTCGAAATCGATGCCCCTTGTGCCGACGTTGTAGAGGACCTGGTTGGTCTGCGTGGCCTTGGCGCCGCCCGCGATACCGGCGGTGAGCGCCAGCCATTCCTTCATGTCGTTGACGTCGAAATTGCTGACCCCGAAGCCGCGGGTCTTGCCGGCCTGCTGCAAGTCCATGAACCCCGCCAGGGTCTCGGCCAGCGGCACGCCGCCGCGCCAATGCAGCAGATAGAGGTCGATGCGATCGGTCTTCAGCCGCTTCAGGGAACGCTCGGCCGCCTGCACCACGGCCTTGCGAGCGGCATTCGAGGGCAGCACCTTGGTCACCAGAAAGACCTGGTCGCGCTTGCCGGCGATGGCCTCGGCAACCACCTCCTCCGACTTGCCCTCGGCATACATCTCCGCGGTGTCGATCAGGTTCATGCCGAGCTCGAGGCCGAGCTGCAGCGCCCTCACCTCGTCACCGCGCTTCGAGGCCTGCTCGCCCATGCGCCAGGTGCCCTGGCCCAGCACCGGAATCTCGTCGCCCATCGGCAGTCGGAGTTTGCGCATCATTGGCCCCACGGTTTGAACCGCAGCAATCTAGCGGGCGAAGATCGAGGCCGCTATAGTGCCGGCCCATGAGCATATTCTTCTTCGCCCTCGGCGGGCTGTTCGCCATCGCTACCCTCGGCACCCTGCTGACCGGCGTGGTCGGCATGGGCAAGGGCGGCGCCTTCAACGAGAAATACGGCAACAAGCTGATGCGCTACCGCGTGATCTTCCAGGGTCTCGCGATCGGCTGTTTCGTGCTCGGCCTGCTGACGCGCTGACGGCCCGCATGGTCCAGCTCACCCGCATCTACACCAAGGGCGGCGACAAGGGCACGACCTCGCTCGGCACCGGCAAGCGCGTGTCCAAGCACGACCCGCGCGTCGCCGCCTATGGCACGGTCGATGAGGCCAATGCCGTGATCGGCATCGCAAGACTGCATGCAGAAGGCGAGCTGGATGCCATGCTTTCACGGATCCAGAACGATCTCTTCGACCTCGGCGCCGATCTCTGCCGGCCGGATATCGAGAACCAGGAAGGCCTGCGCATTGTCGAGGCCCAGGTCGAGCGGCTGGAACGCGAGATCGACGCGATGAACGCCAAGCTGCAGCCCTTGAACTCCTTCGTCCTCCCCGGCGGCTCGCCGGCCGCGGCCTATCTGCACCAGGCCCGCACCATCGTCCGCCGCGCCGAGCGCGAGATGACCGCGCTCAGCGAACGAGAACCCGTGAATCCCGCGGCAATCCGCTACGCCAATCGTCTCTCCGATCACCTCTTCGTCGCCGCCCGGGCCGCCAACGACTGGGGCAAGGACGACGTGCTCTGGCAGCCCGGCGCCAACCGGTAGCCCGCGACGAGGCGCATGCGGCGATCGCACAGGCCAAGGGCCTGATCGCTTTTGCGTCGCAGGCCGCGCGCAACCGCCGGCGGCCGCAGGAGGACGATCATCCGTTCTTCCGCCCGCTGCAGGAAGCGGCGCAGGACCTGGACAGCGCCCTCTGCGAAGCCGGGCAAAGTCTGAGCGCGGCGGAGTCGGGGTGGGCAGCGTCTCCGCCGTCCAGACCACCACCCTCCTGGTCCAGATGTCGGTCGAAGTGTCGGTCACGGCGAATCTCGTCATCTGACCAATTCGAGAGGCAAATCAGCCGCTTAAACCGGGCCTTTCAGGCCCCGGAAAGCCCCCTGTGGCCACGTTGACACGTGTCTGTCGCATCAATATTGTGCAACCGCGAAAAAAGCGGGCAGGCCTTGAGCCGCCGCGGAAAATGACCCCCTTCGTGAGATCCGAGCAGCAAGATGAAAGTCCTGGTCGCGGTTAAGCGGGTGGTCGACGCCAACGTGAAGGTGCGCGTGAAAGCGGACGGCACCGGCGTCGAGACCCAGAACGTCAAGATGTCGATGAATCCCTTCTGCGAGATCGCGGTCGAGGAAGCCGTGCGCCTGAAAGAGGCCGGCAAGGTGACCGAGATCGTCGCGGTGTCGCTGGGCGGCGCGCAATGCACGGAGACGATCCGCACCGCGCTGGCCATGGGGGCAGACCGCGGCATCCATGTGCAGACCGATGTCGAGTTGCAGCCGCTGGCGGTGGCGAAGCTGCTGAAAGCCGTCGTGGACAAGGAACAGCCCGGCCTCGCCATCCTCGGCAAGCAGGCGATCGACGACGACAGCAACCAGACCGGCCAGATGCTCTCGGCCCTCTTGGGCTGGCCGCAGGCGACCTATGCCTCGAAGCTCGTCATCAACGGCGACAACACCGCCAACGTGACCCGCGAGGTTGATGGCGGCCTGGAGACCGTGCAGGTGAAGATGCCCTTCGTCATGACGACGGATCTGCGCTTGAATGAGCCGCGCTACGCGTCGCTGCCGAACATCATGAAGGCGAAGAAGAAGCCGATCGAGGCGCTGACTCCGGAAGCGCTGGGGGTCGATCCGGCGCCGCGCCTGAAGACCCTGAAGGTCGTCGAGCCCGCCAAGCGCTCCGCCGGCGTCAAGGTGAAGTCGGCGGCCGAGCTGGTCGAGAAGCTGCGCAACGAAGCCAAGGTCATCTGAGCTTCCCCGATAAAATCTCTCCCTGGGATGAAGATCCATGAGTGTTCTGATCATTGCCGAGCATGACAACGCGACCCTGAAGCCCGCGACCCTGCACACGGTGACCGCGGCCAAGAAGATCGGCGGCGATATTCATATTCTGGTCGCCGGCCAGGGCGTGGACGGTGCCGCAGCGGCCGCCGCGAAGGTCGCCGGCGTTGCCAAGGTGCTGAAGGCCGATGACGCAGCCTATGCGCATCAACTGGCCGAGAACGTGGCGAAGCTGATCGTCGCCCTCGCGCCGAACTACAGCCATGTCCTCGCCGCGGCGACGGTCAACGGCAAGAATTTCATGCCGCGCGCAGCCGCCTTGCTGGACGTGCAGCAGATCTCGGAAATCTCCGGGGTCGAGAGCGCCGATACCTTCGTGCGCCCGACCTATGCCGGCAACGCGATGACCACCGTCCAGTCCTCGGACAAGATCAAGGTCATCACCGTTCGCGCCACGGCCTTCGACCTCGCCCCGGCCGAGGGCGGCTCGGCCGCGATCGAAGCCGCTTCGGGCGGTGGCGATGCGGGCCTCTCCAAGTTCGTCGGCCAGGAAGTGCAGAAGACCGAGCGTCCGGAGCTGACCTCGGCCCGGGTCGTCGTCTCCGGCGGCCGCGGCATGCAGAACGGCGAGAACTTCAAGCTGCTGGAAGCGGTGGCCGACAAGCTTAATGCCGCGGTCGGCGCATCGCGCGCCGCGGTCGATGCCGGCTTCGTGCCCAACGACTACCAGGTCGGCCAGACCGGCAAGATCGTCGCCCCCGACCTCTACATCGCGGTCGGCATCTCGGGCGCAATCCAGCATCTGGCCGGCATGAAGGACAGCAAGGTCATCGTCGCCATCAACAAGGACGAGGACGCGCCGATCTTCCAGGTGGCGGATTACGGATTGGTGGCCGACCTGTTCCAGGCGGTCCCGGAACTCACCCAGGCGCTCGAGAAGAAGTAGTCTCGGGGAACGCGCCGGGCTTTGAAAGGCTGAAAGTATGATCGAGACGGTTGGTGTGATCGGCGCGGGCGCCATGGGCAACGGCATCGCCCATGTTTGCGCGCTGGCCAAGATGGACGTGACGCTCGTTGACATCAACGAGAAGCAGCTCGCGAAAGCACTCGACACGATCCACCACAACATGGACCGGCAGATCAAGCGCCAGCTGATCACCGATGCCGACCGCGACGCCGCGCTGAAGCGGATCACCACCTCGCTGAAATACGACGCGCTGAAGAACTGCGACATCGTCATCGAGGCGGCGACCGAGAAGGAAGAGATCAAGAAGGAGATCATGAAGACGGTCTCGCCGCTCTTGAAGCCGAGCGCGATGATCGCCTCCAACACCTCCTCGATCTCGATCACGCGGCTGGGTGCGGCGACCGACCGGCCGTCGAAGTTCATCGGCATCCATTTCATGAACCCGGTGCCGGTGATGCAGCTCGTGGAGCTGATCCGCGGCCTCGCCACCGACGACGAGACCTTCACCGCGGCGAAGGGCCTGGCCGAACGCCTCGGCAAGACCACGGCGACGGCGGAAGATTTCCCGGCCTTCATCGTCAACCGCATCCTGCTGCCGATGATCAACGAGGCGATCTACACGCTCTACGAGGGCGTCGGCTCGGTGGACTCGATCGACACCGCGATGCGGCTCGGCGCCAACCACCCGATGGGCCCGCTCGAGCTCGCCGATTTCATCGGCCTCGACGTCTGCCTCTCGGTGATGCAGGTGCTCTATGACGGCCTGGCGGACAGCAAGTACCGCCCCTGCCCGCTGCTGGTGAAGTATGTCGAAGCCGGCTGGCTCGGCAAGAAGACCAAGCGCGGCTTCTACGACTACAGCACCGAGACCCCGACGCCGACGCGCTGAGCGTGGTGCAGGTGGCGCCGGCGAAGACCCGGACGGCGACCTGTTCCTGCGGCGGCCTTTCCGTCATCTGCACCGGCGAGCCCGCCAAGGTCTCGCTCTGCCATTGCCTTGAATGCCAGAAGCGCACGGGCAGCACCTACGGTATCGGCGCCTTCTTCCCCGCCGCAGCGGTCACCGCGCGCGGCGCGACCCAGACCTACACCCGTCCCTCAGACAGCGGCCAGGCCGTCAGCTTCCGTTTCTGCCCGACCTGCGGTTCCACGGTCTTCTGGGAAGCCCATCGCCTGCCCGGCATGATCGCGGTCGCCGTCGGTGCCTTCGCCGACCCCAGCTTCCCGGCACCGGAGCAGGCGGTCTACGGCGAGCACCAGCACGGCTGGGTCGTGGTGCCCGGGTCATAGGCGAGGATCGACATTGGCGGTGGAGTCGCCGCCGGATCGGCAAGCCCCAACCCCACCCGAACCACGATTAGATCCCTCTCGATCAGGCCCGACGGACTCTCCTAAAAGCCGGACACCCGGACAGACGGACACCCCTTAGGGGGATGTCCAGTCTGTCCGAGGAGGGTCCTTCAATCTGGCCTGACTGCTTTCACGCGCGCCTTCACAGGCTGATCACCGCGATCAGCGCCATGGTCGTCATGGCGATGGAAAACAGCAGCCAGGTGCGCGTCCGCAGCCTGCGGCCGGCCGGGATGCCGGGGGCCTGGTCGCCGGCGCCGCGCGGCGCCGGGTTGCAAAGAGCGGGATCGGGTTGCTGCATGCGAGCCTGTTCGCGCCAAGCCGTGGCTGCTCAACCAACCGGCGCAGCGCACGGTCTTTCCGTCGTAACGAGAAACCGCGGGTGATTTGGAACGGCGCCGGCGGGCGCGCTCACCGTCCGTCTTGTCCGGGTGGCTCAGAGCTTGGTCTTGTAGAGCTCTTCCACGAAGGCCTTCGCGGCCGCGATGGTGAATTGCAGCGCCTGCGCCTTGGGGTCGGTCCCCCTGCCCGGCACCTCCATGGCGGAAGCCAGCCGCGGCACGCCGCCCGCGGCGAGGAAAGCTTCGTCGGTCATCGGCACGACGACGTGCTGGGTGCGGTAGCGGCCGTTCAACAGCCGACGGGCGCTGACCGAGATATCGAACCCCCGGTATCTGAAACTGTCTTCCATAAGAATCGGCGGACGTCTGCGAAGCGACGAACATACCAGCCGCCCGCAGCGAAGGTAGAAATCTTGGAGTTCCGGCCCCGAGAGACGTTGCCGGCCCTTATCGCATCCCGCGCGCGGAACGGCCGCGGCGGGCGACGTTGACTGTCACTCAACAGGCGCAGAAAGCGAGAGTGACATGGGACAGCAACAGAATCCGAACCAGCCGCAGCGGCAGCCGAACGAGGGAAATCCGGGCCAGGGCAACCCCGGTCATGGCAATCCGGGTCATGGCAATCCGGGCCAGGGCAATCCGGGCCAGGACAATCCGGACCAGACCGGCAAGCCCGGCACCGGCCGGCCGGATGAAGGCCGGCCCGGCCAGCCCGGAACCCCCGCCGGCGGCCGGGACTGAGACCGCGCCACCTCGCCGAGCCTCCGCACGCGAGGAAGAGAGCGCCGGCCCCAGCGGGTCGGCGCTCTTTGCTTGCGCCGCCGACGGCTTCAGTCGGTGCGGCGCTAATTCGGGACAGACCCGATAACGCAGCGGCACACACCGCGCAACTGATCCAGGTCTAGGCAGAAGCCCTGACTAGGATTTAAGGCTGGTCCGGCTAGATTGCTCGGGAAAGGCAGACCCGTCACCATGGATCACCCTTCGGACCACCGCCCCACGCCGAACTCTCCCACGGACGTCGCCTTCGCGCACGGCTTCCAGTGGGCCGGCAGTTTCGTGAAGCTCGCCACCTATCGCGGCCGGCCGCTTTCCTTCCGGCTCTCCACCCAGCTCGCCGCCAACTGCCTCGCGCCGCAGCCGGGCGCGATCGGGCCGGTGCAGAACGTCGCCGCCAACGAGCCCGCGATCGAGCGCGCCTGCCGGCGCGCGCTGGCGCGGCTCAGCCACAGCATGGCGACGATCGATCTCCAGCGGCAAGATTTCGACGCCGCCGCCTGAAGCACCGGGGGATCGCCGTGCCGCTCCGCAACAGCGTGGACGAACTCGCATCCGACAAGGTCAAGTCGTTGCATGACTGGTGGCGCGCCGCACTCGATGGCGCCGGGCGCATTCCCGATCGCCGCGACTTCGACCCGACCCGCTTCGCCCGGCTGCTGCCCAACCTGATCATTGCGGAAGTGGAGCGCGATCCCTTCCGCATCCGCTATCGCCTGGTCGGCACCAAGGTCGCCGACGTGCTCAACATCGACTTCACCGGCCGCTATCTCGACGAGCTCATCGACGGCGCCACCGACACGCCGTGGCAGGACTACTTCGTGACCGCCTTCGAGCAGCGCGTGCCGATCCTCGGCGAGATCACCGAGCGGACGCTGTCGGGCGGCACTTTCATCTTCGAGTTCGGGATCTTCCCGGTCACCGCCGGCGGCGCCGCGGTCGGGCAGTTCCTCTGCATCGAGGATTACTTCGACTTCAACCTGACCTCGGCCGAGCTCATCCCCTGGTCGCTGCGGGACGCCAAGCTTTCTGCCTGAGCGCGTGGGGGTGAGTCCGGCTCTAACCCGCGCCCCCGAGCAGCGCATCCACCACGCGCACGACCTCCTCGACGACGAAGGGCTTCTCCAGCGTGGCGTTGGCGCCCAGCCGCTTTGCGATCGCCAGCACGTCGTATTTATGGTCGGCGCCGGAGATGGCGAGGATCGGCGTCTCGATGCGCTGCCGGCGCAGCTGCCGGATCACCTCGAGCCCGTCGGTCTCCGTCATGTAAATGTCGGTCACCACCAGCGCCGGCGCGAGCGCGTCGAAACGCGCCAGCGCTTCCGCGCCGTCGGCGACGTCGATGCAGCGATAGCCCCGGTCCGCCAGGGCCGCGCAGATGTCCATGCGGACCATGGCTTCGTCATCGACGACCAGGATGGTGGGTGGCTGAAGGTCGCGGGGCTGGGCGGCGGACGCGCCGCCGGGATCGAGGGACATGATGCTCAGGAGGCTGGCTGCGAAAAGTTGTAGAGAATCCTAATCAGAGACCAACCGCCGCGATGGCGCCTGCGTTCCCTTGCGCCCCCTGGGCGTTGCGGGACCCCAGCGCCGCCGGATTCGCTCGAGACTTGAACTAAGACCGCGATCGTGGGTTAATACCGCAGCGTCGGCTTCCACCCTGGACATGTCGACGCCTGAGAGACTGCGGCACTGCCTGTGAGGTGTCCCGCGCTCCCGTTCAAAACGGAGGGCGCGCCGGTGGCGAGTCTCAATTTCACGCGACACGATTCCATTCGGGATCTCGCCCTCCAGCAAGGGAGGGCACCATGGCTGTCAAGCCGCTCGAGCATTCCCGCGACGGCCCGGCCAAGCGGCCGCGGCCGGCGCGTAGCGCGGGTAAGAGCTATGCCGACCTGGTCACGGGCAGCTTCGCCGCGGTGGCGCGCTCGCACGAGCTGCTGACGCGCACTGCGAACCTGCCCGGCATGCCGGAGGCACCGCCGAGCAAGGCACCGCCGAAGAACGCATAGAGCGTGCTGCGACCTCAGGGCGTTTCCTTGCCGGGCTCGCAGCAGAGCACGCTGGTGCGCCCGGGCCAGCCGGTCGGGCCCAAGTTGAACAGGGCGATGATACCCAGCACCGCGAACAGCAGCACCGCAAACACCAGGACCGGCGTGCCGATCCGGCGCAGCGGCGAGACGTCGTCGTCGCTGCCGCGCTCGATCTCCTGCCGGACCCGCTCCAGCACGGCGCGGACGGACGGCGCCGCTTCCGGGGTCTGGTCCCGGTCTGTCCGGGCGAGATCAGTCCTGGGCGCCGATACCTCCCTCTCGCCGCGCTGACGTTCGGCCGCTTTCGGCTCCATGCGGCCCGGCCAGGCCGCGTGGATCGCCATCACCTTGGGAATTGCGATACAGCCGAGATCGGTGGTCTGGAACAGCCGGGCATCGGGCAGGCCCCAGCGCTCGGGCGGGGTCTTCCGCTTCATCCAGCCCTGCTTCTCCATCTCGAGATAGAGCGCGTGTTTCGGGTTGCCCTCGATCACCGTGGTGTCGGCCGGGATGCGCGCGACCGCCTCGAGGGTCGCAAGATCGCCGCGGGTGAGCTCGTTGATCATCCGCAGCATCGGCTTGGCCGCGAGCAGGAGTGCGAGGTCGTTGCCGGCGAGCGACGCATTCTGTGCCACGGCTTGGCGCAACCAGGCCTCCGCCGCCTCGAGATTCTGCCGGCCGCCGCGGCCGTAGAGCCGGAACAGCCCGGCATTGTGCTGCGCCGCCTCCAGGCCCTGCGCTGCCGCCTTCTCGTACCAGGCAAGTGCCAGTTGGTCGTCGGCGGCGACGCCCTCGCCCCGCGACAGCATCGCCGCCAGGCTGAACTGCATTGGGGCGATGCCCTGCTCCGCCAGCGCCCGGAAGATCGGCAGCGCGGTGCTGAAGTCGCGCGCCTGATGCGCCGCGAAGGCGCGCGTCGAATCCTTGGCCAGGATATGCGCGGTCGCGCGCCGCTGATAGTCGTCGCCCGAGGGCTCGATCGCGGGCGGCTCCGGCGCGACCTCGCGCGGCGCCAGCCATTCCGGCGCGACCCGCAGGGTCTCCAGCGCCAGCAGGATGCCGGGGCGTCCGGGCTCGGTCATGCGGAAGACCGCGCCGCCGCCGGGCGGCGCCGGATCGGCGCCGAAGGCCCACTCCATCCAGCCGGCCGCCACCAGCGCGGCGCACAGGCTCTCGGCCGCGCTGCCGGCCTTGGTGCGGAGCTCTTCCCCCGTGCGGATGACGCCGGCTTCGAGCACGAAGAGATCGGCATGGGCGAGCTGCAGCAGGAACGGTAGCAGCGGGCGGATGGTGCGGAGCTGGGCCAGGCGTTCCGCCGCGCCCTCGGTCGCCGCGCCGGCCAGCGTGTACCAATGCTCGGCCTGCCCCAGGTCCTGCCGCACGCCGATGCTGAACTGGAACATCGAGCCCAGCGTGAGCTGGGCATTGCCGAGCCCCTGCTCCGCCGCCTTCAGGGTCCAGCGGAAGGATTGGGCGAGGTCGACCGGCACGCCCTCGCCGTTCTTGTAGAGATTGCCGAGGGTCTCCTGCGCCGGCGCGAAGCCCTCCTCGGCCAGCACCCGGATCATCTCCGCGGCGGCTTCGTGCTCGCCGCGCATATGGGCGGCCCAGGCGGCGAGATAGCGCTCCCGGCTCAAAGACTGCCCCTGTGATCGGAGGTGACATCTGCGGGCGAAATGCAACCCACGCCGCCAGACTATTGGTTGCTCCGAAAACTGGCAATATGAATGGGATGCCGGAAATCCGTGGGTTTTGTGAATTTGCCGCAATCCGGACACATTCTTGGGAACCCAAGCTCACGTGATGGGTCGATTCCGCAAGGCCCCGCCTCACAGGCCCCAACGAAACGGACAAAACCATGCTTGCCGTCTGTTTGACGATCTGGCTGCTGCTGCAGCTGCCAGTGGCACTGGTGCTCGCCCGATTCATCGGCTGCCCAAGTAAGCGGCACGCGGTGAAGCGTCACGCACCACGCCGGTCTCCCCTTGCGCCCACCCGCGCTCGCGCGGCTTAGGCGGGGTTTGAACCCGACTTACCGGCACGGATCCGGTGGGATCGGTTCGGCTCCCAAGGTGTTGCCCTTTCCGTTCTGGTTCGGGCGGGGATTTCAATGACCGATGTACACGCGATCGAAGCGGCGCGCCGGCGCGTGCGCGAAGCCGAGGAGAAGTTCGACCGGCAGACCCGCCGCTACGCGCTGATGACGGTGCCGTCCGACGCCGGCACCAAGGTCGGCAGTTCGGAGAAAGGCGAAGCCGCCAAGGCGCTGCTGGCCGAGCTGGAGGCCGAGCTCGAAGCAGCAAAAGAGGCGCTGCTGAAGCTGGAACGCGATCCGAAATAGCGCGGCACTCGCGCTGGAACCAGCACCGGGAGTCTCGGTTGGTTCGACGCCAGGCATTGCGCCTAAACCGGGAGAAAAGATAGATGGCAAGCAGCAAGGACATGGACGCAGTCGCTCTTCTCAAAGCCGACCACCGCAAGGTCGAGGAGCTGTTCGAGAAGTTCGAATCCGCGCGCAGCAACAAGCAGAAGATCGCCGAGCAGATCTGCATGGAATTGATGATCCATGCGCAGATCGAGGAGGAGATCTTTTATCCGGCCTGCACCGGCAAGGTCGAGGACGCGAACCTCGTGCAGGAAGCCTATGTCGAGCACGACTCCGCCAAGGTGCTGATCGCGGAAATCCTCGCTGGCGGGCCGGACGACGAGTTCTACGACGCCAAGGTCAAGGTGCTCTCCGAGATGATCAAGCACCACGTCAAGGAAGAGGAGAAGCGCGCCGAAGGCCTGTTCGCCGAGGCGAAGGAAGCCGGCCTGGACATGGACGCACTGGGCGAGCAGCTCATGGCTCGCAAGGAAGAGCTGATGGAGGAGTTCAAGTCCGGCCTGCCGACCCCGCAGACCCGCTCCTTCAAGGGCACCGAGCTGGAGCACGGCGAGCCGGTCAGCCAGGCGGCCTGATCGACAGGAGTAATGGATGGACTGGAACCGCGAAGAAGAGATCCGCAAGCGCGCGCTGCGGATCTGGGAAGACGAGGGCAAGCCGGAAGGCAAGGATGCCCAGCATTGGGCACAGGCCGAGCGCGAGCTCGAAATGACTTCGCACCAAGGCGGAGAGGCCGGCAATCCGCGCGGCTTCGCCGAAGGCTCACAAACCGAGCGCAGCGCCGAGGACCTCAAGTCCGGCGACGCTCGCCGGCGCTAGAACGATCCCGCAGCCGGACGGACGGACATGCCTCCAGGGCTTGTCCGTTTGTCCGGTTTCTTCGTTTCAAGCGCAGCGACCCTCGTAGTAGACGTCATAGATGCTGCCCAACGCGCCGGTCGATAACAACACCGGCTTACGCGATGTGATCTCATAGCCGTTAGGACAGGTTGCGGTCTGCTGCAGCCGCTGCTCCAGCCACCGCATCCGCCAGGACTCGCCGTTGGCGCTGTCCTCGGGATAGGCGGCATCGGCGATGGCGCGAAACTCGAAGCCGCCATCGACCGCGTCGAAACGCGTCGCTTCCGGCTTCTTCAGATATTCGCAACCGCCGGCCAGCATCGGCAGGACGACGGCGGTCGCCACGATCCCGATCTTCAGCTTCACCACTGACAGCATTGCAATGAAAGGCCGGGCGGGTCCCGAAGTATCCCCGCGATGGGGCCCGAATCCGCCCAACGCCGGGCGGCTCGCTCGGCGAACCCAGAAATCGACAGGAAGGTGCGCGTGATCACGGTTTGCCCGCATCAACCCCAGGATGCTGGCCATCCCGCAGGGCCGGGTATAGCGTCGTCCGCTCCGTTCCCGGCCACCCGGTTTAATATGAAGCGTGCCGCCTTCTTCCCCAATCCCTCGATTACCGTCGAGCTCATGACGGTGGTGGTCGTCGCCACCAGCGTGCTCTCGGCCTCCGTGCTGTGGAGCAAAGCCGCGACCGACAATTGGTATCTCGACCACATCAATGCCTTCATCGCCACGCTGATGGCGATCCTGGCCGCGCATCGCCTCTATCTCGGCGTCGCGCCGCGGCTGGCCCGCTTTGCCTGGATCGCGGTGCTGGTGCTGTTCCTGGCGCTGGCCGTCATTTCGCCCTACGAGGCGGCGATGGACCGGATCGAGACCATGCTCGGCATCGAGGACATCGACGATCTCTGTCTCTGGTTCGTGCTGCCCTGTGCGCTGCTGGCAGCCTTGCGCGCCGAGCGCGTGGCCGCGCTGCCGTTCCAGCTGCTGGTCGGCGGCTTCATCGCCCAGACGCTGTCGACCGGGCTCGATCTCTTCGACGACAACCTGGCGCCGATCGGCCGCATCACCATCGGCGAGATGGTCGATTTCTCGGAGTTCGTCTATCTGACGCTCTATTTCGTCGGCCTCACCCTGTTCATGGCCTCGGTCTATCTGCGCCTGTGGCCGAACGGCGCCGCGCAGCCGACCGGCCTCACCCGTTCACTCGCCAAGCGCGGCAAGTCCGCCCTGCGCTATCGCGTTTGGAAGCTGCGCCACCCCGAAGGCAGCCATGGCGATTACTATGCCGAGCGTATCGCCCGCCGGCTCGACCGCGGCGACGGGCATGCCACCTTGGGCCTGCAGGAGCGCCAGCGACCGGCGCACTCGACCCGCGGCGCGGGCGACTCCGACCTCGATCTCTGGCAGCGCGGCGCCGGCACCTTCGGTTTCCTGAAGACCTATGGTCTCGAGCCGCTGCACAAGGTGGTCGATTACGGCTGCGGCAGCCTGCGCATCGGCATGCATTTCATCGACCATCTGGCGCCGCAGAAATACTGGGGCGTGGACGTGACCCGGCGCTTCTTCGAGGACGGGCTGCACCGGCTGGATCCGGAGCTGCTCGCCGAGAAGGCGCCGCGGTTCGACCAGATCTCCGCGCAGAGCCTGGCCGCGATCCAGGCATGGCAGCCGGACTTCGTGTTCAGCGTCTCGGTGCTGATGCATGTGCCGCCGGTCGAAGTCGAAGGCTTCCTGCGCAAGATAACCGACCTGCTGGCGCCCGGCGCCCGCGCCGTGATCCTGTTCGACCGCACCGAGCAGAACGCCAAGACCGCGACGATGAGCTGGACCTATAACGAAGCCTATCTCTGCGAAGCGCTGCGCCGCATCAACCCGGCATTCCAGATCAGCTTCCGCTTCTTCGAGCCGGCTGGTTTCGCCGGCCGCAAGCCGATCAGCCGCCTCGGCATGGAGCTCGTCGCGCCGGCGGGCTAGGCCGCGGCGCGGTCGAGCAGGCTGTCCAGCAGGCTCTCCAGCTGGCGTGCGCGGAACGGCTTGGTGAGGGTGGCATCGGCGCCGAGGGTCCTGGCGAGCTCCGGCTGGCCGCCGGACATCACGATGATCGGCACGGTCTCGCCGCGGCTGCGCAAGGCGTTGATCAGCACGAAGCCGTCCGAGCCGCCCATATACATGTCGGTTACGATCGCGGCGACGTTGCGCGCCTCGAAGAGCGCCAGCGCCTCCTCGCCCTCGGCCGCGGTCAGGGTCTCGTAGCCGCTTTCCGCCAAGGCCTCGGCCAGGCTCTCGCGGATGAGCAATTCGTCATCCACGATCAGAATCAGCGGGCGGTGGGTGGTGTCGTCCATACCCCTGCTTAGGCCAGGGGCACCGCTGCGACGATGATCCATGTCAAAAGCCGCAAAATATGCATTAGGCTGCCCCGATGACCGGAATCCTCTACGCCCTGCTTTCCGCCGCCCTTTTCGGGGTCAGTGCGCCCTTGGCCAAGCTCTTGCTGGGTGAGATCTCGCCCTGGCTGCTGGCCGGCCTGCTCTATTGCGGCTCCGGCTTGGGCCTTGCTTTGGTGCGGCTGGTCCGGCGCTCCAACGAAGCGGGCTTGAGCCGCCGCGACCTGCCCTGGTTCGGCGCGGCGGTGCTTTCCGGCGGCGTCATCGGCCCGGTGCTGCTGGTCTTCGGACTGGCGCAAAGCTCGGCTGCCGAGGCCTCGCTGCTGCTCAATCTCGAAAGCGTGCTGACGCTCGGCATCGCCTGGATCGTCTTCAAGGAGAATGTCGATCGCCGGCTGCTGATCGGCGCGGCCGCGATCGTCGCCGGCGCGCTGGTGCTCTCCTGGCCGGAGGATGCTTCAGTCGGCCTCAGCTCAGGCCCGCTGTTGATCGCCGGCGCCTGTCTCGCCTGGGCCATCGACAACAACTTCACCCGCAAGGTCTCGGCTGCGGACCCGATGCAGATCGCCATGGTGAAGGGCCTCGCCGCCGGCATCGTCAATGTCGCGATCGCCTTCACTCTCGGGGCGCCGGTGCCGGGCCTTGCCGCGGTCGCGGGCGCCGGCCTGCTCGGCTTCTTCAGCTATGGCGTCTCGCTGACCCTGTTCGTGCTGGCGCTCCGGCATCTCGGCACCGCGCGGACGGGCGCCTATTACGCACTGGCGCCCTTCATCGGCGCCGGCGTCGCGATCCTGTTCCTGGGCGAGCCGATCGGCCTCGCCTTCGTCGCCGGCGGCCTGCTGATGGCGATCGGCCTCTGGCTGCATTTGACCGAGCAGCATCAGCACGAGCATGTTCACGAGCCGATGGAGCATGAGCATGTCCATGTGCATGACGCCCACCACCAGCACGACCATGCCCCCGGCACGCCGCCCGAGCCGCATGTGCACAAGCACCGGCATGCGCGGCTGATCCACCGCCACCCGCATTACCCCGACCTGCACCACCGGCATTCGCATTGAGCCGGATGGACGGACACGCCCTCGGGCCGGGTCTGTTTGTCCGGGCTATTCGTCCGGCAATTTCGAGATCAGCAGCTTGTCGATGCGACGGCCGTCCATGTCCACGACCTCCAGGGTGAAGGCGCCGACCGTGACCTTCTCGCCGGTCTTCGGTACATGGCCGAGGCGGTCCAGCACCAGGCCGGCCACCGTCGTGTAGTTCTTGCCCGACCATTCGTAGGCGCCGACCGCGCGCTCGGCATCGATCACGCGCACCCGCCCGTCCACCAGCCAGGTGCCGTCCGCGCGCTTCACGACATTGGTCGCCTCGTCGCTGGATTCCAGGAGTTGGCCGGTCACCGCCGAGAGCACGTCGCTCGGCGTCACCACGCCCTCCAATGAGCCGTACTCGTCGAGCACCACCGCGAGATGCGACGGCGCGTTGCGGAACAGCTCCAGCAAGCGCAGCGCCGTCGTCGTTTCGTGGATGCTCAGCACCTGGCCGCAGGCAGCCTCGAGATCGATCGCCTGCCCGGCCGCCAGCTGGTTCATCAGGTCGCGCATCCGCACCATGCCGACGATGTCGTCGAGTTCGTCGCCGCAGAGCAGCAGGCGCGAATGCTTGGCGGTGGCCAGGGTCTGCAGCACGTCCTCGCGGGCATCGTGCTTCGACAGCCATTCAACGTCGGGCCGCGGTGTCATGATCGCCTTCACCGAGAGATCGCCGAGCGCGAACACGCCTTCCAGCATGTGGCGCTCGGACTCCTCGATCCCGCCCTGCTCGGCGCCTTCGGCGATCAGGGTCTTCACCTCCTCGTGGGTGACGCCCTCGCGCTCCTTGTGGCCGCCCAGCAGCCGCACCAGCAGCTCGGTCGAGCTCTGCAGCAGCCAGACCACCGGCGTGCCGATCTTGGCCAGCAGCGCGATCGGCCGGCTGACCACCACGGCGATGCCCTCGGCATGGTTCATGGCGAGGCGCTTCGGAACCAGCTCGCCCACTACCAGCGAGAGATAGGTGATGATCGAGACCACGATCACCAGCGCCGCATCGTCCGCCATGGTGCCCAGCACCGGGAAGGTCTCGCGCAGATAAGTGGCGAACGGCTCGGCCAGCGTTGCACCGGAATAGGCGCCGGCGACGATGCCGATCAAGGTGATGCCGATCTGCACCGCCGAGAGGAACTGGCCCGGATCCCCGGAGAGCTTCAGCGCCAGCGCCGCGCCCTTGTGCCCGCGCTCGGCGAGCTTCTGCAGCCGCGGCCGGCGCGAGGAGACGATGGCAAGCTCCGACATCGCGAAGAAGGCGTTGAGCAGGATCAGCAGCAGCACGATCCCGCATTCGAAGAGGATGGTCACCGGGGTTCCTTATACGGCGCTAGAGGATCGTCTGCTTCAGGAGGCTGATCGCCTCGGCGCTGTACCAATCGACCGGCGCATCGACCCGCACCAGCGCGAAGCCATTCTTGTCGATCAGCAGCGAGACCGGGATCGCCTTGATCTCCAGGGCTTTCGCAAAGACGTTCTTCGGATCTAGATAGGGCTTCAGCGCATCCCAGCGCCGGTTGGCGAGGAAGTCGCGCACCTTCGCGGGGTTCGGCTCGTCCACCGCGACCGCGACGACGGCGAGCGTGCCCGGCGCGGCATCGGCCTGGAGCTGATTGAGCGTCGGCATCTCGGCCAGGCAGGGCGCGCACCATTTGGCCCAGATGTTGAGCAGGACCGGCCGGCCCTTGAAGTCGGCGAGACGCACAGTGTTGCCGTCCGCGTCCTGGAAGGCGAAGCCGCCCATCTGCATTGGCGGCTCCACCGGCTTGAAGCCTTCCGGCAGCGCGACCCCCGCGAGGGCGCTGGGCGGCGGCGGCGCGGACATCCGCCAATACCAGGTGCCGCCGGCCCCGATCGCGACCAGGACCGCGATCAGCACCGGAACCAGGATGCGCAGGCGCGATGCCGTCACGACGCATTCCCCTTCAGGTAATGCGCGATCAGCGCCTTGGCCGCCGTCGAATCCCATTGCGCGGCGCCTTCGATCCGCCCGACCAACCGGCCCTCGCGGTCGATCACGACGGTGAACGGCAGGCTCCTGGCCTGGAAGGCTTCCTGCAGGCTGCCGCGGGTGTCGTTGTAGAGGCTGAGATTCTTGATCCCGGCGCGGCGATAGAACGGCGCCGACTTCTTGATGCCTTGGCGATCGGTCGAGACCGCGACCACGGCGAAGTCCTTGCCGCCGAGGTCGGATTGCAGCTGGTCCAGGGCCGGCATCTCGGCCACGCAGGGCGGGCACCAGGTGGCCCAGAAGTTCAAGACCACGACCTTGCCCTTGAAGTCGTCGAGGCCGACCGGCTGGCCCATTTTGTCCTGGAATTTGGGCGCGGCGATTTGCTCCGGCGGGTCGATCGGGCTAAAGTCGCCGGAGATTCCGGCAAATTTGGGCGGTTCCGCCGCGCCGGCCGTCGCCCCCCAAAAGGCGATGGCGACGAAGGCGGAAAGGTGGATAAACCGCCCGAGGGCAAGACGAGTTAAAATCGAGACCATGACGCAACAGAATCCTAAAAAACCGGCCGCAGCCCCAAACAATCCGGGGATCGGCGACGAAGCGGTAACCCGCATGTGGGGCGGGCGTTTCGCCGCCGGCCCCTCGGCCGTGATGCAAGAGATTAACGCGTCGATCGATGTGGATAAAAGGCTTTATCGCGAGGATATTGCCGGCTCCCTGGCCCATGCCGCCATGCTCGCCGACCGCGGCATCATCAGCAAGGAAGACGGCGCCGCCATCGCCAAGGGGCTGGAGGCGATCCGCGCCGAGATCGACGCCGGCAATTTCAAGTTCGACGCGGCGCTGGAGGACATCCACACCAATATCGAGGTGCGGCTGAAGGCGCTGATCGGCGATGCCGCCGGAAGGCTGCACACCGCCCGCTCCCGCAACGACCAGGTGGCGACCGACTTCCGCCTCTGGGTGCGGCGCGCCTGCGACGAGGTGACCCTCGATCTGAAGGATCTGCTCGGCGCCCTGATCGACCGCGCCGAGGAGCACGCGGCGACCCTGATGCCGGGCTTCACCCACCTGCAGCCGGCGCAGCCCACCACCTTCGGCCATCACCTCCTCGCCTATGTCGAGATGTTCGGCCGCGACGTCTCGCGCCTGGCCGATGCGAGGGCGCGCTTGAATGAATCGCCGCTCGGCGCCGCGGCGCTCTGCGGCACCTCCTTTCCGATCGACCGGCACCAGACCGCGAAGGCCTTGGGCTTCGACCGTCCGACCGCGAACTCGCTCGATTCCGTCTCCGACCGCGACTTCGCGCTGGAATATTTGTCGGCGCTGTCGCTGATCGCCATCCATCTCTCCCGCTTCGCCGAGGAGATGGTGCTCTGGACCAGCGACGGCTTCCGTTTCGTCTCGCTCTCGGATGCCTTCACCACCGGCTCCTCGATCATGCCGCAGAAGCGCAACCCGGATGCGGCCGAGCTGGTGCGTGCGAAAGCCGGCCATGTGATCGGCATGCTGACGCAACTGCTGATCGTGATGAAGGGCCTGCCCTTGACCTACGGCAAGGACATGCAGGACGACAAGGCGCCGACCTTCGCCGCGACCGACACCGTGCGCCTGGGGCTGGCCGCGACGGCCGGAATGGTGCGCGACATGAAGGCCAACCCGGAGCGGATGAAGGCCGCGACCGCCGGTGGCTTCATCACCGCGACCGATCTCGCCGACTGGCTGGTCCGGAAGCTCGGCGTGCCGTTCCGCAGCGCCCATCACACCACCGGCGAGCTGGTGCGCTTGGCCGAGAGCAAGAACCTGCCGCTGGAGCAGCTCACGTTGGCCGAGATGCGGGCCATCGAGCCGAAGATCACCGAGGACCTCTTCACCGTCCTCACCCCCGAACACTCCGCGGCCAGCCGCACCAGCTTCGGCGGCACCGCGCCCGACAACGTGCGCAAGGCCGCCGCCCAGGCGCGGGAGCGCTTTCTATGAACATAAGGGAGCGCTTCCTATGAGACTGCACAGCTTCGTGGCACTCCTGCTGGCACTGGCCGTGGCCACAACCTTGGCGGCCTGCGGCAAGAAGGGCGATCCGACCCTGCCCCAGGGCAAGAAGGACGACTACCCGCACACCTATCCGCAATCCTCCGACCCCCAGACCGGCGTCTTCAGCGGTTGAGATCCCAAAAATCAGAGAATCAATGAATCCGTTTCATCACAAGGACGGCGAGCTCTATGCCGAGGACGTTCCGCTGCGCCGGATCGCCGAGGAAGTGGGCACGCCCTGCTACGTCTATTCCTCCGCCGCGATCACCGAGCGCTATCAGCGTTACGCGAAGAGCCTCTCCGGCTTGAATGCCCGCATCTACTATTCGGTGAAGGCCAATTCCAACCAGGGCGTGATCGCGACCTTGGGGAAACTCGGCGCCGGCGCCGACGTGGTCTCCGTCGGCGAGATGTACCGTGCGCTCAAGGCCGGCATCGCCGCGCACGACATCGTCTTCGCCGGCGTCGGCAAGACCCGGGACGAGATGGTGGCGGCGCTTCAGGCCGGCATCCACCAGTTCAACGTCGAATCCCGCGGCGAATTGCTGACGCTCAACGAAACCGCGATCAGCCTGGGCAAGAAGGCGCCGACCGTCCTGCGCATCAATCCCGACGTCGACGCCAAGACCCATGCCAAGATCTCGACCGGCAAGGCGGAGAACAAATTCGGCATCGACATCGCCCATGCCGCCGAGATCTACGCCGAGGCGGCGAAGCTGCCGGGGATCGAGATCATCGGCCTGGCCTGCCATATCGGCTCGCAGCTCCTCGACATCGCGCCCTATCGCTCGGCCTTCGGCAAGCTCGCCGAGCTCACGCGCCAGCTGCGCGGCGCGGGCCTCAAGGTCAGCCGCATCGATCTCGGCGGCGGCATCGGCGTCTCCTATCGCGGCGAGCAGACAATCGCGGTCGACGACTACACCACGGCGGTCATGGAGACGGTCGGCAATCTCGGGGTCCAGCTCGAGATGGAGCCGGGGCGCAGCATCGTCGGCGATGCCGGGCTGCTGCTGGCGAAGGTGATCAACGTGAAGGCGGGGGTCAGTCGCAAATTCGTGATCGTCGATGGGGCGATGAACGACCTCATCCGCCCGGCGCTCTACGACGCCTATCACGAGATCCTGCCGGTCAGGGCGCCGGACAGAGACGCGCCGGTGGAGCGGGTCGATGTGGTCGGGCCGATCTGCGAAAGCGGCGATCTTTTCGCCGAACAGCGGCCGATGGCGCCGGTTTCCCCGGGCGACTTGGTCGCCTTCATGACCGCGGGAGCCTATGGCGCGGTCATGGCTTCTACCTACAACACCCGCCCGCTGGCCCCGGAAGTGATGGTTAAAGGCGGAGATTTCGCGGTGGTCCGGCCGCGCCTCAGTTATGACACTTTGATCGGCCAGGATGTTGTTCCGGCATGGGTTTAGGGTAAAGTCACCCCATATGAACGCGTAGGCGAACCGGGCAGGAGGATCGCCCCTTGGCTGAAGGGCAGCGGCGCTCAGTTCTCGAGCAGAATCGCAAGGCGGCCGCGGCGCCGCGCGGCGGCGATGGGTTGCCGCTGCGGATCCGCGCCTATGTCTCGGCCGCTTGGCTCTGGCTGTTCCTGGAGCGGCTGCTGCCGGCCCTGCTGCCGGCCTTCCTGGTGGCCGGCACTTGCGTTGCCCTCGCCCTGTTCGGGGTCCCGCGCCTGCTCCCGGCCTGGCCGCAGCTCATTCTCCTGATCCTCTGCGGCCTGGGGTTCCTGGCTTCGCTCTGGTACGGCTTTCGCGGCTTCCGGCTGCCGCAGGGCGGCGAAGCGGTCCGCCGGGTCGAGACCGACAGCGGCTTCACCCATCGCCCGATCACCCATCTGACCGATGCCCAGGCCTCGAACCTGATCGATGCCGATTCGATCAGCCTCTGGAAGAGCTATCGCCGCCGGCTGATCGCCTCGATCGGGGTCCCCTTCCTCGGGTTACCGCGTGGGACCGTCGCCGCCAAGGACCCCTACGGCCTGCGCGCGGTGGTGCTGCTGGCGCTGGTGATCAGCATCTTCGTCGCCGGCGACAGCTGGCAGAAGCGCCTCATTCAGGCCGTGCATCCGAACTTCTCCGCCTTCACCCAGTCCGAGACCAGCAAGGTCGAGGCTTGGCTGACGCCGCCCGAATTCACCCGGTTGGCGCCGATCAGCCTGTCCAGCGCCGTGCAGCTCGAAAGCGGCGAAGCGACACCGCTCACCGTGCCGGCGGGCAGCAAGCTGCTCGCGCAAGCCGAAGGCATCGGCGCCAAGGCGACCCTGCTCGCCAACGGCGAGAGCAAGGACTTCGAGATGCTGGACGCGATCACCCAGCGGATCGAAGGCAAGATCCAGTCCGGCGACGAGATCGCGATCGAGGCCGACGGCGACACCCTCGCCCGCTGGCCGATCAAGGTGGTGCCCGACCAGGCACCGAGCATCGCCTTCGCCACCGATCCCAGCGCCACGGATCGCGGCGTGCTCCGGCTCGACTACACCGCCAAGGATGATTACGGCATCAAGAGCGTGAAGGCCGTCGTCCAACTCGCCAAGGAAGGCACGAATAAGGAGAGCCTCGAGCTCAACCTGCCGATCCCGCAGCTCGATGCCAAGGAGCTGAAGGCCTATTCCTACCAGGACCTGACCGCGCATCCCTGGTCCGGCCTCGAGGTCGAGATCCGCCTGGTGGCGCGCGACGCCCAGGGCCAGATCGGCGCCTCGGCCCCGGTCGTCATCACCCTGCCCGAGCGCAAGTTCTATCACCCGGTCGCCCGCGCCATCATCGAACAGCGCAAGAAGCTGGCCCGCGATCCGGATTCAAAGGACGCGGTCGCCGAGGCGCTGCGCGGCTTGAACGCCCAGCCCGAGGCCTATGACGGCAATGTCGCGGTGTTCCTGTCGCTGAACCTGGCCTGGCGGCGGCTCTCCGGCGACGCGCTCTCCAAGGACGAGCTCGCCAACCTCGAGGAGCAGCTCTGGGATACCGCGCTGGCGCTGGAAGACGGCGGCGTCTCGCTGGCGATGCGCGAGCTCCGGGAGATGCAGCGCCGGCTCGAGGAGGCGCTCAACAACGGCGCCAGCCAGGAAGAGATCGAGCGCCTGATGAACCAGGTGCAGGAGGCGATGAACAAATACCTGGAGAACATGCGCCAGCAGCTCCAGGAGGCGATGAAGAACGGCATGCAGATGCAGCGCCTCTCGCCCAACGGCCTGAAGCTCTCGCAGCAGGACCTGAACAAGATGCTGAACGACGCGCGCCGCATGGCCCAGAGCGGCTCGCGCGAATCCGCCAAGCAGATGCTCGATCGCCTCCAACAAATGCTGGAGAACCTGCAGGCCGGCATCCCGATGCCGATGGACCAGCAGGGCAGCCAGGCCCAGAAGATGATGAACGACCTGATGCGCATGCAGCAGCAGCAGGACAAGCTGCTGCAGGACAGCTTCCGCATGCAGCGCGGCCAGCAGCAGGGCGAAGGTCAGCAGATGAACGGCCAGCCCCAGGCCGGCGAGCAGGAAGGCCTGCGCCAGGACTTCGGCAAGCTGATGCGCGACTTCGGCAACATGATGGGCGACATGCCGCAATCAATGGGCCAGGCCGAGCAGTCGATGCGCCGCGCGGTCGATGCCTTGAAGAAAGGCGACTTCGAGGGCGCCGGCGAAGCGCAGAACCAGGCCTTGAGCCAGATGCAGCAGTCGATGCAGCAGATGCAGCAGCAGATGCAGGCCGGCATGAACCGCGGCCCGGGCCAGCGCGACCCGATGGACCCGTTCGGCCGCACCACGCCCAAGGAGGATTCCGCCGGCGGCAACTCGGTCAACACCACCGGCGTCAAGGTCCCCGACCAGTCGGAGATGGAACGCGCCCGCCAAATCTTCGAAGAGCTGCGCCTGCGCCGCAACGACCCGCAACGCCCCCGCGACGAGCGCGACTATTTGGACCGGCTGCTGAAGCAGTTCTAGGTTTTTGCGCTGGCTCTTAGTGATGCGCACAAAGAAAAACGCCGCGGACTGATCCAGTCCGCGGCGTCTTTGTGTCTAGGATCGACCTTTCAGTGCACTTTGCCGCGACGCGCAGCGAGCGCTTCTTCCACCGCCGCGCAGATTTCCTTCAGCGAGAACGGCTTCGAGATGACGCGCTCGACCGGGCCGGCGGCGGTCTGGGCGCGCTGGCCTTCGCTGGCGAAGCCGGTCATCATCAGGACCGGCATCGCCGGGTCCTGCTTGGTGGCCTGGGCGGCCAGGGCGACGCCGTCGAGACCCGGCATCACGATATCGGTCAGCATGAGATCGAAGCGGCGCTCCGACAAAGCGGCGAGCGCCGCGCTGCCATCCGGCACCGAGGTCACGCTGTGGCCGTAGTAAGCCAGGGCCCGCGACACGAAATCGCGCACCGCCTGATCATCCTCGGCCACCAGGATAGAAGCCATCACGGACCGTCCACCGGTCAGGGTCTGACCACCACCGAATTTCATCACTGTGTCTTCACTCTCGTTGTCATTCCCGGGCATCGCCGCCTTCACTCCGAGTCGTTAAGGTAAACAAAGCCGTAACCACTTGAATTTGGCTTCGTTTGGCGCGACTCGCGTCGACTCCGATACACCCCGGAAGAGTAGTCTTCAGCCGTTAAAATTTGGTGAGCGCGACCGTAAACGCGCACAACCTCGTGTGGTTCCACGCTGAAGGTAATTGAAGCCTGCGTTCGCTTTGCGGGCCGCTCTACTTGGCGGCGTTCAGGCGACCAAATGTCACGCTGAAGCCTTTCATGCCCTTGGGCGGGTTCTCGAAAGGCATGCGAAAGGTAATCGTCTCACCCGGTGCGATGTCGGATTCCTGTGTGCGAAACATGAAGGCGGTGCCGAGCGGCGCGCCTTGCGCGTCCTGGGCCGTGAGCATGAGCGGCGGGACCTTGAGCGGATAGTCCGAGGGATTGAAGACGTCGCCACGCACCGAGAGGAATCCCGAGCGCTGCTCGGACTTCAGGTTGCCGATCTGCAGCACCCGCGCCGCATCGCTTTCGCCGGCGCCGAACAGGTCGAAGACCGACTGCGCGGCCGGGAACATGCGCGCGATCGGCGCCTGGTAGATATAGGCCGCGACCCCAAGGCCGCAGAGGATGCCGAGCAGCAGGATCCAGGGCCAGATCCCGACCTTGCGCTTGGGCTGCGCCGGCTTGAGCTTGGGCGGGACCACCACGGCCGCGGCCGACTTCTGCTGCTGCTCGCGTCCGCTCAAGAGGGCGGCGAGGCCGGGGGCCATCCCCGGCGGCGGCTCCTCGGCCGGCGCTTCCAGCTCAACCGGCGGCAGGGGCTCGATCGGCGCCGGTGCTTCCTGGCGCCAGCGATGCCCGCACTTCGCGCAGCGCACGTTGCGCCCGTTCGGTCCCAGCAGCGAGGCATCCAACGAGAAGCGGGTCGCGCAGGCGGGACAACTGACGATCACGACTCGACTCGCATGATTTTACGATGACAGGCCGTTATAGGACCTCGATCTGGCTCCTGCAAGGCAAGGACCGCCCTTAAAGCCGTCTGACTCGGCGCTCCGGTAGGCAAGACTGGACGAGCCGAAACGGCCTGTGTCATTTTGCCGGGGCACCTTAGGGTGGCTTCGTTTTCCACAGCCCCGCACGGGACGGACGACCGTGATTCTGTTCGATGGGGTCGCGGTGCAATACAGCGCCGGCCCGCCGATTCTACGCGACGTGACCTTCACGCTGGCGCCCGGCTCCTTCCACTTCCTGGTGGGTCGCAGCGGCGCGGGCAAGTCCTCCATGCTGAAGGTGATGTATCTGGGGCTGCGGCCGACCCGCGGCACGGTCAGCCTGTTCGGCCGCGACGTGGCGTCTCTCAACCGCGCCGAGATGCCGGCCTTGCGCCGGCGGATCGGCGTCGTGTTCCAGGACTTCCGGCTGATCGAGCATCTCTCCACCTTCGACAACGTGGCGCTGCCGTTGCGCATCGCCGGCGTGCGCGAGGCCGAGATCAAGAAGCATGTGACCGAACTCCTCTCCTGGGTCGGCCTCAAGGATCATCTCGAGGCTCTGCCCGCGACGCTCTCGGGCGGCCAGCAGCAGCGGGTCTCGATCGCGCGCGCGGTGATCGCGCGCCCCAGCCTGCTGCTCGCCGACGAGCCCACAGGCAACGTCGATGATGTGATCGGCCTCAGGCTCATGTATCTGTTCGAGGAATTGAACCGCCTCGGCACGACGGTCGTGATCGCCACCCATAACGATACCCTGGTCAGCCGCTTCAGCCACCGCCAGCTCCGGATCGAGGAGGGCTCGATCCGCGTCTTCGATCCACGGCCCATGACCGCCTTCCCGTCCGCGGGATCCGCCGCGGCCATTCCCGGCGCCGCGGCGAAGAGCCCGGCGCAACGTCCGGGTGCCGCCTGATGTTCGGCCGCAGCGACCTGCCGCTCAACCGTGACGCCTCGGCGCGCTTCCTGCCCTGGATCATCGGCTTCATGACCTATCTCTGCGTGATCGCGGTCGCGGCGGCGCTGACGGTCGACCGCGTCGCCGAACGCTGGCGCCAGGGTCTGGCCGGGAATCTCACCGTCGAGCTCCCCTTCCCGGCCGAGCTCGAGACCGAGAAACGCGCCGAGCAGCTCGACCAGGCCATGGAGCTGGTGACCGGCACGCCCGGCGTCACCGGCGCCACGGTGCTGGAGGACAGCCAGATCGCCGCGCTGCTCGAGCCCTGGCTCGGCCCCGACGCCGGCCAGCTCGACGTGCCCTTGCCGACGATGATCGCGGTGACCCGGCGCACCGATGCCACCATCGACCTCGCCGCCTTGCGCGAGCAGCTGCAGCAGATCGTGCCGGCGGCGCAGGTCGACGACCACGGTGACTGGGTCGCCGACGCGCTCGGTTTCCTGCGCTCGCTGCAGGCCCTGGCGGCGGCATTGAGCGCGCTCGCCCTCGCCGCCGCGGCGCTGACCGTGATCTTCGTGACCCGCACCGGTCTTGCGACCCATCGCGGCGTGATCGAGGTGGTGCATTTGATCGGCGCGCCCGACCAGTACATCGCGCGCCAGTTCCAGGCCCAGGCGCTGAAGCTCGGGATCCTCGGCGGCATCGTCGGCTTGGGCTTTGGCGCCGCGACCCTGCTCGGCATCGGCCGCGTGGTCGCCTACAGCCTCGATGCGGCCAACCCGGGCCTGAGCTTCGATTTCCGACTGCTGCCCTGGCAATGGGTCGTGCTCGGCGCATTGCCCGTCGTGGTGGCGCTGCTCGCCATGTTCACCGCGCGCCGCACCGTGATGCGGTCGCTGGCGAGAATGCCCTAAGCCATGGCGATGGCCCGCAGTTCCTCCCGCATCAATTTCCGCGACGCGCCCAACCAGCGCCGCCGCGGCTGGGGGTCGCGCCTCCTGCATCTGCTGCTGGGGGTGCTAACGCTCTGGCTGATCGGCCTGCTGGCCTTCATCGCGGTCATTCCGGGCCAGGCCTCGAAGATCGACGGCGAGAGCAAGACCGATGCGATCATCGTGCTGACCGGTGGTGGCGACCGGCTGGCCGAAGGCTTCCGCCTCATCGACCGCGGCCTCTCCAAGCGTCTGCTGATCTCCGGCGTCGCTCCCGGTGTTGCGCTGCCGCAGCTGATCGACCGGCTGGGCGACCAGCGGGATACGGTGCCGAGCGCCGAGGAGCTCGCCTGCTGCGTGACCCTCGGCTACGAGGCCGGCAACACGGTCGGCAACGCCGATGAGAGCGCCGAATGGCTGCGCAGCAACGGCGCCAAGTCGGTGCGCCTGGTGACCGCGAACTATCACATGCTCCGGAGCCTGCTCGAGTTCCGGCGCAAGGTGCCGGATATCGCCGTGGTGCCGAACCCGGTCTTCCCCTCGGAGGTGCGCGACCCGCACTGGTTCGTGAAGCCGCGCACCCTGCTGCTGCTGATCAACGAGTATCACAAATACCTGGTCGCCCTGGGCCGCTCCCTGCCGGAGATGGTGCAACGCGGGACTTCGGGATGGTCGCTCGCATGGCCCGGCAAGGGATGAACGACGCCGCCCCGGCCGGCGCGGGCCTGGTCCTGCGCTCCATCCTGTTCAACCTGCTCTACGGGCTCTGGAGCGCGGCGATGCATGTCGTCTGCCTGCCGCTGCTCTTCGCCTCACGCCGCGCGGTGCAGGCGGCGGGCGGGATCTGGATCGACGGCACGCTCTGGCTGCTGAAGCACGTCGTCGGCATCGACCACCGCGTCATCGGCGCGGAGCACCTGCCCCAGGCCGCGGCGATCTACGCTTCGAAGCACCAGTCGGCCTGGGAGACCCTGTTCCTCTCCCGTTACCTCGGCTTCCCGGCCTTCGTTCTGAAGAAGGAACTGCTCTCGATCCCGCTGTTCGGCTGGTTTATGAAGAAGTCCGGGATGATCGCGGTCGACCGCAAGGCCGGGGCCAGCGCGCTCCGCAGCATGGCCCGCCAGGCGACCGAGACCCTGGAAGGGGGTCGCTCGATCCTGATTTTCCCGGAAGGCACTCGGGTTGCCCCCGGTCAGTCCAAGCCCTACCAGCCCGGCGTCGCCGCGCTTTACACCCAGCAGAAGGTGCCGGTGGTGCCGGTCGCCCTGAACTCCGGCCTCTTCTGGGGCCGCCGCGCCTTCGTCAAACGTCCCGGCACGATCGTGGTCCAGATCCTGCCGCCGATCCCGCCCGGGCTTGACCGCAAGCTGTTCATGAAGGAGCTCGAGAACCGGATCGAGCCTGCCGTCACGGCCCTCCTGCAGGGCGACCGGCGATAGCCTCGGGACAACTCCGCCCACAGCCTGTGGACAGCAGTTGCTTTCATCAAAAGATAGCTTAGATTCAAAAGGCTATGCCGCTGAACTCTGTGGATGGTTCGCTATTATCCCCTTGAAACAAGTACGCTGACGCCCTATATCCCCTAGCATCTGCTAAGGGGTTGATCCGATGAAATATACCTTCAAAGAGTTCCAGGCCGAGTACCCGGACGACGGCGCTTGCCTGGATCGGATCTTCACCATCCAGTTCGGATCACATGAGATAATCTGCCCAACCTGCGGAGTTCATGGGAAATTTAACCGGATTGCCAAGCGCCGCGCCTATGCCTGCTCGCACTGTGGACATCATGTGTATCCTTGCGTCGGAACCATCTTCGAAAAGAGCCGGACCCCGTTAACGAACTGGTTCTTTGCCATGTACTTGATGACCAGCACGCGGCATGGCGTGGCGGCCAAGGAGCTGGAGCGTCAGATCGGCTGCACCTACAAGACGGCTTGGCGGATGGCGCACGAGCTGCGGAAGCTGATGGCCGCAGCCAGCGATCAGACCCTTCTCTCAGGCCACATCGAAGTGGACGAAACCTACGTTGGCGGAAAGCAGACCCAGGACGACCGCCGCATCGAGGGCAGCAATAAGACAATCGTGTTCGGCATGTACGAGCGGGACCGGGACATCATGCGCACCGGCACCGTCTACAGTGCCTCACAGGCCGATCTTGTGCCGATCATCCAGAACCATGTGAAGGTTGGCAGCACGATCAGCAGCGACGAGAACCAAGCCTACGCGAAGCTAGACACGTCCTATCGGCATGAGACCGTGACGCACTCCGCTGGCGAGTACGCGCGCGGCAAGCATCACGTCAACAATCTGGAGAGCCATTGGGGCCAGTTGAAGCGGTCGATCCGTGGGACCCATATCCACGTCTCCAGTCAGCACCTTTGGAAGTATGCCGCCGAGTTTGCCTATCGCTGGAACATGCGCAAGTCGCACGAAGCGATGTTTAACCGTCTGATCGCTTCGTTTTCGCTGCCGCGCCCAGCAGATTATTGAAGGCCTCTCGGTGTGCAGGGTTTGAGTCAGAGGGCTGTTCGGCGGCTGATTCTGCGACAGGTGACATATCGGGGCCGTGTTCGCGAGCGATCTCCGCGAGCCGCTTCTTTCTCCGCTCCTGAAACTTCGGCATCTCAAGCATCTCCCTTATCGCCCAAGCGGGGATAACCATAGTCATCCCGCTCATGCCCTTGATGTACCTAGCATCATCTGACGCGCTTACCACCTCGGGGAGGGGATTGCCTCCGGACTTGATTTCCCATTGCTCTGGAAACTGGCCCCAATGGATGCCCAGTAGGGCTATAAAGTTTATGTTCGACGTGCGGGCGAGGTACGGCGGGCGCATATCGTGGTCAAGCGTTCGATAAACATATACTGGAGAGCCGGAGTACCCCGTACGAGAGTGCATATCTAGAATGAAGCTGCCTAGGTCGCTCGCTCCGGTGACCTGTCTAATGGGCTGCGGCATCGTGCTGATGTTGCCAAATCGAACCGCCGGAACATTCGCGGTTGCTCCGTCATGATCTACAAATCTGCCAATCATAAACACGTCTTCGCCAGCCTTCATAAATCTGGCGCGAACTTCTTCCTCGGTCAGAAGCATGTCCAAGCGTACTACGGTAAATTCGTGAATGCCGCTCAATGAAACTTCAGCAACTGCGATGTCGTGCCACTGAGGGCGGAACTCCCATTCAGCGCAATCCAAGGGCAAAACATCTATGCCACCACCGTGCTTGTTAACTCGTATGACCGGGAATCCATCGCGCACCGCGACGTGCCAATTTGTGACGGCATAGATGAAATACTGAGGGGCGGGAGAAGCTAATCCGGTCGGATAACCGACGAAGAATCCGGTGCCGCCAAACGGCCTTCCGGCCAGCGCCGAAGCCTCATCCTCGTAAAGGTAAAAAACCGACTCCGCGAGACCGCTAGGAAGCTGTGGCATGCCAGCCGGAACCCACCTTGTGTACGGAGAACCCGCAAGGGAGTAAGCCTGGACGGCAACCTTCTCAAAGTCAAAATCCCACTTATTTATGGCTGTGATTTGTTCCACTTTTTCCATCCCGATTACTTGCTCTGATGGGATAGGCTCGGGATGGTTTAGCGCGGAACAGCGGGAACAGTTTGAGAACTTTAGCCTTAGCGTTGAGGCCGGCTCTGCGCTAAAATCCGCCCCCTTTTGAACACCGGAACTCGAGCATCCCATGCCGCAAGTGGCCGCCATCTCCCAGCAGATCTGGGACATGAAATACCGCCTGAAAGGGCCCGACGGCGCCCCGGTCGATAAGACGATCGAGGACACCTGGCGGCGCGTGGCGGAAGCGCTGGCGGAGGCCGAGCCGGAGTCGCGGCGCGCTGAGCTGGCCGACCGTTTCACCGCCGCGATGGCGGATTTCAAATTCCTCCCCGCCGGCCGGATCATCGCCGGCGCCGGGGCGAAGCGCAGCGTCACCCTGTTCAACTGCTTCGTCATGGGCACGGTCCCGGACGACATGAGCGGGATCTTCGAGCACCTGCGCGAGGCCGCCCTCACCATGCAGCAGGGCGGCGGCATCGGTTACGACTTCTCCACCCTCCGGCCCAAGGGCGCGCCGGTGAAAGGCGTCGGCGCGGATGCTTCCGGCCCGCTCTCCTTCATGGACGTCTGGGACGCGATGTGCCGGACCATCATGTCGGCCGGCCACCGGCGCGGCGCCATGATGGCGACGCTCCGCTGCGACCATCCGGACATCGAGGCCTTCATCGAGGCCAAGCACCAGCCCGGCCGCCTCAGGATGTTCAATCTCTCGGTCCTCGCGACCGACGACTTTATGCAGGCGATCAAGGAAGACCGCCCCTGGGAGCTGAAGTTCAAGGGCGTCACCTACAAGGTGGTCCAGGCCCGCGATCTCTGGGACAAGATCATGCGCTCGACCTACGCCTCGGCCGAGCCCGGCGTGATCTTCATCGACCGCATCAACAAGCGGAACAACCTCTATTACTGCGAATCCATCCAGGCCACGAACCCCTGCGGCGAACAACCCCTCCCCCCCTACGGCGCCTGCCTGCTCGGCTCGGTCAATCTGGCCGCCCTGGTGGCGCGGCCGTTCGAGGATGATGCCGAAGTCGACCTCGCCGCGCTGGACGAGCTGGTGCGCACCGCGATCCGCATGCTGGACGATGCGATCGATGTCTCCAACTTCCCGCTGGAGCAGCAGCTGGCCGAGGCCAAGGCGAAGCGACGCATCGGCCTCGGCGTCACCGGCCTCGCCGATGCGCTGATCATGTGCAACGCGCGCTATGGCAGCAAGGCGGCGGTGCAGTTGACCGGCCAATGGATGAAGGCGATCGAGCGCGCGGCCTATCTCGCTTCCACTGAGCTCGCCGCCGAGAAGGGCCCCTTCCCGCTCTTCGACCGGGAGAAGTTCCTGGCCGGCGAGAACGTGCTGGGCCTGGACGAGGATGTGCGCGCGGAGATCGCCCGGCACGGCATGCGCAACGGCTTGCTGACCTCGATCGCGCCCACCGGCACGATCTCGATCTTTGCCGACAACGTCTCCTCCGGCCTGGAGCCGGTGTTCAGCTTCTCCTACACGCGCAACATCCTGCTGCCCGACGGCACGCGCCAGGCCGAGGAGGTCAGCGACCATGCCTATCGCCTGTTCCGACGCCTGAAGGGCGAGACCACGCCGCTCCCCGAAGCCTTCGTCGATGCGCAATCGCTCACCCCCGCCGATCATGTGATCATGCAGGCAGCGGTGCAGAAGTTCGTCGACAGCGCCATCTCCAAGACCATCAACGTCCCGGTCGAGCTGCCGTTCGAGGATTTCAAGGACATCTACACGCTCGCCTACGAGAGCGGCTGCAAGGGCTGCACCACCTACCGCCCGAACGAGATCACCGGCGCGGTGCTGGAGACCAAGCCGAAGACCGAGCTTGTTCCCGCACAGGCCGAGCTGCCACTCCCCAAACGCGTCGAGCACAAGCCCGAGGACGTGTTCGAGGCGGGCGGCGTGGTCTACATGACCCAGCCGCTCGACCGGCCGGAAGCCTTGCCGGGCAGCACTTACAAGATCCGCTGGCCGGAAAGCGAGCACGCGATCTATGTGACCATCAACGACATCATCCAGGACGGTCGCCGTCGGCCCTTCGAGGTCTTCATCAACTCGAAGAACATGGATCATTTCGCCTGGACCGTCGGTCTCACGCGCATGATCAGCGCCGTGTTCCGCCGCGGCGGCGACGTCTCCTTCGTCGCCGAGGAATTAAAGGCCGTGTTCGACCCGCGCGGCGGATCGTGGATGGAAGGCCGCTACGTACCGTCCTTGCTGGCCGCGATCGGCAACGTGATCGAGCGCCACATGATCAACATCGGCTTCCTGCCGGATCCGGCGAAAGACCGCGCCGAGCTTGATCGCATGGTGGCACGCAAGGTCGCCAACCTGGCCGACGGCCAGGGCAACGGCGATGCCGGCGGCCGGAAGCTGCCGCACTGCCCGAAATGCGGCTCACCCTCGCTGATCCGCCAGGAAGGCTGCGATCTCTGCACCAGCTGCGGCTTCTCGAAGTGCGGGTAATGGGGACTGTCGAATGTTTGGATCGGCTCGGAGAAAGGCGACTAAGGCGGCGACTGAGGCGGTTCGACCTCTGATTAAACTCCTTGAGATAACCGACGGACTGCCCGCCGGATTCTGGGAAGATCCATACGTCCTTGGTTACATAAACGGCTGCATTGGCCTCTTTGCCAAGCTGGTCACCAGAGGCGCGGTCAAGGGCGCTGATATGGGCTACGTTATGATGGATGTGCTCTCTGACGTTTCGGGCAGAAACGGCCAGGAGATTGTTCGCAATGTGATCCGCCTTCAGCAGAGCAAAGATGCGGAATACATGCGAGGTATCGCTAACGCTGACAAATGTATCAGCGTTACCTATGGTCTAACTGATTACGATCAAGATCCAGACGTAGTTGAAGCACGTCGGCGCGCCCCCGTTATTCGTAAAGAGCTTTCCTCTATCACTGGGGAATCGTCAGAGAATGCAAACGCTGGAGCGGCGCTTCAGGAGATGCTGTTTTACGATGTAGTGCGCGCTCGTTTCGGACTCCAAGAATAACCACTAGACCCAGAAATCCTTCACCGCCGAATAATTGAAGTGTAATCCATCTTGGTATATACTATGGGTATATATCGGGAGAATGTCGACTATGGCTAAGGACAGCACGGCTAAACTCTTCACCAACGGTCGCAGCCAAGCGGTGCGCCTGCCGAAAGAGTTTCGCTTTTCGGGTGATCGGGTCCGAATCAAGCGGCACGGCAATGGCGTTCTGCTCGAGCCGTTGGTCACCAACACGGCCGAGTGGTTTGCAAGATTGGATAGCTTTGCGGACGAACCTTTCATGCCGGAAGGGCGGAACCAGCCGAAGATGCCTAAGCGGAAGATCTTCTGACGGCGATGCCGTTTCTCCTCGACACCAACGCCTGCATTGACTTGATCAACGGCAGAAACCATGTCGTTCGTGATCATCTCGATGGGGAGCTGGCAGCGGGCCACGCGATCCATGTTTCGTCGATCGCGGCGTTTGAACTTTGGTATGGCGTCGGGAAGAGCACCCATCGCGAACGCAATTCTGAACGGCTGCGGGCATTTTTCAAAGGTCCACTCACGGTCTTGGATTTCGACAGCGAAGACGCTGAAACCGCCGGCCTCATCCGCGCTGCCCTGGAATCAAAGGGCCGTCCGATCGGACCGTTTGATCTCCTGATTGCCGCCCAGGCGCTGCGCCGGCAGGCAACGCTCGTGACGGCAAATCACGCAGAGTTTTCTCGCATAAAGGAACTCGACTGGGTTGATTGGACGAAGGCGCGGCGGTAGCCGTCGCTACTCGATCCCGAGATCCTTCACCGCCTCGCCGAAGAAGGCCTGGGGCAGAGAGGGCGTGATGTGCATCTTCGCCTCCTTCCTCGCCACGCAAGTCCGCGTGCGGTCGAAGATCGCGGCCCAGGTCCCGGCATCCTCCAGCGCCTCCAGCAGGCATTCGTCGAAATAGGTGAAGAGATAGTCGGAGGAACAGCCGAATGAGGTGCGGTCGTGCCGGGCCGCGGTCAGGATGATGCGGTTCTCACGCTGCATCTGCGGCGACAGGAAGGTGCCGGTATGGCAGCCGGAGAGGATCGCGACGGTCGGCCGGTCGCCGCAATGGCGGGTCAGGATTCCGGCCAGGCGTTCGGGCCGGAGATAGGCGTATTCCTCCTCGTCCGCCTTCATCACCAGCCCATACTCGTTGCCGTGCGAAGTGACGAAGACCAGGCAGCCTTCGCCGGGCTTCATGTCCACCTGGTTGAGCAGCACGTCGATCCGATAGGCGGTGGCGAGGCCGCGCCAGTCGGCGACTTTCTTCTGGTCCGAGGTGAGCACCGTGGTGTCGGCGCCGCTCCGCTTCAGCCGGGTCGCAAGGGTCACCGCCGCGCGGTCGAAGTTGCCGATCGAGGCATCGCCCGCGGCCAGGATGGCGTGATAGCGCACCGTCCGCAGCGGTGCGGCTTGCGAAGCCCAGGTCAGTCCATCGAGATAGCCGTGGCGGTCGGCGACAGCGCCGGCGAGGAATGCCAACAATCCGACGACGAGTGCGACGGAGGTGATCCTTCTCATTCCCGCACTGTCGCAGAGGACGATTGCGAGTTCAACCGCGACAGGTTTCCAGGATCAGCCCGCGCAACCAGCGATGGCCGGGATCCGCCTCCATCCGCGGGTGCCACATCTGTGAAATGGTGATCGGCGTGGTCTCCACGGGGAGAGCAAAGGCGCGGAGATCGTCGCGGAACTCGGCGACCGCCTTGAGATAGGTTTCCGGCACCACCGAGAGCAGGTCCGAGCGGCAGACGATGGCGAGCGCGGCCGGGAAGCTCTGCACCACCGCCGCGACGCGCCGCGTGACACCCTGCGCCGCCAGTGCCGCATCGACCGGGCCGTCGCGATGGCCGCGCCGCGAGCTCACCACATGGCCGCAATCGGCGAAGCGCGCCGCGGTGATCTTGCCCGCGAGCAGGGGATGGCCCTTCCGCGCGACGCCGACGAAGCGGTCGCGGAACAGCGCCTGCACCCGCACCTCCGGTCCGGCCTCGTGGCCCATGACGCCGATGTCGAGGTCGATCACCCCTTCGCGCAACGGTGTCACGCTCTTGTCGGGCTTTGGCGTGAAGTTGAGGCGCACCCCGGGCGCGGCCGCCGCGGCCGCGGCGACCAGCCGCGCGCCGAAAGTCTCGGCGAAGCTCTCATTGGCCCGCAGGGTGAAGATGCGATCCAGCCCTTTGGGATCGAAGGCGGCGCCGTCCGGCTGCAGCACCGACCGCACCGCCTGGGCGAGCGTGCCGACCTCGCGGCGCATCGCCTCGGCGCGCGGCGTCGGGACCATGTCGCGGCCGGCCCGCACCAGGATCGGGTCGCCGGTTGCCGCCCGCAGCCGCGCCAGGGTCCGGCTCATCGCGGATTCGCTCAGGCCCAGCCGCCGCGCGGCGCCGGCCACCGAACCCTCCGCCAGCAAGGCTTCCAGGGCGGTCAGGAGGTTGAAATCGATTTCGGTCATGCCCGACGGTAACATGCGTCCGGCGCCGGGTGCCATGGGGGATACCTGGCGTCCCATGCAGGGATGAACTGCAGCCTGCGCGCCTTCCGGACCTGCCGGCGCTGGCTATTTTGCCAGGGAGAACAACGAAAGACGCCACCATGTCCCCCTCCGCCGACCAAGCCACCCTGCCCCGCATCCCCGCCGCTCAAGCCCCCGCCTCGCCCGCAGCCGAGGCCGATGGCCTGCCGACCCCGCGCCGCTATTGGGCGATGGTGGCGGTGCTGACCGCCTTCGTGCTGGTGGTGCTCGACATCGCCATCGCCAACCTGGCGCTGCCCACCATCGCCGAGACGCTCGGCATCGCGCCCAGCGCCTCGGTCTGGGTGGTGACCAGCTACCAGGCGGCGATCGTCATGTTCCTGCTGCCGGCCGGTGCCGCGGGCGAGAGCTTCGGCTATCGCCGCGTCTTTGTCGCCGGCGTCGCCCTCTTCGCCGCCGCCTCGGCCTTGTGCGCGCTGGCGCCTTCGCTCGCCTGGCTGGTCGCCGCCCGCTTCCTGCAGGGCGTCGGCAGCGCCGGCGTGATGGCGATCGGCGTCGCCTTGCTGCGCTTCATCTATCCGAAGCAGTTGCTGGGGGCGGCGATCGGCTGGAACGCGCTGACCATCGCCTTGACCGCCGCGGCCGGTCCTTCGATCGGCGCCGCCATCCTGGCGGTCGCAAGCTGGCAGTGGCTCTTCGCCATCAATATCCCGTTGGGCGCGGTGATCCTGCTGGCCGCCGGCGCGCTGCCTTCGACGTCGGGCTCGGGTCGGCGCGTCGACCGCATCAGCATCGCGCTGAATGCCATCGTGTTCGGCGCACTGATCCTCGGCATCGACCAGGTCGTGGCCGACATCGGGCGCGGCATCGCGCTGCTGGCGGTGGCCGCGATCGGCGCCGTCGTCCTGATCCGCCGCGAGCTGCCCCGCGCCCATCCGATGATCCCCTTCGACCTGCTGCGCGTGTCGTCGTTCCGGATCTCGGTCCTGGCCTCGGTCTGCTGCTTCACCGGGCAGATGGCGAGCCTGGTCGCCCTGCCCTTCTACCTGCAGCATGAATTGGGGCAGAGCGCGGTCATGGCGGGCCTGTACCTCACGCCCTGGCCGCTGACCGTCGCGATCGCCGGGCCGCTCTCGGGGCGGCTCTCCGATCGCTTCTCGACCGGTGCGCTCTGTGCCTTCGGCGGCACTTGCCTCGCCGCCGGCCTGGTGCTGACCGCATTCTGGCCGCTGGGTGACAGCCTGCTGCCGCTGATCCCCTTCATGATGCTGGGCGGTCTCGGCTTCGGTTTCTTCCAGACGCCGAACAACCGCAACATGCTGCTCTCGGCGCCGAAGGAACGCAGCGGTGCCGCCGGCGGCATGCAGGGCATGGCGCGCTTGAGCGGCCAGACCGCCGGCGGCGTGCTGATGCTGGTGCTGTTCAGCCTGCTGCCGATCGCGGACGCGCCGCGCATCGGCCTCGCGCTGGCAGCTGCGTTTGCGCTGGCCGGCGGCCTCATCAGCATCCTGCGCGCCGGCCGCTGACAGCGCAGCGCGCCGGGGAACTTCGCTTCCGTTGCCGCTTTGACATCAGGAGCGAAACGGCAGCAGGAGCGCCTCATGGCCCGCGGCAGCAAGGCGAAATACACGAATAAGCAGAAGCGCAAGGCCGAGCATATCGAGGAGGGCTACGAGAAACGCGGCAAGAGTCACAAGGAAGCCGAGCGGCGGGCCTGGGCCACCGTCAACGCGATGGATGGGGGCGGCAAGAAGGAAGGCGGCTCGGGCCGCGGGAAGAAGACCAACAAGAAGCCGGCCAAGAAGGGCGGCAAGCGCGGCGGCAAGGCCTCGGCCGCGCGCCCCAAGGCGGCCCGCAAGGCTTCGGCCAAGAAGGCCGCCAAGACCCGCAAGAAGCGCGGGCACTGAACCGGCGGGATCAGGCGCCGAGCACCGCCGCCATGCGCTGCAACGCCGGCTCCATCAACGCGTCCGGCACCGCGGCGTAACCGAGCAGCAGGCCGGATTGGCGTCGGCCGCCCGAGTAGTAGCTGCTCAAAGCGGGCGCGACGATGCCCGCCGCGTTGAGGCGCAGCGAGAGTTCCGTGTCCGGAATCCGCGCCAGCGCACGCAAGGGTCGCGCCACCAGATGCAAGCCGGCGGGATCAGCGGCGAGTTCCAGCTTCCCGGCAAGATGGCGCTCGGCCAGCGCCAGCAGCCGCGCCTGGCGTTCCGCATAGCGCTTGCGCTGGCGCCGCACATGAGCGGCGAGATGGCCTTCGGCGAAGAAGGCGGCCAGGGCCGGCTGCGGCGTCATCGGCGGCGTCTCGTCGATCGCCGCGCGAGCCTGGCGGAAGGCATCCACCAAAGCCGGCGGCGCCACCAGATAGGCGATCCGCAGCGACGGGAACAGCACCTTGGAAAGCGAGCCCACATAGATGACCCGGCCTTCGCTGTCGAGGCTCTGCAGGGTCGCCAGCGGCCGGCCTTCGTAGCGGAACTCGCTGTCGTAGTCGTCCTCCAGGATCCAGGCCTGGGCCTCGCGCGCCCAGGCCAGCAACTGCAAGCGGCGCTGCAGGCTGAGCACCACGCCGAGCGGATATTGATGCGACGGCGCCACGCAGGCGAGCCGGGCCTTCGGCGCCTTGGCGATGCCGCGCTCCACCATGATGCCGTCGTCGTCGACCGGCACGTCGGCGATCTTGACCGCCGCCGCGGCGATCGCCGCGCGCACGCCGGCATGGCAGGGATTCTCCATCCAGACCGCGTCGCCGGGATCGAGCAGCAGCCGGCACGTGAGATCGACCGCCTGGCGGATGCCGGAGAGGATCAGCACATGCTCGGCTTCGCAGCGCACGCCGCGCGCCTGCCGCAGATAATCGGCCACCGCCTTGCGCAAGTCCGGATGGCCGGCGGGATCGCCGCCTTGCACCAGGTCGCTCGCCGGATGCCGCCAGCTCCGCGCCAGCAGCCGCGCCCAGAGCGTGAAGGGGAAATCGCTGTTGTCCGGCACGCCCGGCGCGAAACAGGGATACCAGCGGCCGCGCACCGCCGAGGCCGAGCGCGGCGTCGCAGCCAGACCGCGCCCGCGCCGCGACAGCCGGAGGCCGGCGCCGGCCGCCGGCGCATGGCGGGTCGGCACCGGCGTCGGCCGTGCATCGGGCAGGTCGCGCGCGACATAGCTGCCGGAGCCGCGCCGGGTCTCGAGATAGCCTTCGCTCACCAGCTGGTCGACAGCGGCCAGCGCGGTGTTGCGCGAGACGCCGAGATCGGCGGCCAGCACCCGGCTCGCCGGCAGGCGGTCGCCGGCGCCGAGCCGCCCTTCGAGGATCGCCGCGCGCATCGCCAGGTAGAGCTGGCGCGAGAGCGAGCCTTCGCCGGCGCCTAAGCGGATCGCCAGGCTGACCAGGCTTCCCTTGCCGCGGCGGCGCGCCATGGTCTCTCCCAAGTGGTTCCATGATAGTGTCCATAGTGGCGCTTTCCATGGAACCACTCAAGGGCGATACTGGCCGCCGGAATCAAGGAGCCTGCCAACATGGATACCGGCGTCAACGCCTACAGCCCGACCGCGCGTTCGAAAGTGAAGCGCCTGCACGAGCGCGGCCATTACGACCGCGACACCGTGCATGCGATCCTCGACGCCGCGATGATGGCCCACATCGCCTATGTCATAGACGGCCAGCCCTATGTGACGCCGACCGCCTTCTGGCGCGACGGCGACGTGCTCTACTGGCACGGCTCCTCGGCCAGCCGCATGCTGAGGACGCAGTCGGCCGGCATTCCGGTCTGCGTCACCGTTACCCACTTGGACGGCCTGGTGCTGGCGCGCTCCGGCTTCCACCATTCGATCAACTACCGCTCGGTCATGGCCTTCGGCAAGGCGCGCAAGGTCGAGGACCTGGTCGAGAAGGAGCGCGAGCTCAACCGCTTCGTGGACCGCATCTATCCCGGCCGCAACGCCACCATGCGCGGCATCGAGGCGCAGGAGCTGAAAGCCACCACGCTCCTCGCCATGGAGATCGAGGAAGCCTCGGCCAAGATCCGCACCGGCCCGCCGAAGGACGACGAGCCGGACTATGCGCTCGATGTCTGGGCCGGGGTGATCCCGATCGCCCAGGTGATCGGCGAAGCGGTGCCGGACCCGCTGCTGAAGGCCGGCGTCCAATGGCCGGAGCATCTCAAGGTCTTCAGCGACGGCCGCCGCTTCGACGCGGTGATGACCGAGCACGCGGAGCGGTATTGATCCACCCTTCCACGGCCGACCGCTTGATTTTGCTCAAGATTGCCGATCACAGCGGCGTGATCGAGCGGTCGCCCCGATTGTGCGAATAATTCGCATTTGCTATCTCTGAGGGACTGACCCTCGGGAGCCTTTGCGTTGTTCTTCGCCGACCATCTCGGCCGTTTCGGCGATGCGCCGGCCTTGCTGTCCGACGCCGACGGCATGGTCACCTATGGCGAGCTCGCCGCGCGGGTGGATCGCGCGGCACACCAGATCGGCGGCCGGCAGCTCATCCTCGCCAGCGCGCGTCTCGACATTCCCTATATCGTCGCCTATCTCGCTGCGCTGAAGGCGCGCTGCCCGATCATCGCCGCCGGCCCCACCCCTTCCGACATCGAGGCGATCTTCCGCCCGAGCCTGCGCCTCACCGACCAGGGCTTCGCGGCGACCGAAGCGGTCGCACCCGATCTCCATCCCGACCTCGCGCTGCTGCTCTCGACCTCGGGCAGCATGGGCAGCCCGAAGCTGGTGCGCCTGAGCCGCGCCAACCTGCAGGCCAACGCGGAATCGATCGCGCAATTCCTGGAGTTTCGCGCCGATGACCGTGGCCTGCTCTCGCTGCCGCTGCATTACTCTTATGGTCTCTCGGTGCTGCATTCCCATCTCGCGGTCGGCGCCAGCCTCTACGTGGCCGCACAGCCGATCGTCGCACCCGGCTTCCTCGACGCCGTGGCCGAGGCCGGCTGCACCAACATCGCCGGCGTGCCGCATTCCTTCGCGCTGTTCGAGGAGATCGGCCTGCGTCGCCACGCCCTGCCGGCGCTGCGCTTCATGACGGTCGCGGGCGGCGCGCTGGCACCCGATCTGGTCCGCGACTATGCCCGCTTCATGCAGCGGCGCGGCGGCCGCTTCTTCGTCATGTACGGCCAGACCGAGGCGACGGCCCGCATGGCCTATCTGCCGCCGGACGCCGCCCTCACCCATCCCGACCATATCGGCATCGCCATCCCGGGTGGCCGGTTCGAGCTGGTCGACGAATCCGGCGCCGCGATCGACCGGCCCGGCGAGACCGGCGAGCTGGTCTATGCCGGCCCCAACGTGATGATGGGCTATGCGGAGACGCGGGCCGCCCTCGCCCTGGGCTCCACGCTCGACCGGCTGGAGACCGGCGATCTCGCCACCCGCAGCCCCGAGGGCTATTTCCGCATTGCCGGACGCAGCGCGCGTTTCTCCAAGATCGCCGGGTTGCGCATCAGCCACGACGAGCTCGAACGCCGGTTGCGCCGGCACGGCCACAGCACCGCGGTGACCGGCGACGACGCCCGGATCCTGGTGGCGCTCGAAGGCCGCGCCGCGCTCGCCGATCTCCGCGATGCGATCGCGCGCGAGGCCGCAATCCCCGCCGACCGCATCCGCATCGCGGCTTGCGACGCCCTGCCCCGCACCGCGACGGCCAAGATCGACTATCCGGCGGTCGCGCGGCTGGTGACCGAAGCCGCGGCCGTCCTGCCCATGGCGGCCAAGCCGATCCAGGAAGCCTATGCCGCGACCTTCTTCCCGCGCCGCGTCCGGCGCGAGGACAGTTTCAATTCACTGGGCGGTGATTCGCTCGCCCATGTGCAGATCGCCCTGGCGCTCGAGCAGAAGCTCGGCCGCCTGCCCGAGGATTGGGAGAGCACCAGCATCGCCGATCTCGCCGCCAAGCCCGCACCGAAGCCCGGCGCCTGGCGGCATCTCGACGCCGCGCATCTCCTGCGCGCCGGGGCCGTGCTGCTGGTGGCCCTGCACCACGCGACGCTCTGGCCGATCCCGGGTGGCGCCGCGACCCTGTTGGTCCTGGTCGGCTGGAGCCTCGCGCGATTCCAGGCGCCGCGGCTCTTCGCCGGCAAGCTCGGGCCGATGCTGCGCGCCATGGCCGCCAATCTCCTGCTCTATCTGCCGATCGTCGTCGTCTATTGCATCGCCACCGACCGCTTCCTCTGGCCTTCGCTGCTCCTGATCGGCAATACCGGCATCGCCGCTTACCAGATCGTCGGCGACTTCCTCTGGACCTACTGGTTCGTCGAGGCCTATGCGCAGACCCTGCTGCTCACCGCCGGCCTGTTCCTGATCGCGCCGCTCCGGCGCTGGATCGCCGCGCATCCGCTCGCCGCCGGTCTCATTGCGACCGCGCTCGCCCTGCCGCTTCGCCATTTCAGCCCGGCGGTCTGGGATGCGGGCGCGATGAAGAACCTGATGACGACCATGGTCCTCTACATGCCGGCGCTCGGCTGGGCGATCTGCTTCGCCGAGACTCGCCGTGCCAAGGCCGCGCTCAGCCTGGTGGCCGTCGCCGTCGCGGCTTTCATACTGTTCACCGGCGCCTGGCAGGCTCTGGCGCTCTGGATCCGCGCCGGCGTGCTGGCCGGCGCCTGCCTGCTGCTGATCTGGCGCGTGCGGCTGTTGCTGCCGGGCCTGCTGGCCGGCATGCTGCGTCGGGTCTCGGCGGCGAGCTATCACATCTACCTCGTCCACACGATCCCGATGGTCCTGCTGTTCGACGGCGGCGAACTCGACCCGACCACCCAGGCCTTGCGCTTCTCTTTTGGCGTCGCCGCTGGATTGCTTTTCTATCATCTCGACCGCGCGCTGCGACGGCAGATCCCGCGCAGCCTTCAAGCCTTCGCGACCACGCGCCGCCGGCGTCCGCAGGCAGCCGAATAGCCCTCAGGCGTTAGGGTTGAACGGTTCGTTGAGCGGCACCGGCGCCGGGGTGGCGAGCTGGCGGTCGATCTCGAAACCCTGCAGCAAGCCGAACTTCAGGTCGCGCCCGGTGGCGAGGCCTTCCGGGTCATCGACCCGGGCCAGGGCCAGCACGATGCCGTGGCTCCGCAAGCGCTCCAGGTGCCCCTGGCGCTTCACCAGCTCGGGCGCCAGGCCCGCCTGCCAGAACACCTTGGCCATATTGGCGCCGAGTTGGGTCAGGTCCAGGATCGCGATCATCTGCGGCGAAAGCCCGTCGATCGCGATGGTGCCGCCGCGGCTCTGGATGAGATCGCGGGCCGCGCTGAACTCGGTGAAATTCGCCATCACGTCGCTGGCGCGGAACTCGAAATTGAACGGCCGCAGCGAATTGAGCGAGCGCTTCTCGAAGCCCTCGAACTCGTTCGAGAACACGCTCTCGATGTTGATGTTCAAGGAGCAGCGCTGGTCCGGCCGCCGCACCCGGTCGATGCATTTCAGCAGGATGCGGTCGAGCGTCACCGTCAGCTGGTTGAAGACGTTCTTGTTATGCCGCATGTCGACGCCGACCAGCAGGTGCTGGCGGATCGCCGACATGCTGATGAAGAACTCGGTCATCACCGCCGAGAGGCCGCGGTTGGGATCGTTGATCGCGATCTGCTGGCTGCGCACGAACAGGTCGGCGAAACGCGCATCGCCCAGCTGGCGGTGGCTGGTCTCGACCTTGGTGATGTGCTCCATCATCAACAGGTCCATCATGCTGGACAAGTTGTTGACGTCGGCCGCGGTCTGCTCCATGCGCTCGACCACCTGGATCGCACGCTCTCTATCTCGACGCAGATCGTAGAGCTGGGCCAGCCGGTTGATGTCGATCGCACCGAAATAGTCCGGCAGCATGCGGCCGATCATCCGGAGCAGGATCAGCTTGATCTCGGAAACCACGCCCGCGACGATCATCTCCTGGTCGCTGACCGTCAGCACGCTGTTGCTGATCGAGATGCGGATGAAGTCGCAGCCGCGGCCCTTGGCGAACTGCTCGGTGCGATCGGCGAAAGCCTTCAGGAAGTCGAGCCCCTCGCGGTTGCGCGAGAATTCTTCCAGCGCGAAGGTGAGCACGAAGGGTGCGGCCCCCCGGCTGATCGGCGGATTGTTGATCCAATCCTTGAGATCGTTGATTTCATCCATCCGGCGCTCCCCCTGCCCTTGATGGGCAGTATGGGCTACCCCGGAACAGCGTCAAGCGAGGCCCTCCCCGGCCTCCGGCAATGCGTTCTTCACCGCCGCCACCACCGTGCCGATCGTGTAGGGCTTCTGCACCCAGCCGAGCGGCGCGGCCGCGGCGGCGCGCTGGCGATAGGGCGGCTCGACATGGGCGCTGGCGAAGATGCAGCGGATTCCGAGCTCGCGGTAGAGATCGAGCGCGGCGTCGATGCCGTCCTTCTCACCCGCCAGCCGGATATCCATCACCGCGAGGACCGGCCGTTCCGATCTGGCGAGGGCCAGCGCCTCTTCCGCGGTCGGCACCGGGCCGACCACGTCGAGCCCGGCATGCCGCAACCCATCCTCGAGATCGGCCGCGACGAAATAATCATCCTCGACGACGAGGATGCGCGGCGCGGGATGGTCTGTGGTTGGCATGCGAATCTCCCCGATTCGCCAACCCTAGGCCCGAAAAATGGTTCCGGAAATCGCAAAAGTCAGAGCAAAGAGCCTTGATCCGGCTTGGTTTTGCTTGGGGCAGACCCGCGTTTGGGAGCAGATACCGGCGTTCCGGCCGCGGTCGCGCCGACTTCGCCGTCGTGGAATTGCAGCCGCAACCGCTCCCCGGCCGGGACGCCGGCCGCCGCCAGCACCGGCTCGCCCGCCGCGTTCCGGACCAAAGCGAAGCCGCGTTTCAGCACCTGGTCATAGGAATAGGATTCCAGCAGCCGCCCCAGCGATTCCAGCGCCTGGGCCTGGCGTTCGATCAGGCCCTTCACCAGGCGCGGCGTGAATCCGGCAGCGACGCGCTCCAGCGCCCGGTCCTGCCGCTCGACCGCATGGCGGATCGCGGTCTTCAAATGCACCGCCTCGAGATTGAGCGCGGCACCGGCCGCGGCGATCTGCTCGGCCGGCGTCTTCAGCCGCGCGCCGAGATTGGCGATGAGGTCGCGGCGTCGGGCGAACAGGGTCTGCGGCAGGTGCAGCCAGCGCTCGGCGCATTGGTCGAGCTGCTGCGTGCGTTCCTGCAGCAGGCGCACCGGGTCCGGCAGGCCGCGGCCGAGACCCTCGACGGTCAGCCGCCATTCGTTCATCGAACGCGTGAGCGCCGCAAACAGCCGTTGTGCGCAATGTCCGGTTTCGTTCAGCAGATCGCCGCGCACCGGCACCGCCATCTCCGCGGCAGCGGTCGGCGTCGGTGCGCGGCGATCGGACGCGAAGTCGATCAGGGTGGTGTCGGTCTCGTGGCCGACCGCGGAGATCAGCGGGATGCCGCTCTCGGCCGCGGCGCGGACCACGATCTCCTCGTTGAACGGCATCAGGTCCTCGATGCTGCCGCCGCCGCGCGCGACGATCAGCAGGTCGGGCCGCGGCACCGCGCCGCCCGGCTCCAGCGCATTGAAGCCGCGGATGGCGGCGGCGACCTGGCGCGCCGCATCCTCTCCTTGCACCAGGACCGGCCAGACCAGCACCCGCCGCGGGAAGCGGTCGGCGATCCGGTGCAGGATGTCGCGGATGACCGCCCCGGTCGGCGAGGTCACGACGCCGATCACCGCCGGGAGAACAGGAAGCTTGCGCTTGCGGCTGGGCTCGAACAGGCCTTCGGCGGCGAGCTTCTTGCGCCGCTCCTCGATCATCTTCAAGAGCGCGCCGACACCGGCCAATTCGATCCGCTCGATCACCAGCTGGTATTCCGAGCGCTCGGCATAGGAGGTGATGCGGCCGGTGACGATGACCTCCATCCCGTCCTCGGGGGACATGCCGAGCCGGCCGGCGGTCATGCGCCAGCAGACCGCTTTGATTCCGGCGTTCTCGTCCTTCAGCATCATGTAGAGATGGCCGGAGGCCGCGCGCTTGAAGCCGGAAATCTCACCCCGGACGCGCACCCGGTCGAAGCTGCCCTCCAGGGTCCGCTTGATCGCCCCGGCCAGCTCGCTGACGGTGATTTCGCCGAGATTGTGCCCCGGCTGCTGCCGGGCCGAAGAATCGATGTCGCTCATCGGCTTATTTTGTCACTTCCGGCGGACATATGGTATCCCTCCGCCACCTGCTGAAAGCGGCGATTCTCTGGCGAGGCAAGATGCGGATTCTGGTGGTCGGATCGGGCGGTCGGGAACACGCGCTCTGCTGGAAGATCGCCGCCTCCCCGCTCTGCGACAAGCTCTATTGCGCGCCCGGCAATGCCGGCATCGCCGCCGACGCGGAATGCGTGGCGATCGGCGCCGAGGATATCGAGGGCCTGGTCGGGTTCGCCAAGCGAGAGAAGATCGACTTCGTGGTGGTGGGGCCCGAAGGCCCGCTGGTGAAGGGCCTCGCCGACCGCCTGGAAGCCGAGGGCATCGCCACGTTCGGGCCGAGCGCCCAGGCGGCGGCGCTCGAAGGCTCCAAGGGTTTCATGAAGGACATCGCCGCGAAATACCGGATCCCGACCGCGCGCTATGCCCGCTTCACCGATCCGGCCGCCGCGAAAGCCTTCGCCAAGAGTTTCACCCCGCCGATCGTGCTGAAGGCCGACGGTCTCGCCTCGGGCAAAGGAGTCATCATCTGCACCAGCCTTGCCGAGGCCGAGGCGGAGATCGACGCCATGCTGACGGAGAAGAAGTTCGGCGCGGCCTCCGCCGAGATCGTGGTCGAGGAGTTCCTCGACGGCGAGGAGCTGAGCTTCTTCGCCCTGACCGACGGCAAGCATGTCCTGCCGCTGGTCTCGGCCCAGGATCACAAGCGCGTCGGCGACGGCGATACCGGTCCCAACACCGGCGGCATGGGCGCCTATTCGCCGGCGCCGGTGGCGACGCAGGAGATCGAAGCCGCGATCCTCGATCGGATCATCCGCCCGACCGTGGCCGGCATGGCGGCGGAGGGAAAGCCGTTCAAGGGCGTGCTCTTCGCCGGCATCATGGTCACCAAAGAGGGACCGAAGCTGATCGAGTTCAATGTCCGCTTCGGCGATCCCGAGACCCAGCCGATCATGCTGCGGATGAAGTCCGACCTGCTGCCCGCACTGATGGCGGCGCGCGACGGCAATCTGCAGAATGTCGATCTGCGCTGGTCCGACGAGACGGCGCTGGTGGTGGTGCTGGCCGCGAAGGGCTATCCGGACAAGCCGCAGACCGGCACGGTGATCCGCAATCTCGATGCCGCCGCCAAGGTCGACGGCGTCACCATCTTTCACGCCGGCACCAAGGCCAATGCGAGGAGCGAGATCGAGGCCGCGGGCGGCCGCGTGCTCGGCGTCTCGGCGACGGCAAAGTCATTCGGGGAAGCGCAGGCCCGTGCCTATCGCGCGGTCGATCTCATCGACTGGCCGGGCGGCTTCTGCCGCCGCGATATCGGCTGGCGTGCGGTCAATCGCGCCTGATCAGGCGCGCGCGGGCAGCTGCTGGTCGCCGTAATCCGACGAGACCCAGACGAAGAAGACGGTGGCGCCCATCAGGGTGAAGAAAAGCTGTCCGCTGGCAAACAGGCCCGGCAGGACCCAGCCGATGCTGATCAGCGCGAGGCTGACCGTGAGCTCGACCAGGCCGTGCACACGCATCGGGATGGTCTTCTTGAGACCGAGCGGCATGTTGGTGAAGAGCGTCATGACCAGTTGGGTCGCGGCCAGGGCGTAGCACAGCGCGGCGCTCAGGCCGGTGATGCCGATCTGGCTCGGTGCGGCGGCGAAGATGGCGACCACGCCGTAATCCAGCACGCCGTGAATCTTGTCGCAGAAGAACTTTCGCTTTTCCATGGCCAGGCTCCGTTGTCCGGAACCATGGATAGTTGGAGATTGCTGATTTTTTGTAACCAGGGCCGCGCAACAGCCTTGATGCGGCACCCGGTCGCGGCCGCGTCTCACTCTCAGAGCCGCTTCCGCAGATAGACCTCGTAGCCCTCGAAGCCGGACTTCTCATAGGCGCGCCAGGCGGCTTGGTTAACCGCGAGTAAACCGATCGTCACGGTGGCGAGGCCGAGGCTGCGGCCATGCGCATCGGCCGCCGCCAGGAGCGCGCCCGCCACGTTGCGCCCGCGCCAGGATTCGACGACGAAGATGTCCCCGACATAGAGATGCGCCCGGTCCTCGGGCCGCACGGTGATGTCGGTCGCGTCTTCGGCGCGCCAGCAGCTCACCATGCCGATCGCCGAACCATCCGCCGACTCGGCCATGAAGATCGCACCCGAATGCATGGCAACCTCGTCGAGGACCCAGTCCGAATAGGCGCCGCCGTCATCTGTCCAGACGGCGCGATTGGATTCCATTCGGCACTCGGCCTGCTGCAGCCCGAGCGCCATGCGGCGAAAGGCCGGAAGATCGGCCGGCACATAGGCCCGGATGCGAAAATCGGATGGCATCAGCTGCGATTCCCCAATCCCCATTGGTCCACAGTGGACGCGCTCCCAAGCGCCCGGCATGATGGCCCGCCGATTCAAGGGGGGACAAGTCCATCGTGAGCGCAGAAGTTTTCGCCGCCAATTACCGCGATCAGCCCTATTGGTGGGACGACGCGCCCCGCCCCGCCCCATCCACCGATCCGCTGCCGGCCAAGGTTGATGTCCTGGTGATCGGCTCCGGCTATACCGGCCTGATGGCGGCGCGCGAGACCGCTAAGGCCGGGCGCGGCACATTGGTGATCGATGCCAAGGATGCCGGCTTCGGCTGCTCCAGCCGCAACGGCGGCCAGATCTCGACCAGCATCAAGCCGGATCTCGGCACGCTGTCCGGCCGCTACAACCAGGAAATCGGCTTCGGCATCCGCAAGGAGGGCATTACCGCGCTCGACTTCATCGCCGACCTGATCGCCAGCGAGAAGCTCGATTGTGACTGGCGCCAGGTCGGTCGCTTTCACGCCGCGCATAACCCGAAGCAATACGAGGCACTGGCCGAGGACGCGAAGTCCCAGCCCAAGGGACTGGAAGTCCCGATGGAGATGGTGCCGGCCTCCGAGCAGCGCCGCGAGATCGGCAGCGACTATTATTACGGCGGAAGGGTCTACCCGAAGCACCAGTCGCTGCATCCCGCCAAGTATCACCAGGAACTGCTGCGTCTCGCCAAGGCCGCCGGCGTCACCGTCATCGACCACTGCCCCGCCACCGGCCTCGAGCGCGACGGCGCCGGCTTCGTCGTGACCACCGCGAAGGGCAAGGTCGCCGCCCGCGATGTCGTGGTCGCGACCAACGGCTATACCAACCCGATCACGCCCTGGCAGCGACGCCGCGTGATCCCGATCGGCAGCTACATCATCGCGACCGAGAACCGGCCGAAGGAAGAGATGCTGAAGCTGATCCCGAAGGACCGGGTCTTGAGCGACAGCCGCAAGCTGGTCTTCTACTACCGGCTCTCGCCCGACCATCAGAGCATGCTGTTCGGTGGCCGCGTCGCCTATATGGAGAACGACCCGCGCGTGAGCGCGCCGCGGCTCCACGCCTGGATGCGCGCGATCTTCCCGCAGCTCGCCGATGTGAAGGTGACGCACAGCTGGATGGGCTATGTCGCCTATACCTTCGACACCCTGCCGCATATCGGCAAGCAGGACGGGCTCTACTACGCCATGGGCTATTGCGGCTCCGGCATCAGCCTTGCGACCTATTTCGGCATGCGGATCGGCCAGCAGCTGCTCGGCAAGGCGGAAGGCAAGACCCCGCTCGACAACATCCCCTTCCCGACAAGGCCGCTCTATTCCGGCAACCCGTGGTTCCTGGCGCCCTCGATCTTCTATTACCAGCTCCGGGACAAGCTGCCGATCTAGCGCCGAATTCGCCTGCATACTCCCGAATTCATGCGATACCGCGATGAAGACCGGCGGCGACGATTGTGGTATGATCGCCCCGCTGTTTGACATTGTGAATGCCCCATTGAGCGTCGCGGCACGAATGTCATGCACTGCCTTTGCTGCACTGCGTCGCAGACAGGACGCAGACAGAATTGAAGACTCGAGAATGGTTCACCTCGAGGCGGAACCTTTACAGGGCCTTTACGCCACGGAGAGTCGTTGTTCACCGCGTGAAGAGAACAAAGGCGTTCTTTGTCAGAAGCTTGATGCGGCTTTTTGCCCGCCCCAAAAGGCGGAGGCCGTAAAGGTTCGATCAGCGGCGCTCGCGGAAGAAGGCGCGCAGCAATTCCGCACTCCGCTCCGCGCCCGCGCCGCCGATCACCTCGGGCCGATGATGGCAGGTGGGCTGGGTGTAAACCTTGGCGCCGTGCTCGACGCCGCCGCCCTTGGGATCGCTGGCGGCGAAATGCAGGCGCCGCAACCGCGCGAAGGAGATCGCCGTCGCGCACATCGGGCAGGGCTCGAGGGTGACATAGAGATCGGCGAAGGGCAGGCGCTTTTCCTTGCGCCCGGTCGAGACCGCGCGGATCACCAGCATCTCGGCATGGGCGGTCGGGTCGTGCAGCTCCTCGACCCGGTTATGGTCGGCGGCCAGCACCTCGCCGGAGCCGGGATCGACCAGGACCGCCCCGATCGGCACCTCGCCGCGGTCGCGGGCCGCCTCCGCCTGGCGGAAGGCGAGGTCCATGTAGTCGATCGCATGTCGCCCGGGGTCGAAAATACTCATGGCTGGCACTTCAACCGCGCCGGCCCGCCCGGTCAAGCCGCCTTGTCCGAAAGGGGCCGTTGCTCTAGCTTGCCGCGCAGAGGAGCCATCATGAATCAACCGCTTATCGGCCTGACCCTGGATTCCGACGAGGGCGAAGGCATAGCCAAATCCGCGCGCTACGGCCTCCGGGCCAACTATGCCGACGCGATCGCCGAGGCCGGCGGCATGCCGGTCGGCCTGCCGCATGCGCTGGATGCTGTCGATTCCTATGCCGACCGGCTCGACGCGCTGGTGGTAACCGGCGGCGCCTTCGACGTCGATCCCGCCATGTTCGGCGCCAACGGCAAGCACGCGACGGTGACCCTGAAGCCGAACCGCACCAATTTCGAGCTCGGCGTCACCAAGGCGATGCTGGCGCGCAAGAAGCCGGTGCTCGGCATTTGCGGCGGCGAGCAGCTCCTGAACGTGATCCTGGGCGGCACCTTGATCCAGCATATCGAGGACGAGGTGACCGACTCTCTGCTGCATGAGCAGCCGAACCCGCGCCACACGCCGGGCCATGCGGTGAAGGTGACGCCGGGCTCGCTCCTCCACAAGATCAGCGGCGAGGCCGAGATCAAGGTCAACTCCGCGCATCACCAGGCGGTGAAGTCGGTCGGTCCCGGCGTGGTCGTGAACGCGGTCGCCGCCGATGGTGTGATCGAAGGCATCGAGGACCCGCGCCTGCCCTTCTGCATCGGCGTGCAATGGCATCCCGAGTTCCGGATCGGCGCCGCGGACAAGAAGCTGTTCCAGGCTCTGATCGCCGCCGCTTCACCGAAATGAGCACGACGCCTGAAGGCGATCGCATCGCCAAGGTGATGGCGCGCGCGGGTCTCTGCTCCCGCCGCGAGGCCGAAGCCTGGATCGCCGACGGCCGGGTCAAGGTCAACGGGCAGAAGATCACCTCGCCGGCACTCAACGTCACCGAACGGGACGACATCCGCGTCGATGGCAAGCCGCTGCCCGACAAGGAGAAGATCCGGCTCTGGCGCTATCACAAGCCGCGCGGGCTGCTCACGACAGCGAAGGACCCGCAGGGCCGCCCGACCGTGTTTGAGAGCCTGCCGAAGGAATTGCCGCGCGTCGTTTCGGTCGGCCGGCTCGATCTCAACTCGGAAGGCCTGCTGCTCTTGACCAACGACGGCGAGCTGGCGCGGCGGCTGGAATTGCCCGCCACCGGCTGGGTGCGGCGCTACCGCGTGCGCGTCAACGGCCAGGTCGAGGTCGCGCATTTGAACGAGCTGCGCAAGGGCATCACCGTCGAAGGCATCCGCTACGGCTCGGTGCAGGCCAGCCTCGACCGGCAGCAGGGCGACAATGCCTGGCTGACCATGGCGCTGACCGAAGGCAAGAACCGCGAGATCCGCAAGCTCTGCGGCCATTTCGGCTGGGCGGTCAGCCGCCTGATCCGCATCTCCTACGGTCCCTTCCAGCTCGGCAATCTCGAGAGCGGCGCCGTCGAGGAGGTCAAGGGCAAGGTGCTGAAAGACCAGCTCGGCATCGAGACCCCGAGGGACAAGCCGAAGCCCCAGGTCGCCCAGAGGCCCGTACCAACGCGAAAGCCCGATGCGGATCGACGCCGGAAGCCATAGAGGCGTCAAGCTCGTCTCGCAGGAAGGCTTGGAGACGCGCCCCACCGCCGACCGCGCGCGCCAGGCGGTGTTCAACATCCTGATGAACAGCTACGACGCCGTGCGCGACGCCAAGGTGCTCGACGTCTTCGCCGGTTCGGGTGCCATTGGGCTTGAAGCATTGTCGCGCGGCGCCGAACGCGCCAGCTTCATCGAGAGCGACCGCGGCGCCGCCGAGGCGATCAGGAAGAACATCGCCGCCTGCAAGGAACAGCCGCGGGCGCAGCTCTTCATCAACGATGCGCGCAAGCCGCCGCGCGTCGCGGCGAATTGGGGGCCGGCAACGCTGGTCTTCCTCGATCCGCCCTATGGCAAGGATCTGCTTCTGCCGGCGTTGGAGGCTTTGCGCGAGGCGGGCTGGTTCGCGGCGGATGCGCTGCTGGTCGCTGAGATGCATCGCAAGGATGCCTTCGCGCCGGAAGGCTTCGAGCTGCTGGACGACCGGGAATACGGCAAGGCACGCTTCGTGCTGCTGCGGCAGACCTAGCGCCGCCCGAACAGCCGTTCGATATCCGCCAGCTTCAGCTCGACATAGGTCGGGCGGCCGTGGTTGCACTGGCCGGAATGCGGGGTCGCTTCCATCTGGCGCAGCAGCGCGTCCATCTCGGCCTGGTTCAATTGCCGCCCGGCGCGCACCGAGCCGTGGCAGGCCATGGTGCCGCAGACATGCTCCAGCCGTTCCTTGAGACTCAATGCCGTGTCGAACTCCGCGAGCTCGTCGGCGAGATCGCGCAGCAGCCCGTGCACGTCGGTGGCGCCGAGCAAGGCCGGCACTTCCCGCACCACCACGGTGGCCGGACCGAAGCTCTCGATCACTAGGCCCAATTCTTCCAGCTCGGCCGCCCGGGACAGGAGGCGTTCGGCGGCCGGTTGGTCGAGATCGACCACTTCGGGAATGAGCAGCGCCTGGCGGGCGATGCCGGTCGCGGCCAGCGCGTCCTTCATCCGCTCATAGACCAGCCGTTCATGGGCGGCGTGCTGGTCGACGATGACGATGCCGTCGGCGGTCTGCGCGACGATATAGGTGCCGTGCAGCTGCGCCCGCGCCACGCCGAGGGGATAGTCGCGCAAGGCCGTCGTCTCCGGCGCGGCTTCGGCGCGCACCGAGGGCCGCGCCAGCTCCGGGTCCAAAGGCGCGAAAGCGGCGACGGCCTGCGCCGCGAGATGCGCGACCGAAGGTCCGCGCATCGGCATGGCCTGGTAGCTCGGCATCGACTGTGCGCTGAAGCCCTGCAGGGTCGCGGCGGCGACCGTGGTCGAGGCGCGGTGGCCGGCGCCGGTCAGCGCATGGCGGATGCCGCCGACGATCAAGCCGCGCACCAGGGCCGCGTCGCGGAAGCGCACCTCGGCTTTGGCGGGGTGGACGTTGACGTCGACATCCTCCGGCGGGCAATCGACGAACAGCACCGCCAGCGGATGGCGGTCGCGGGCCAGGAAGTCCTGATAGGCGCCGCGGATGGCACCGACCAGCAGCCGGTCCTTGACCGGCCGGCCGTTGACGAAGAGATACTGCATCGACGCGGTCGCGCGGTTCAAGGTCGGCAGGCCCGCAAAGCCGGTGATGCGATGGCCGTCGCGGATCGCCTCGACCGGCGCCGCGTTCTCGGCGAAGTCGCGGCCCATCACCGCCGAGAGCCGCTTCAGCCGCGCCCCTTCCGCCTCGGCGATGAGGTCGGTGGTCTCGGCATGGAAGCGCAGGATGTTGCGCTCGTCGTCGCTCAAGGAGAAGGCGACTTCGGGATGCGCCATGGCGAGGCGCTCGACGATCTCGGTGACCGCGTTCAATTCCGAGCGCGCCGATTTCAGGAATTTGAGCCGCGCCGGCACGGCGTAGAAGAGATCGCGCAGCTCGACCCGGGTCCCCGGGTTGGTCGGCGCCGGCTCGATCGGCGATTTCTCGCCGCCTTCGACGGTCAGCCGCCAGCCATGCTCCGCGCCGTGCTGCCGGGTGGTGATCGCCAGGCGCCCGACCGCGCCGATCGCCGGCAGGGCCTCGCCGCGGAAACCGAACTGGTTGATATGGACCAGGTCGTCGCCGGGCAGCTTCGAGGTCGCATGCCGCTCGACCGCCAGCGCCAGTTCCTCCCGGTCCATGCCATGGCCGTCGTCGGTGACGGAAATGAGCGCGCGGCCGCCGTCGCGCAAGGTGACGTCGATGCGCTGGGCACCGGCATCGAGCGCGTTTTCGACCAGTTCCTTCACGACCGAAGCAGGCCGCTCGACGACCTCGCCGGCGGCGATCTGGTTGACCAGGTTGGGCGGTAGCAGGCGAATCGACATGGGCGGTAGTGTAGCGCGCCACCGGGGAGGGTGCACATGGGGAATGCCGATCAAGAGTTCATGGGCGCCGATGAATATGGACGCTCGCTCAAAGGGTTAGGGATCAACCTGCTGGTCCGCGACGTCGCGCGTTCGGTGGCCTTCGCCAAGGACGTGCTGGGGGCCACGGTCGCCGTCGCCGACAAGGATTTCGCGGTGCTGCGCTACACCAAAGGCCGCAGCGCGGCCGAGTGGATGCTGCATGCCGACGGCACCTACCATTCCAATCCGCTGCTGCCGCTGCTGGAGGATTCCGCGGTGCGCGGCCTCGGCATGGAGATCCGGCTCTATGACTGCGATCCGGACGAAGCGGTTAAGCACGCGCTCGCCCATGGGCATCATGTGCTGCAGGAAGCCAGCGACAAGCCGCACGGCTTGCGGGAGGCCTACATTCTCGATCCCGACGGCTATTGCTGGGTGCCGGGGCGGCCGAAGGGCTAGACCTTCGCGAAGTCGCGATACCAGGCGACGAAGCGCGGGATCCCCTCTTCCAGCGGCGTCCGCGGCGTGAAGTCGAGATCGCGGCGGCTGGCGGAGATGTCGGCCCAGGTCGCCGGCACATCCGCCGGCTGCACCGGCTTCACGTCGCGCTGCATCTTCTTTCCGCAAGCCTGCTCGATCAACTCGATCATCCGGTTGAGCGTGTTCGGCTTGTCGTTGCCGAGATTGAACAGCCGGTGCGGCGGCGTGTTCGCGCCCTGTCCACCTTGGGGCGGCCGGTCCAGCGCCCCGATCACGCCGGCGACGATGTCGTCCACATAGGTGAAGTCGCGGCTCTGCGCGCCGTCGCCATAGACCGGTGCCGCCTTGCCCTCCAGCGTGTCGGAGACGAAGCGGTAATAGGCCATGTCCGGCCGGCCCCAGGGGCCGTAGACCGTGAAGAAGCGCAGGCCGGTCTGCGGGATCCGATAGAGGCTCGCATAGGAGATGCTGGCCAGCTCGTTGGCGCGCTTGCTGGCGGCATAGAGCGAGGTCGGCTGGTCGACGGGATTGTCGAGCGCGAAGGGGATCGCGGTCGAGCCGCCATAGACCGAGCTCGAGCTGGCATAGACCAGGTGCCTGAGTTGCGGAATGCGCCGCGCCAGCTCGAGGATGTTGAGGTGGCCGGCATAGTTGGACTGCAGGTAGTCCAGCGGATGATCGATCGAGTGCCGCACCCCGGCCTGTGCGGCCAGATGCACGATGCGGTCGATCTTCGGCAGATCGTTATGTGCCGCCGCCTCCACCGCCTGGAACCGGCCGATATCGGCGAAGACAAAGCGGAAGCCCTTGCGCTGCTCCAGCAGCGCCAGCCGCCCGGCCTTCAGCCTCGGGTCGTAGTATTTGTTGAGGTTGTCGAGCCCCAGCACCGCCTCGCCGCGGTCGAGCAGCGCATTGGCGACGTGAAATCCGATGAAGCCGGCGGCGCCGGTGACCAGGATCGTCATCTACGAAAACTTCCGGTTTCGAAGGGGAGCGCGCGAACCTAGCAAAGGCAGCCGGCTTCGGCAGCAGCTTTTTCAGCGGAGTCGATCCCCATAAGCCTTTGTAACGTCTATAAAATAAGAACGAAAACCGCTTCTTAACAGATGGTTTGCCAAAATCGGCGGATGACCGGTGGAGCACAGGCTCTCGCGGCCGACGCGGATTCCGCCGAGCCGCCCTTTCGCGATTCCCCGCGCTGCCTTCTCAGATTGGAGCGTGGCGGCTCTGCGCGCCTGCTGTCCGTCTCGAAGTCGCTGGCGACCCTGTTCCAGAGGCAACCGCAGGCCATCATCGGCCAGCTGGTCGGCGAAGTCCTCGGCGCCGATGCCCGCATCCTCGGTCAGGCGCTCCGCGCCTGCCTCGCCAGCGGCGAGGTGCTGGAGGTCGATCTCGCGGTCACCCTGCCGCAAGGCGCCATTCCGAGCCGCCTGGTGCTGATGCCGCAGTCGGATGGCGAGACGGTTCAGCTCCTGCTCATCGATCTCCGCCCGCAGTCCTTGACCGGCACGCCGGGCGCGGATGTCGGGGAGGACATGATGGTGCGCTATCGCGCCGACCTCACCATCCTCGAATGCTCGGCGAGCTACGCCGAGTTCCACGGCCGCAAGGTTTCCGAAATCATCGGCCGCAGCTTCGCCGACTGGCTGCCGCCGGCGGAACTGGAGATCGTGCGCCGCGCGGTCATCGAATCTAAGGGCCGCGCCATCGTCAACACCAACGAGATCGCCAAGACCCGGCCCGACGGATCGCAGCGCTGGTACCGCTGGGTCGATGTTGCGCTGCCGATCCGTGACGGCGAGCAGCCGGAGTTTCTCTCGATCGGGGTCAACGTCACGGCGATGAAGCGGGCGCGGGACGAGCTCATGCGCAAGAACACCGCGCTCACCGCCGTCGCCGAGGAGCTGCGCGAGGCGCAGATCGCGGCCGAGGACAGCAACCGCGCGAAGTCGCGCTTCCTCGCGCATATGAGCCACGAGCTCCGCACGCCCTTGAACGGCATCCTCGGCTTTGCCGACATCATGCGCGCCGGCCTGTTCGGACCGATCGAGCCGGCGCGCTACCAGGAATATGTCGAGCTGATCCACAACAGCGGCGAATTGCTGCTCTCGCTGATCAACGACGTGCTCGACATGTCGAAGATCGAGGCCGGCAAGATGGAGCTTTCCATCCAGCCGCTGGAGACCACGTCGCTCGCCGAAGCCTGCCGCACCATGGTGATCGGCATGGCCCGGGACAATTCGGTCGTGGTCAAGGTCGAGATCGCGCCGGACTGCGGCGAGGTCCATGCCGACCCGCGCGCCGCCAAGCAGATGATCATCAACCTGCTGTCCAATGCGGTGAAGTTCACGCCGGCGGGCGGGGTCGTGACCTTGAGCTTCCGCAACGCGGAGGACGGCGTCTCGATCTCGGTTGCGGATGACGGCATCGGCATGACGCCCGAAGAGCTGACCAAAGCCGTCCAGCCCTTCGGCCAGATCGACAGCGAGCTGGCGCGTCAGCGCAAGGGCACCGGCATCGGCCTCACCCTGGTCAAATCGCTGGTCGAGCTCCATGGCGGCACGCTCGACATCATGAGCACCAAGGGCCATGGCACCACCGCGACGCTGCTGCTGCCCTGGATGAAGCCGGCGGCCTGAGCGCACTCCGTCCTGATTAGTCGTCATGGTCCGCGTAGGCGGACGATCCACGAGTCCACTTCCGTCGCACAATAGAAACTCGTGGATCCTCCGCCTTCGCGGAGGATGACGAGTCAAAACAGCCGATCGCTTAGTGGTTCTGTTCTTTCGTCTTCAGGAACTTGATCGCCGGGTGATCCTGGCCCGCGCGGTCGAGGTGCCAGGCGTTGCGCGCCAGGAACACCGGGTCGCCGTTGTGGTCGTGGGCGATGCTGGCGCGGGTCTCGTCCAGGAAGGCCTTGAGCTTGGCGGGATCGTCGCATTCGACCCAGCGCGCGGCATAGAGGCCGACCGGCTCGAACTTCACCGGGAGCCCGTATTCGTTCTTTATGCGGTCGGCGAGAATCTCGAACTGCAGCGCGCCGACCACGCCGACGATCCATTCGGTGCCGATCTGCGGGCGCAGCACGCGGGCGGCCCCCTCCTCCGCCAGCTGCTCCAGCGCCTTGCCGAGATGTTTCGCCCGCAACGGATCGTCGGCGCGCACGCTCTGCAGATGCTCCGGGGCGAAGCTCGGGATGCCGGTGAATTGCAGCGCTTCGCCTTCGCTTAAGGAATCGCCGATCCTGAGGTTGCCGTGATTGGGCAGGCCTATGATGTCGCCGGCATAGGCCTCTTCGGCGATCTCGCGGTCCTGGGCCAGGAAGAGCACGGCGTTGTGCACGTTGATCTGCTTGCCCGAACGCACGTGATTGAGCTTCATGCCGCGCTCGAAATGGCCGGAGCAGAGCCGCACGAAGGCGATGCGGTCGCGGTGCTTCGGATCCATGTTGGCCTGGATCTTGAAGACGAAGCCGGAGACCTTGTCCTCCATCGGCTCGACCTTGCGCCCGGTGGTGGGCTGCGGCCGCGGCGACGGCGCCGCCTCGCCCAGGCCGCGCAGCAATTCGCCGACGCCGAAATTATTGACCGCCGAGCCGAAATAGACCGGCGAGAGATGGCCCTCGCGGTAGGATTCGAGGTCGAAGGCCGGCATCAGCCCGCGCGCCATCTCGACCTCGTCGCGCAGCCGCGCGACCTCGTCGGGCTTCAGCTTCTCATCGAGCCTGGGATCGTCGAGGCCCTTGATCTCGAGCCCGGTCTCTTCCTGCTTGGTGCCGCGATCGAACAGCACCAGGCGGTCCTTGATCAGGTCGTAGCAGCCGCGGAAGGTCTTGCCCATGCCGATCGGCCAGGAGGCCGGGGTCACGTCGAGCGCCAGCGTCTCCTGGATCTCGGAGAGGAGATCGAAGGGATCGCGGCTCTCGCGGTCCATCTTGTTGATGAAGGTGATGATCGGCACGTCGCGGAGCCGGCAGGCCTCGAACAGCTTGCGGGTCTGGCTCTCGATTCCCTTGGCGGCGTCGATCACCATGACCGCGGAATCCACCGCCGTGAGAGTGCGGTAGGTGTCCTCGCTGAAATCCTCATGCCCCGGCGTGTCGAGCAGGTTGAAGATCTCGCCGTCGTGCTCGAAGGTCATCACCGAGGCGGTCACGGAAATGCCGCGCTCGCGCTCGACCTTCATCCAGTCCGAGCGCGCGCGGCGCTGCTCGCCGCGCGCCTTCACCGCGCCGGCCAGCTGAATGGCGCCGCCGAACAGCAGCAGCTTTTCGGTCAGCGTGGTCTTGCCCGCGTCGGGGTGGGCGATGATCGCAAAAGTGCGACGCCGGGCCACTTCCCGGGCCAGCAGGGGTGCGAGGTTGTTCATCGGTCCGATCTCAAATTTCGGGCGGAATGTAGCCATTTTTCCCCGGTTTTCCAGGGGATTCGGCCCGAGCGGCTACTCCCCGGCCGGGGCGGCCTGGGCTGCCGGAACGGGCGCCGGCTTCGGGGCCGGCTTGCGGGCGACCAGGATCACCCCCGCCAACACCAGGGCGGCGCCGATCATCTGCTGGACCGAGACGTTCTCGCCCAAGAGCAGCCAGCCGAAGAAGATGGTGGCGACCGGGCCCACGGCGCCGATCAGCGAGACCTTGGCGGCGCCGATCATCTGGATCGCCTTCGCGGTCATGAAGATCGGCAGGATGGTCGAGACCAGGGCCATCAGGCCGGAATGGAGATAGACCGGCCAGGGCTGGGTGGCGATCTCGCCGATCGGGCTCTGGATCGCGAACTGGATCAGCACGCAGGCCGCGGCGACGGTGGTCGCCAAGGCGGCGAAGCGCGTCGCCCCGATGCGGCCGACCACCTCGCCCTGCCCGACCAGGTAGATCGCATAGGTGATGGTGCAGGCGAAGATCAGGCCGCCGCCGATCAGCACGGCATGCGCATTGCCGCTGGTCTCGACGTCATGCACGCTGGCCAGCGCGATGCCGATATAGGAGAGCACCAGCGCCACAATGCCGGTGCGACCGATCGGCTTCTTGAAGATGAAGAATGAGATGATCGCGACGACGGTCGGATAGAGGAACAGGATCAGCCGCTCGAGCCCGGCGGTGATGTATTGCAGCCCCATGAAGTCGAGCAGGCTCGAAAGGTAGTAGCCGACGCAGCCGAGGAAGAGCACCGCGAGCCAGTCCTTCCGGGTCAGCCGGTGCTTATGCCGGCGCGAGGACCAGAAGGCGGCGACGAGCAGAACCGGCAGCGAGAACAGCATGCGCAGCGCCAGCACCGTCACGGCATCGGTGGGAAGCCCGGCCTCGATCTGCCCGAGATAGGCGAGCTTCACGAAGATGGCTTTCATGGAGAAGAAAGCGGCGGCGGTGAAGGCCAAGATGGCCCCGGCGCTGAACGGCACGGTGCAGGGTCCTGAGGCGGTAATCCAGACCGCGAGTATGGCCTTCCGGGACCCGCCGAGGTCCCGACAATTCGGCAACCCTCCCATCAGCGCGCCGCATGCAGCGGCACACCTTTCAGATCCCTTGGATCACCCGTCGCTAGCCGACGGCGATCATGGGCTCCGGTTCCGGCATCTCGACGCCCCACATCTTTTCCAGATTGTAGAAGCGCCGGATCTCCGGCTTGAACAGATGGACGATCACGTCGCCGCCATCGAGCAGGACCCATTCGCCCTGCGTCAGCCCTTCGATGCTGACCTTCTTGATGCCGGATTTGGTGAGCTTCTCGTCCAGGTGCTGGGCCATGGAAGCCAGCTGCCGGTTGCTCCGGCCGGTGGCGATCACCATGAAATCCGCGATCGAGGATTTGCCCGCGAGGTCGATGGAGATGATGTCCTCGGCCTTGTCGGCATCCAAGGACTTCTCGACGATTTTCAGGAGATCGCCCGCTTTGCGATCTGCCGAACTCTTAGCGGTCGCGCGCTTGCGGACCGCCGGCTTCTTTTGGGTAATGTTTCGCTCTCCTCAGGCTGCGGCATCGGCTCCACAGCGTTGTTCAAACACCCGACTTGGCCGCCGCTTTCCGCTTCTTGCGGATCTCGGTGGCCGAGATCGGATTCAGCCGATGGTGGATGAACGTCCAGGCAGGTGGCGGCGTGATCGCCAGCCTTCCTGCCGCCTGTTCCGGGCGCCTGAAGGCCTGGAAACGCCGGGCCGCCTGGGCGGCCATCGCCCTATAAGTATAGGAAGGACGGTCGAAAACCGCAATTGGCAGCTGGTGAAATATCTGTGTCCAGTCCTTCCAGTGTGCGATCTGGGCCAGGTTGTCGGCCCCCATCAACCACACGAAACGACAGTCCCGATGCGTCTCGCAGAGCTTTCGGAGCGTGTCGGCGGTGTAGCGGGTGCCGAGCCGGGCCTCGATGTCGGTGACCCGGATTTTCGGGTGGTTGGCCACCTTGCGCGCCGCGGCGACTCGGGCGGCCAGGGGCGCCATGCCGTCCACGGGCTTGAGCGGGTTCTGCGGCGAGACCATCCACCAGACGTCGTCCAGGCCGAGAAGTTGCAGCGCGGCGAGGCTGATCTCGCGGTGACCCTGGTGCGCGGGATTGAAGGAGCCGCCGAGGATGCCGATGCGGCGGTGCGGAGTGGTGATGATGTTGGACACGATCAGTGAGCCGCGATGCTGACTACTCCCGCCCCCATTTTGGGGGCGGGTTGGGGTGGGGGTTGACAGTGCCGCTGAGAACTCCGACGGCACCGTCAACCCCCTCCCTCGCCCTCCCCCATCTTGGGGGAGGGGAATCTCGTGAAGAGCGCTCCTTCAGCAGGCGGTCTGATATCACGGCCGCACTTGGCCGTTGCCGCGGACGAGGTATTTGTAGCTGGTGAGTTGTTCCGCGCCCACCGGGCCGCGGGCGTGGAGCTTGCCGGTGGAGATTCCGATCTCGGCGCCCATGCCGAACTCGCCGCCGTCGGCGAACTGGGTGGACGCATTCACCAGCACGATTCCGGCATCGACTTCGCGCAGGAACTTCTCAGCCGCCGCCGCGTCCTCGGTAATGATCGCCTCGGTATGGTGCGAGCCGTGCTGGTTGATATGCTCGATGGCGCCGGCCATGTCGTCCACCACGCGGACCGAGATGATGGCGTCGAGATACTCGGTGTCCCAGTCTTTCGCCGTCGCCATCTTCACCTTTTCGTGCAGCTTCAAGGCTTCGTCGTCGCCGCGCACCTCGCAGGCGGCATTGACGAGGTCGGCGATGATCGGCTCGGCGAAAGACAGGGCACCCTTGTCGATCAGCAGGGTTTCGGTCGCGCCACAGACGCCGGTGCGCCGCATCTTGGCGTTGAGGACGATCTCGCGCGCCTTCTTGGGGTCGGCCTTGGCGTGGACATAGGTGTGGCAGAGGCCATCGAGATGCTTCAGCACCGGAATGCGGCTCTCGGCGGCGACGCGCTCGATCAGGCCGCGCCCGCCGCGCGGGATGATGAGGTCGATGCAGTCGTCCATCCGCAGCATGATGCCGACCGCCTCGCGGTCGGTGGTCGGCACAGACTGGATCGCAGCTTCCGGCAGGCCGGCGGCCTTGAGGCCGGATTGCAGCGCGGCCACGATCACGGCGGAGGACTTGGCGCTTTCCGAGCCGCCGCGCAGGATCGCGGCATTGCCGGACTTCAAGCAGAGCCCGCCGGCATCGGCGGCGACGTTGGGACGGCTCTCGTAGATGATGCCGATGACGCCGAGCGGCACCGAGACCCGGGAAATCTTCAACCCGTTGGGCCGGGTCCATTCGGCCAGGGTCCGGCCGACCGGGTCGGGCTGCGCGGCGATCTCTTCCAGGCCCTTGGCCATGGCTTCGACGCGCGCATCGTTCAGCTTCAGGCGGTCGAGCAGCGCGCCGGAGAGATCGCGCGCCTCGGCGGCCTTCATGTCCTCGGCATTGGCGGCGAGGATCGCGCCGGCCTGGTCGCGGATCGCCTTCGCCATCGCCTGGAGACCGGCGACTTTAAGCGCCGGGGCGGCGAGGGCCAGTTCGGCGGCCGCGGATTTCGCCGCCTCGCCGAGCAGGTGCATCGTCGATTCAAGACTGGAAGGCTTGGTCTGCGCGAGTGTCATGACAGTACCAGATCGTCGCGGTGAATCATCTCATCACGGCCGCGATAGCCGAGCAAGTCGGCGATTTCGCGGCTCTTGTGGCCCATGATGGCCTTGGCGTCCTTGGCATTGTAAGCCGAGAGGCCGCGTGCCACCTCGTTGCCTGCGAGGTCGACCACGATCACGGCGTCGCCGCGCTCGAACCGGCCTTCGACCTTCACGATCCCCGCGGGCAGCAGGCTGCGGCCGGTCTTCAGTGCATTCAACGCCCCGGCATCGACGGTGAGCGTGCCCGCAGGCTTCAGGCTGCCGCTGATCCAGCGCTTGCGCGCGGTCTTCGGCTCGGCCTGGGGCAGGAACCAGGAGCATTTGGCGCCGTCGACCACGGCTTGCAGCGGGTTCATCTGGCGGCCGTTGGCGATCAGCATGCGGCAGCCGGCGGACATCGCGATCCGCGCCGCGGCGAGCTTGGTCACCATGCCGCCGGAGCTGTAGCCCGGGGGTGCCTCGCCGGCCATGGATTCGATCTCGGCGCTCATCTCGGAGACTTCCGGAATGAACTCGGCGTCCTTGTCCTTGCGGGGATCGGCGGTGTAGAGGCCGTCGATATCCGAGAGCAGAACGAGCGTGTCGGCGCTGATCATCGCCGCCACCCGGGCCGCGAGGCGGTCGTTGTCGCCGAAGCGGATCTCGGAGGTGGCGACGGTGTCGTTCTCGTTGATCACCGGCACGGCGTCGAGCTTCAGCAAGGTGGCCAGGGTCGAGCGCGCGTTGAGGTGCCGGCGGCGCTCCTCGGTGTCGTCGAGGGTCAGCAGCACCTGGGCGCAGGTGATGCCGTGACGCGCCAGCGCCTCCTGATAGGCATGGGCCAGGCGGATCTGGCCGGTCGCGGCGGCGGCCTGCTTCTCCTCCAGCCGCAACACGCCGGTCTCAAGGCCGAGACGGCGGCGGCCGACGGCGATCGCGCCGGAGGAGACCAGCACGACTTCGCTGCCGCCCTTGCGGAGCGCGGCCACGTCGTCGCAAAGGGCTTCCAGCCACTTGCGGCGGATGTCACCGCTCTCGTCATCGACCAGCAGCGCGGAGCCGATCTTCACCACCACGCGCTTCGACGTGGCCAGGGATTTCGCGGAGGGGCGACGGGTGGTCATCAGTAGACGGCGCGGCCGCCGGTCAAATCGAACGTAAACCCGGTGGTGAAGCTGCAGGCCGGCGAGACGATCCAGGCGATCATCTCGGCCGCTTCCTTGAGCTCGCCGACACGCTTCATCGGGATCTTGGCGGTCATGTAGTCGACCTGCTGCTGCGGCATCGCAGCCACCATCGGTGTCTTGATCACCGCGGGGGCGAGGCCGTTCACGGTGATGCCGGTCTCGGCGTAGTCCTTGCCCATGACCTTGACGAGACCGATCAACCCTGCCTTGGTGGCCGAATAGGCCAGCATGCCGGCATTGCCTTCCTTGCCCGCGATGGACGCAATATGGAGGATGCGGCCGTATTTGCGCTTCAGCATATGCGGCACCACCGCCTTGGAAAGCAGGAAGGCGCCGCGCAGGTTGATCTGGTAGCACTCGTCGAAATTATCGATCTCGACTTCGTGGGTCTTGAGGTTGGTTTTGCCGACGATGGCGGCGCAGTTGACCAGGCCGTCGATCTTGCCGAACTGCTCGGCCACGGAATCGATCGCGGCCTTGGTCGCATCCCAGTCGGTGATGTCGACCGCGACACCGATGGCTTTACCGCCGAGTTCCTTGGCCGCGGCGTTGACGCCGTCCTGGTTGCGGTCGAGCACAGCGACGCGCACACCCTGGGCGTGGAGAAAGCGGGCGGCTTCAAGGCCGATACCGCTCGCCCCGCCGACGACGGCGACGCTGTAGTCATCCTGATCGATGTAACGCAACGCCATATCCCCCATCCCCCTTACGCAGTGCCGCTAGGCCGTGTGAATCTCTTCCATCGTCTCGGTCTCGATGCGGGCCTTGGCGGCCTCGTGCTCCTCGTCGATGATCGCGAGGGCCTTGCGCAGAAGCTCGGTGATGCCCTGCCCCGCCGCACCGGAGATCGCGAAGACCTGGTTGCCGCTTTTCTTGGTGATCTTGGCGGCGCGCGCGAGCTTCTTGGTCTTCTCGGCGATCTCTTCCTCGGAAAGCGCGTCGCACTTGTTGAGGGCGACAATCTCGCGCTTGGCGGCAAGGTTCCCACCATAGGCGATGAGTTCCTGGCGCACGGTCTTATAGGCACCGGCGACATCGTCCTGCGTGCCGTCGATCAGGTGGATGAGCACACCGCAGCGCTCGAGATGGCCGAGGAAGCGATCCCCGAGGCCGACCCCTTCATGGGCGCCCTCGATCAGGCCGGGAAGATCGGCGAGCACGAACTCGCGCTCGTTCACATGCACGACGCCGAGCTGCGGCTTCAAGGTGGTGAACGGATAATCGGCGATCTTCGGCTTGGCGCGGCTGGTCGCGGCCAGGAAGGTGGACTTGCCGGCATTGGGCAGGCCGACCAGGCCGGCATCGGCGATCAGCTTCAGCCGCAGCCAGATCCAGCGCTCCTCGCCCGGCCAACCCTCGCCGTGCTGGCGCGGCGCCTGGTTGGTCGAGGTCTTGAAATGCGCATTGCCGAAGCCGCCGTCGCCGCCCTTGCAGAGCACGATGGTCTCGCCGGCCTTGGTGAGGTCGAAGAGGATGGTCTCCTTGTCCTCGTCCAGGATCTGGGTCCCGACCGGCACTTTCAGCGTGATGGTGGGCCCGGAGGGACCGGTGCGGTTGGCGCCGCTGCCGTGATAGCCGCGGCGCGCCTTGAAATGCTGCTGGTAGCGGTAGTCGATCAGGGTGTTCAGGTTGGACACGACCTCGACGATGATGTCGCCGCCCCGCCCGCCATCGCCGCCGTCCGGCCCGCCGAACTCGATGAACTTCTCGCGCCGGAAGCTGACGCAGCCGGCGCCGCCGTCACCCGACTTCACGAAGATCTTGGCCTCGTCGAGGAATTTCATAGTTCAGGTATCCAGAAAACGAAAAAGGGGAACGGCGATTTCGCCATTCCCCTTCCTCAAACTTGCGGTCGTGAATGGCTGCGCCCCCTAGAGGCGCGGCGATTTCACTCCGCCGCCGGTCGTGCGGCAGCTTCGGGCTTCACCGAGACCGTGGTACGGCCGCCGGTGCCGGTGTGGAAGGCCACCCGGCCGTCCGCCTTGGCGAACAGGGTGTGGTCCTTGCCGATGCCGACATTGGCGCCGGGGTGGAACTTGGTGCCGCGCTGGCGGACCAGGACGTTGCCCGCGATCACGACCTGATCGCCGAACTTCTTCACGCCCAGGCGCTGGCCGGCGGAATCGCGGCCGTTACGAGAACTGCCGCCTGCTTTCTTATGTGCCATTGCGTCGTACTCCTGAAATCAGCTTAGGCGGCGTTGATGCCGGTGATCTTGAGCTCCGTCAGCTTCTGACGGTGGCCGTTCTTGCGGCGGTAGTTGTGGCGGCGGTTCTTCTTGAAGATGATGACCTTGTCGGCCTTCTCCTGGCCGACAATCTCGGCCGCCACGCTGGCGCCCTTCACGGTCGGCGCGCCGACGGTGATGTTGGCGCCGTCGCCGATCATGAGCACCTCGGCCAGGGTGATCGCCGCACCCGCCTCGCCCTCGATCTTCTCGACCAGGATCACGTCGCCGCTGGCGACCTTGTACTGCTTGCCGCCGGTCTTGATCACCGCATACATGACTTGTCGTCCTTTAGCCGCCGCAGCCACCACCCCTTAACTCTTGGGGAGGGCGCGGCCGATTGCGCAAAAAACATGGGCCGCCAACCCGCTCTTCCGGGGCGACCCAAATCGAAGCCGGGAATATACGGGCCAAAGCTCTGGTGTCAATGCGATTCCCGGGAGGATTCCCCGGCTTTTTCAGCGCGGCTTCCGGTGGTGGTTAACCATAGCCGGCGCCGGTCAGGCCTGACACGCCGCCGCATGAATTATCAGTATTCTCCTGAAACTAAAGCACAAAAACAATCAGCCCGCCCGCCAACCTGGAGCCATGGGCCGGATTGACCACTGCCCGCGCCACTGGGCATTCTTTCCGGTCAGACACCTTTCCGGGACGGGGGATCGAGATGGTGAAAGGCTTTGCATTCGGGGTGGCGGCGCTGGGCATCGGCGCCCTGGGGATCGGCCCTCAGGGGATCGGCCCTCTGGGGATCGGGACCGCGGAGGCCGCCGCGGTGCCCTATACGCTGAAAGGCACCTGGCTCTGCACTTTTCCCAACGGCGAGACGGCCACCATCATGGCGCGGGCAGGAAAATCCGGAGTCAGCTATCAGCGGAATGACGGCGAGGTCTTCAAGGTCTTCATCGCCAACACCAACGATGGCGGCATCAGCGCCCATGGCGACGGCTGGGCCTGGAGCCTGACCCCGAAGGGCGACGGCGCCGAGCTGGTGGTCGATGCCAAGGCCAAGGGCGAGGTCTACACGGCCGCCTGCGCCTCGAAGTAAGCCCGCAGATCAGTTCGCCAACACGTTGATCCTGAAGCATTCCGTGCTGGGCACGGCGTGATCGCCGCCGCGCTCCAGCCCCATCGCCGCGAGGTCGCCGGTCTTCAGGTCGGCGATCACCGCGAGCCGCCCGAACTTGTTCAGCATCGGGTATTGCAGCCAGCTGAAGTCATGCTCGAGATGCCGGAGCCCCGGCAGCAGCAGCCGGCATTGTGAGAGCCGGCCGGGGCTGTCGACCCCGCGCGGATGCCCCCGCCAATGCGGGTTGATCCAATGGTTGGGGATGGCCCCCGGACCCTCGTGGACGAAGGCCTGGTCCTCGGCCCGCTCGATGATCGCCGCCTGCCCGTCCGGGCCGGCCAGGGTGATCAGGCCGGTATAGGCGATCGGGGTTTCCTTCAGCAGCCGGAAGGCCTCGGCGAAGCTGCTGCAGGTCTCGAAGGCGCGGCGGATCAGGTGCGTCGCCGGGAGCGCCCGGCGCGGCCCGAGGTAGATCCGCTCCAGCAGCCAGTCGAGCGGCCAGATCCCGGTCCGGTTTCGGACCGGCGCCTGGTTGTAGCTGATGGCGAAGCGCCCGGGCGCCATCCCGGTCAGCACGCCCACGAAGCCCGGCCAGGTGACGTTGTACCAGGGGCCGGGCGCGCTCCGGTGCCGGGCCACCACGATGGCGCCGCCGAGACCATGGATCGGCCAGTCCAGGGTGCGCACCAGCCGTCCGTCGGCGGTCGCGCTGGTGCAGGCCCATTCCGGAGAGAGATTGAGACCATGAGCGCCGGCAACCCCGGGGATGGCGGCGACCCTGTCGATCTCGGCGCGATACGGCGTCTCGTTGCGCGCCAGCCAGGCCTTCGACCGGTGATCCATGAAGGCCAGCATCGGCGCAGAGAGGAGGCTGCGGCCGGCGGCGGAGAGCAGCCGCACCTTGTCCGGCATGTCGAGCGCCAGGCGATCGAGCCCCGCTGCGCCCAGATCCACCAGGGGAATGACGGGCAGCGGGCCGGACGGCAGCGTCACGACGCGGCGATCACAGCGTCGCGCCGGGCGGCCGCTTCACCGTGCCGGTGGCGATGCGGCGCTCGAGATCGAGCAGCGCGGCATGGAGCGGCGCGCCCAGCGGGCTGTGGCCGATACCCACCCGGCAGACGCGCTGCGGGAAATCGACGTCGGGATAGGAGTTGCCCTCGAGCAGCAGCGGCCCGTCCGGAGTCACCGCGACGTCCCAGCCGACCAGCAGCCGGCCTTGCGCCGCGTTATGCGCCTTCAGGGCGATCTCTTTGATCTCTTCCCAATGCGGCACGGTCCGGCCGGTGACTTGCGCGCCGGTCACCGGGTGCACATCCCACCATTCCAGCAGCCATTTCTCCTTGTCGCCGGTCGCCGGGCCGAGCTTGCCGGTCGCGAGATCAACTGCGATGCCGAGTTCATAGGTGACCGGCCAGGAAGGCTCGAGCCGGGTGATGATGCGGATGAAGGCATAGGTGACGATCGCCTGCTGATCGAGATCGCCCTTGCAGGTGATGACCCGGATCGCCATCAGCGACTGCTCGGCGAGATCGGCGATCGCAGGATGGTTGGAGAGCCGGCGCTGTACCATCAGGGCCTGGGTCTTCGAGCGTTCGGCCACCCGCTCCATCATGGTGGCGCGGTCGATCTCAGCGCCGGCCTTGTCGCGGTAGCGTCCGGGGCCGGTGTTCTGGAAGACGTCGATGCCGCGCGACCCCTTGGACTTCACCGGCTTGATGAACAGGTCCTGGTCGAGCTTGCCCTCCGCGCCCTCCTCCAGGGTCAACACGCCGTCGCGGGCGATGCCGAGCAGCGGCGGGGTCGGCACGCCGATCTGCTTGCAGAAGGCGGCGAACTTCAGCTTGTTGTCGAGGGTGGTGCGGTGCTCGTAGTCGGTCAGCTGCCAGGTCAGCAGCTTCATGATGCCGTTCTTGGTCTCGTAGCGCGTGAGATAGCCGCCGGCGGTCGGCCAGTATTCCGGCCGGTAGAGCTCGAACATGTAATAGGCCTGGGCATCCAGGCCGTGCCGGTAGAACAGCCGGAACAGCTCGACGAACTGGCGCCAGATCGACTTGCCGGTGCGGGCCTGCACCGGCCGCGCCATCAGCGTGAACCAGTAGACGAAGCGCGCGACGGTCAGCATCGGCCGGCCGCCGGGAAATCCCAGCCACCAGACCCGGGGATAGGTGTAACGGTGCACCAGGGTCTGACCGGAGAAGATGCGGCGCGCGAGATCGCCGGCATCGGTCGGCTTGTCCAGCTTGAAGACCTGCCAGCGCAGATAGCCGACAAAGGCCAGCGTGCCGATCAGATAGAGCTGCAGGCAGAGAAACTGCGAGAGCTTCACGATCGCGCCCAGATGCTCCGGGTTGATGGCGAGGAGTCCGCTGATGCGGCCATCGTCGAGGTCGAGCGCGGTGGTGACGAGATGCAGCACGAAACCCGACCAGAGCAAGGCGCGCGAATAATGCGGCATCTCGTCCAGGGTCGAGGTCAGCCAGAGCGCGACGAAGGCGGTGAGCAGCACCAGGCCGTCCATCAGGCGGTCGAGCCCGGAGCTCTCCTCCAAACCGGCGATGCCGGGGCCGCCGAACTCGCGGATCGCGACCAGCAGCAGCAGGACCAGCGTCACCTGCCAGGCGCGGCGCGCAGTGCGACTGACCGGCGCGTAGGCGAGGCGCACGCCGACCAGCCAGACGCCGGCCAGAGCGGCGATGCCGCAGAGCGCGTTCAGGAGCCAATAGGAGGTGGGCGCCGCCGCGAAGCTGAAGACAACCGCCAGCACGGTGCCGCCGATCAGGAAATGCGGCGCGTAGCTCTTTCTCAACAATCGATTCATCCGCGCCCCAGCCGCGGCCGCCAACCCGACGCCGCTGTCAGGTTTTTCATAGCACAGACCGCAGGGGCTGACGCTAGGACAGTCTCGCAACGCGGGTGGCCACCGCCATCCCGGTGCTGGCTTCACCCCGCCGCCGCGCTATAGTCGCGGCCGTCATCCGGGGGACAGGACACTGACGAATCAGGCAGAAACCAAAGATCCGCCGCCGAATCGGACCGAAGGCCTGGTGCAGAAGCGGCGAAAGCGCACAGGCCGTGCCGCCTGGGCGTTCTCGGATCTTGTCACCGCGCTCGGCCTCATCGTGCAGTTGCCCGTCGCCTGGGCCTTACCCGAAAGCGCGTGGTCGCCACTATGGCGGGCGGCCACCCGCCTGCCGCTGACCAGCCGGCGCGCGGTCGAGCGCAACGCCGCCAGCATGGTCGCCGCGCTGGGCGATATCGACATGACGCGGGGCGCCGCGATCGCCCGCGACCTCAAGGCCGCGATCCATGAGATCCGCTTCCAGGATCTGCGCGCCTGGAGGCCCAGCTCCAATCCAACGGGTGGGTGGATCCCGAAGCTTTCACTGGAAGGCGAGGCGCTCCTCGCCGAGGCGCTGAAGGGCGGCAAGGGCGCGGTGCTCTGGGTCTCGCCGACCGTCTTCAACAGCCTGCCCTTCAAGATCGCGCTCAAGGCCAAGGGCTACAAGGTCTCGCATCTGAGCAGCCCGGTGCACGGCTATTCCGAGACCCAGTTCGGCGTCGATCGGCTGAACAAGGTGCGCTGCGTTCCGGAGGATCGTCATCTCAGCCAGCGGATCGTGTTCGACAGCGAAGCGCCGACCACGGCGATGCGCAAGATGATGCGCGCGCTCAAAGCCGGCGAAGTGGTCTCGATCGTCGCCGCCAACACCGAAGGCTTCGAGATGGTCGAGGGCCCGATCTTCGGCGGGCTGCTGCCGGTCGCGGTCGGCGCACCGCGCCTTGCGGGCCTGACCGGCTCGCCCCTGCTCCCGACCTTCGTGCTGCGCGACCCGGCGCTCGGCTTCCGCATCGCGATCGAAGCGCCGATTGCGCTCGACCCGAACCAGCCGGCCGACGACCGCACGATCGCGGCCGTGAATGAGTATTTGCGACGCAGCGAGGCCTGGGTCCGGCGCTATCCCGAGCAATGGCGCGCCTGGAGCAAATGGCGCCCGCGCGCCTGAGCGGGAATAAGCGAGCCGATTAGAAAGCGGCGGCGCGGGTCTCGATCTGGGTCTCGAAGTCCGACGGCTCCCAGAAGGCGGAATCGTCCTCGACCCATTCGCCGGAAGCATCCAGCAGCCATTGCCGATCGTCGCGCATCAACGCGAGCCGGCGGGGTCGCCCGCCACAGGCCCGGCCATTGCGCCTTGCACCGCAGACCAGCCGGTCGAGCAGGCTGACCAGCTTGGTTCGGCCGTCGAAAGCGGCATGCCCGGGATAGAGCTGGAAATGCCGGCCGCAGCAATCGCAATCGGACGTGAGCATGCTGCCTTCGAGATCGGCGATGCGCGTCGGCAGCGCGCCATCCGACGCTTTCAAACGGGCGGACTTGCTGAACAGGGCCTTGCTGGGCATGGGAGCACCATAGGTCAAACCGGCGTCGAATCTGACGCTTAGCCAGAGAATCTCATCCCCGCCCGAGTCGGGTCCAGGGCCTCGTTCCCGAATCGTACCGGCGTTTGAGGGCGGTCCGCGTTCGCCTCGGCATGATCTAGATCAGGGGAATCCCTCACTATGAATAATGTCCGCTTCGCCCGAGAGTGGCGGCCAGCCCAACGATTACCCGTGAAAGCGCATATGTTGCACGCTCGTCGCAGCCGCCGCCTGGTCCTCGTGGTCGAGGATGACGCCGGCCTCCGGGATTCGATCCGGGCACTGCTGGAATCCCTGGGCTTTTTGGTCAGCACCGCCCGCAATGCCCGGGAGGCGATTTGCGAGGTCGGCGCCCAACGGCCCGACGTCATTCTGACCGACATCTATATGCCGGACGGCGACGGCTATGAGCTGATCTCAGCCATGCGCAGCTTCGGCGAGGCGATTCCGATCGTGGCGATGTCCGGCGGCGCGCTGCAATACGGCATCGAGGACCATCTCGGAATGGCCAAGCGCCTGGGCGCCGAGGCGACGCTGGCGAAACCCTTTCGCGCCGCCGCCCTGGTGGAGCTGGTCGATCGCGCGATCGCCCATCGTCTCCACGCCTGAAGCCCGGCTCGCCCATTGCGGCCGGGCCGAAGCCCGACCGCAGGGCGCCCCCACGTAGATCCGCCTGCTAGACGACGGGCATCTGCTCCTGGTGCGCATCGACCTTGGTGTAGGTGACGACCGTGCCGCTGCTGCCGTCGCCTGCGGCATGGAAACCTGCCGCATCGTACTGGCCGGTCAGCGTAACGGTCGCGGTGTTGATGCCGTCGGTCACCGTCAGCTGGCCGACGCTGCCGTCTTCGTTGGCGGTGTAGGTGATGCTCGCCTTGTCGGCGACGATGTCGCCGAAAGCGAGGCTGTCGTTGTCGTCGAGGCCGCTGATCGTGGCGGTGAACGCGGCGGCATGATCGGCCTTAACGGTGGCGACCGCGAGCTCGCCGATGGTCAGATGCTCGTCGAACAAGCCGCCGAACTCCAGCGTCGCGGTACCCTCGATCTTGGCATCGCCGTCGCCGAACACGTCGCCGTCGATGTCGATCCCGCCGCCATGGGCGAAGATCAGGCCGTCGTTCTGCAGATCGCCGTGGATGTGCAGCCCGCCGCTGCCGGTCGCCTCGAGAGTGCCGGTGTTGATGACCGCGTTCGCGCCGGTGTCGATCTCCAGCGCATGGCTGCCGGTGGCGACGATGCTGCCATGGTTGACCAGCACCAGGTTGTCGATCTGGCCGGCACCGGAGATCGTGTTGTCGACGTTGGTCAGCGTCACGCCGGCGCTGGTGCCGGTGATGTGGTTGCCGTCCGCATCCGACATCAACACCTGCCCGCCGCCCTGGAGGATGAGGCCGTGCTGCGCCACCTGCAGCTCGGTCGTATTGCCCGCGGATTCGAGCGAGATGGTGCCGGTGTTCTCCACCAGGCCGGAAAGCGGCAGGAGTGCGCCGTCGCTCACCACCATGGCGCCGTCGTTATGCGTGACCGGCAGTTGATCGAACACGAAGTCGTCTTCGCCGAGCGCCGCCGCCGCGACGGCCGTGAAGGTGATGGTCTGGCCGCCGCCAAGGTCGAGGACCGCATTGCCCGCGGCATCGGTGGAGAGCGCCGCCGCGACGTCGGCGAAGCTCTGGAAGCCGTAGCCGACCAGGTTCACCTTGTCATGTGCGGCGTCGAAGCCATAGATGAAGTCCGCGCCGATCGGCTGGGCGAAGACGAAGACGTCGTCGCCGCTCGATGCCGTCAGGTGGTCGTCCTTCGAGACCGCGAAGATCGGGTTGTCCGCCTGATAGGCCTCCACGTTGTCAGTGAGGAAGCTGACCTTGATGCCGCCGTCGGTATCGACCCAGGACTGCACGATCTGCAGCGCCACCGCGCCTGCGTAGTCCGCGGTCGTGATGATCGAGAGCGCCGTCAGATCGTTGCTCCGGATCGTCCAGCTGCCGTCGCCGTTGTTGACGCCCTGACTGAGCATCCAGCCGGCGGGAACGCCCCGGATCGAGAGCGTGACCGGACCGACCGCATCCTCGGGATTCTTCAGCGCGAGATTGATGGGCTCGCCGGCGACGCCGGCCGGGGCGAGGACGTAGTCGCTCGTGGCACCGGGTGTCCCGACGGCCGTCACGCTCGTGTAGTTGCTGAACACCGCGACGAGCGACGTGCCACCGGCGGTGTTCGCGTCGGAGTCATAGTAGAGGCCGACCTGGTTGTTGCTGACATCGTCGGCGTAAGCCAGCGCGAACACGCCGCCGTCGAAAGTACCCTTCTGGTTCAACAGCAGCGTGTCGACCTCTGTGGCCGTGTCCGCACTGTTGGAGCTGCTGACGTTGAGGATGACCAGGTCGGCGCCGGCGATGCTGGTCGCCGATGCGCCATTCCCGAGACCTGAGTTCGGAACGGTGATGACCGAGTCTATCGCGCCGGTTCCAGCCTGGTTCGCAAGACTGAAGTTGGTCAGCTTGAGGGTATCGTTGGCGCTGGCGAAATCGGTGATGTTGCTGAAGCCGGTGACGCTTCCATCCAGCAGGAAGGTGTCATTGCCGGTGCCGCCGGTCAGCTTATCCGTGCCGCCGCCGCCTGACAGCGTGTCGTCGCCGGTGCCGCCGTCCAGCGTATCGCCGCCGGCGCCGCCCAGCAGGACGTCGTTGCCGCCGCCGCCGCTCATCGTGTCCACGGCCGCATTGCCGATGAGGTAGTCGCTCCCGGCGCCGCCGTTCAACGTGGCGTTGGCGTTCTGGGAATTGACGATGATCGAGTCGCCGCTCGCCGCCGCGTTAAGGGTGACGGTGCTGGTTGCATTGTTGACAAATGCAACGGTCGACGCCGGCGAGCTGCTCGTGCTGCCGTCGGTCGCGGTGACGGTGAACTGGCCGCCGAGGGTGGCATCGTCATCGATCGTGATCGTGCCGACGGTTCCGACATTGGCGGCCCCGATATTCGTGGCACCCGTGCTCTGCAGCGTCGGCGGCCCAGGGCTGATTGTGGCGATGCCGATAGCCGGGCTATCGACATCCTTGAAGTACTGCGCGAGGGCGGCCTCGGTGAAGGTGACGGCGCCGCTGCCGGTGTTGCTGACCAGCGTAAGGCCGGTCGAATTGAAGGCCGGTGCGGTATTCTCCACGATGTTGTTGATCGCCAAGGTCACTGCCTGCTCGGTGGCGTTGCCGGCTGCGTCGGTCGCGATCACCGTGAAGCTGTAGCTGGACTTGGTCTCGAAGTCCGGGTTCCCGATCAGCGTCACCGCGCCGCTCGCGCCACTGATGCTGAATGCGGCGGCATCACCGACCGCCTTCAGGCTGTAGGTCAGCGGGTTGGAAGGACCGCCGTCGGTGGCCGGATCCGTCGCCGCCGCGGTGTAGATCACCTGGCCGGCGCCGCTCTCCTCGTTGATCGCCGTCGCGGTGGCCCCCGACGTGAAGGTCGGTGCAACCTCGTCGCGATTGTTGATGAACAAGGTCACGGGCTGCTCGGAGGCATTCCCGGCCGCATCGGTCGCGATCACCGTGAAGCTGTAGCTGAACTTCGCCTCGAAGTTCGGGTTGCCGGTCAGCGTAACGGCACCACTCGAGCCGTCGATCGTGAAGGCCCCGGCGTCGCCGCCTGCCTTCAGGGTATAGGTCAGCGGTCCGGATGGGCCGCCATCGGTCGCCGGATCGGTGGCCGAGGCGGTGTAGATAACCTGGCCGGCGCCGCTGTTCTCGTTGATGGTGGTCGCCGTGCCGCCGGAGCTGAAGATCGGCGCCACCTCGTCGCGGTTGTTCACCGCCAAGGTCACGGCTTGTTCCGTGGCATTGCCCGCGGTATCGGTCGCGATCACCGTGAAGCTGTAGCTCGACTTGGCCTCGAAGTTCGGGTTGCCGGTCAGCGTAACGGCACCGCTCGCGCCGCTGATGCTGAATGCTGCGACATCACCGCCGGCCTTCAGGCTGTAGGTCAGCGGTCCAGACGGGCCGCCATCTGTCGCCGGATCGGTGGCCGATGCGGTGTAGACCACCTGGCCCGCGCCGCTGTTCTCGTTGATGGCGGTCGCCGTGCCGCCGGAGTTGAAGATCGGCGCCACCTCGTCGCGGTTGTTGATCGCCAAGGTCACGGCCTGCTCGGTGGCGTTGCCCGCGGTGTCGGTCGCGATCACCGTGAAGCTGTAGCTCGACTTGCCTTCGAAGTCGGGGTTGCCAGTCAGCGTCACCGCGCCGGTCGAACCGTCGATGCTGAACGCAGCGGCGTCGCCGACCGCCTTCAGGCTGTAGGTCAACGGACCCGATGGACCGCCGTCGGTCGCAGGATCGGTCGCTGCCGCCGTGTAGACCACCTGGCCAGCACCGCTGTTCTCGTCGATCGCATCCGCGGTGGTGCCGGAATCGAACACCGGTGCAACCTCATCGAGGTTGTTCACCGCCAGGGTCACAACTTGCTCCGTCGCATTCCCTGCGGTGTCGGTCGCGATCACCGTGAAGCTGTAGCTCGACTTGCCCTCGAAGTCCGGGTTGCCGGTCAGCGTCACGGCGCCGGTCGAACCGTCGATCGTGAAGGCAGCGGCGTCGCCGACCGCCTTCAGGTTGTAGGTCAACGGACCCGATGGACCGCCGTCGGTCGCAGGATCGGTCGCTGCCGCCGTGTAGACGATTTGGCCGGCGCCGCTGTTCTCGTCGATCGCATCGGCCGTGGTACCGGAACCGAACACCGGCGCAACCTCGTCGAGGTTGTTCACCGCCAGGGTGACAGCTTGCTCTGTGGCATTGCCGGCCGTGTCAGTGGCGATCACGGTGAAGCTGTAGCTCGACTTCGCCTCGAAGTCCGGGTTACCGGTCAGCGTCACGGCGCCGGTCGAGCCATCGATGCTGAATGCAGCGGCGTCGCCGCCCGCCTTCAGGCTGTAGGTCAGCGGACCGGACGGGCCGCCGTCGGCGGCCGGATCGGTCGCCGCCGCCGTGTACACAACCTGGCCCGCACCGCTGTTCTCGTCGATCACATCGGCGGTGGTGCCGGAATCGAACACCGGAGCAACCTCGTCGAGATTGTTCACCGCTAGGGTGACCGCCTGCTCGGTGGCATTTCCCGCCGTGTCGGTCGCGATCACCGTGAAGCTGTAGCTCGACTTGGCCTCGAAGTCCGGGTTGCCGGTCAGCGTCACTGCCCCGCTGGTGCCATCGATGCTGAACGCAGCGGCATCGCCGCCCACTTTCAGGCTGTAGCTCAACGGACCCGATGGACCGCCGTCGGTCGAAGGATCGGTCGCCGCCGCCGTGTAGATGACCTGGCCCGCGCCGCTGTTCTCGTCGATCGCATCCGCGGTGGTGCCGGAATCGAACACCGGCGCAACCTCATCGAGGTTGTTCACCGCCAGGGTCACAACTTGCTCCGTCGCATTCCCGGCGGTGTCGGTGGCGATCACGGTGAAGCTGTAGCTCGACTTCGCCTCGAAGTCCGGATTGCCGGTCAGCGTCACCGCGCCGGTCGTGCCGTCGATGCTGAACGCAGCAGCATCGCCAACTGCCTTCAGGCTGTAGGTCACGGATCCCGCGTCGGTTGCGGCTGCCGTATAGACCACCTCGCCCGCGCCGCTGTTTTCCGTGACCGCGGCGGTGTTGGCCGAGGTGATCACCGGACCCGTCCCGTCCAGCACATAGGCCTGGATCGCCACCGGACCGTCGCCGCTGGAATTGTGCACCTTGAGCTCGATCGAGCTGCTGCCGCTCAGCGTCACGCCGTCCCAAGTGACGGCGGTGCCCGCGACCTTCCCGGTGATGTCGGTCCAGGTCGCGCCGCCGTCGATCGAGCCCAGCAATGTCTCGCCGCCGGCGAGGGCCTGGCTCAAGGTCGCGGTGATGGTCTGCGGCGCGACATTGGTGATGAAGTCGCTGTTGCTGGCGCCGGAATCCGCGGAGATGTCGATGCCGTGGACCGTGGTGCTGGGCGGCAGATCATCCGTGCCGCAGATCGTGACGGTGACCACTTTGCTGGCCGTGCCGTCCAGGCTGAAGACGGTGAAGGTGTCGGTCAGCGTCTGCCCGGCGTTGAGCGCCTGAACCTGCGGCAGGTTGTTGTTGAGCGCGTAACTCCAGTGGCCGTCCGCATCGACCGTGTAGGTTCCGTAGTTGTTGGTGGTCGCGCCGTTCGTGACCTGCTGGGTGTGCGCCTGGCCGTTGTCGACGTCGCTGACCGTGACGGTGCCCGTGGCGTTCAGGGTCACGTCTTCCTTGACCTTGCCCGTGGTCACGCCGGTCATCGTCGCAAGGTCGTTCTTGCCGGCGAACTCGACGGTCGCGGTCGCCCAGCTCAAGGTGCCGTTGCCGAGGCGAATGGCGTAGACGAAGGTGTCAGTGAGCTTCTCGCCTTCGCCGAGCGCATCGAGCTGCGCCTTGAACCCAGTGCTCAAGCAGGCGGCGTCGTAACCGATCTTGCCGTCGTTGGTGATCCAGATCTTCGCGCCGTTGAGGCTGCGGTCGGTGCTTAAGGCTTCGGTGCGCGCCGTGTCCTGGGTGAGCAGGTCGGTCGGGCTCTTGGCGCCCGCGCTGCTGTCGTCCAGCGACCAAAGCGTCTTGGCGTTGCCGCCGAGATCGTTGCCCATCACGTCCAGCGTGACGATGCCGAGCGTGTTCTCGGTCAGGCCCGTCTTCGAAGCGGAAAAGAAATCGTCGCCAGCTTGCGGCGTGTTGCCGAATGAAACGGTGTTACCCATAGCTCCCCCCAGTGCCTGCGGGACTCAGCAACCCCCCGGTCGCTGATCCTGCTTCGGCTAACCGGATAACGAGCACCGGCCTGGGGAAAATCCGAATTTAAGTTAAAATTATTTATAAATTCTCACACAATAATGTTTAAAATTTGCAATTAATCCTATTGTAGTCGACGGAGTTAAGAAGCTGCGAAATGCCGGATTGCCGCGCTGAATGCGGAACTCCGTGGATGGATCGCAAGGTCGAGCGGCTACTTGTTCTTCCCGTTGCCGTTGCCGCCACCATTTCCGCCGGCATTGCCGCCGCCATTCCCACCGGCATTGCCACTGCCATTGCCGCCGCCCGTCGCGTCGGCACCGCCGCCGCTATTTCCACCGGCGTTGCCGCTGCCATTCCCACCGGCGTTGCCGCCGCCATTCCCACCGGCGTTGCCGCCGCCATTCCCACCGGCGTTGCCGCCGCCATTCCCGCCGGCGTTGCCGCCGCCATTCCCGCCGGCGTTGCCGCCGCCATTCCCACCGGCGTTGCCGCCGCCTTTGCCTTTGCCGCCACCATTGTCGCGGTTGCCGCCGCCGGCGTTGCTGGCGTTCTGCCTGTGGCTGCCGGAACCGCTGCTGCTGCTGGTTCCACCCGACGCATCACGAAGGATGACGACATCGTCATCGACGGAATCCACGCCGCCGGTTTCTCCGGCGGAGACCGGAAAGGATGCACCGGTGCGGCGGTTATGTGCGACGACTTGGCCTTCGCTCACCTTGACGTTGCTTTGCGATGACGTCGATTCCACCGTGAAGGTGGTGCCTTTCACCACCGTGCTCATCACCCGCGTATCGACCTGGAAATGCGGCGTCGCCATCTTGGTGACCTGGTATTCGACATGGCCCAGCGGCTGCTCGATCAAGGTCTGGCCGGCGACGCCGGAATGTGCGAGCCGGATCTCGCTCTTGGGCGACATCGCGATCAGGTCCTCGCCGCGTTCCAGGACGAGGGCGCCACTGGCGCCGGTGGTCAGCCTATCGCCTTCCTTGACGGTGACACCTTTGGCAACCGGCTTCGGGGCCGCGGCGCCCTCCGGCGTGATGTAGGCGTCGGTGGACGCGACCACGGTCCAGGAAGTCTCATCCAGCTGGCCGGCCAGCGACGGCCCGAAACAGGCCATGCTCAGGACCAGTCCCAGGATCGCGGCAGCGATCGGTCTTGCGTCCAACCGGACCATGCTTACCCCCGCTTGGCGACCCGCCCCCGCGGATGCGCCGAAATTTTAAGTAAAATTTAACCTTCTAGGACTCAACACCCCTTTCTCGGAGATTCCTAGGGCGCGTTATGGTGAATCCGTTCCACGAGCCCCGCGAGACGCACACCGGAATGTTGCAATCTCAAAAAGACGTTCTCGGGATGGAATAAAACCGCGCCCGCAGCCCTTCAGGGCGAAGGGTGGCGGAGGGGGTGAGATTCGAACTCACGGTACGCTTGCACGTACAACGGTTTTCGAGACCGTCCCAATCGGCCACTCTGGCACCCCTCCGCAGGGATCCCTCATCGAGGGTCGGGCCGTAACGGGCGCGGACAATAGTGACCTGCCGTCACCGCTGCAAGCCCTCGTTAAGCCTTTGTGTCGCGACGACAAACGCCCGGATTCCCGGCCCTGGGCCCGGGCGTGGCGGGCCGCCGTCCGCATGCTCAACTTGATCCAAGTCAAATGCCGGCAAGACAGGTTCCGCTAGCCTGCCTTAGAATCGGAGCGGCGCCGCCGTCCGGTGGCGTGGGTGAAGGGGTCCCGCATGCCGGTCTGGACCAGGATCGAGCAGAACAAATCGCCGATGGTGCGCATGCTGCACGCCTGGTGGATGACGCATCGCGGGCCCAGCGGCATCCCCGATCGGCGCGACCTCGATCCGGCGGCCTTGCGCGCGGTGCTGCCCAATCTCTTCATCTCCGACGTCGAGCCGGCGCCGTTCCGCATCCGCTATCGGCTGGTCGGCACCAAAGCGGTGCGGACCATCGGCTTCGACATCACCGGCCGCTACCTCGATGAATTGCTGACCGGACAGCCGGAGGTGCCCTGGCTGGACCATTATCGGACTGTCTATGACAGCCGCGAACCGCTGCTGGGCTCGGTCGTGGTCCCGGCCAAGTCCGGTGGCACCTTTGCCTATGAGTTCGGGCTCTTCCCGTTGACCCAGGGCGGCACCGCGGTTGCGCAGATCGCCGCGGTCGAGGACTATTTCGACTTCGATCTGACCGCCGCGCAATTAATCGCCCAGCCGCCCGGAAGCCGGGGCACAGGGAGTTCCGGCGAGGACCGTTAGAGCCGGTATGAAAAGCATGCTGACACGCCGGACCCTGCTGGGTTCCGGACTCGCCGCGGCCGCGTTGGCGCCGCAGAAACGGGCCCGGGCGGAAGCCTGTATCCTGGCGCCGGAGCAAGCGCTCGGCCCCTACTACCTCGCCGAAGAGCTGATCCGCCGGGATATCCGCGAGGGCAAGGCGGGCGTGCCGCTGAACCTCCGCCTGCTGTTGCTGGATGCACGGAACTGCCGGCCGCTCAGCGACGCGGCGGTCGATGTCTGGCATTGCGACGCCGCGGGCGCCTATTCCGGCTTCGGCGCCGGCGGTGATTCACACAGCTTCCTGCGGGGTATCCAGCTCACCGACCGCGACGGCCTCGCGCAATTCCACACGGTCTTTCCCGGCTGCTATCCGGGGCGCACCAACCACATCCATTTCCAGGTGCGCAGCGCGGGCGCGGTCGCCGGCGAGACTTATCGCGGCGGCCATCTCGCCCATACCGGCCAGGTCTTCTTCCCGGAGGACACCACACTGCGGTTAATGGAAGAGCGCGACTACACGGCAGGCGCGGCATCGCGCATGCCCCAGGACCAGGACGGAATCTTCCTGCATCAGGGCGGCGCGGCCTCGACCGCGCGCCTGACGCCGGTTGACGCCGCGGATCCAAGCCGCGGCTTCGAGGCGCTGCTGGTCGCTGCGGTCGACACCTCGGCATGACGCACGCATAGAACCGACTTCTCACACCCCAATCGGGGCCGCGGGGCCACCACGCGCTTGGACCTTGCCGCGTCCGTCGCTAAAGTAGCGCGCAAATGCAACGCCGGGGGGCGTGGGAGACCAAATTTGCTCGGAGACGTGCTCTCCTTTTTGCGGACCCAGTACAAGCCGGGTCCGGGCCAGTTCCTGCAGATCGATCCGAAGATCATCGTCGAGAAGATGGACTTGCGGCAGCGGGCGGCCGATCGCGCGCGCGCCAACCAGCCAGCGCCGGACTCCGCCTCCTTGGACGAAGTCGAGCAGGAGATCGAGAGCACCATCCGCAGCATCGCCGCTGAGGACCAGGCACGGACCTACGACCAGATCGCGACCTATGAGCAGCGGCTGCGCGGCGCCGACGTCGCGGGTGCGGCGGTCGATATGCGGGTCATCGCCCGCCAGGCCGAGAGCGACATGGAATCCATGCTGCTGGCGGTCAAAGGCGATCTCCGGGTCGCGCGCAAGGAGGTGCTCGACCGCGAGCACACCCTGGAAGCCTTCAGGAAGGATCACGGCCTCAAGCGCCCGGCGCATCCGCCGCGCGGGCATTTCCTGTTCTCGGCGATCATCGTACTGCTGTTCGCGGCGGAGACCCTGCCCAACGCCATCATCCTCGGCGAGGGCGAGGAGCTCGGCATCGCCGGCGGCTACACGGTCGCGATCCTGTTCTCGCTGATCAACCTCTCGCTGGGATTCGCCGCCGGCCGCTGGGGCTGGACCAATGCGATCCACAAGAACTTCTTCCGCAAGCTCTCCGGCCTCGTCCTCGCCCTGGGCTGCCTGGGCGGCGTGCTGCTGATCAATCTCGCTCTCGCGCACTACCGCGCCGCGATCGAAAGCGGCATGGCGTCGAGCACCGCCGCCGCGGCGGTCATCCCGCAGATGCAGGCGCAGCCGCTGCTGCTGGGCGACATCAAGTCGGTGATCATGGTCGCGATGGGCGTCATCTCCGCGCTGATCGTGATGATGGAAGGCTGGTTCTGGGACGAGCCCTATCCCGGCTATGCCGAAGTCTCCGACCATCTGCGCCAGGCGCAGTCGCGCTATCACGACATGGTCGAGGAGAAGCTCGATCACCTGAAGAGCGTGCAGGAGGAATTCGTCCAGAAGATCCAGGTCGAGCGTTCGCGGCTGCGCGACCGCCGGCTGGAGATCCCCTATGTGATGCAGGAACGGCAGCGCCTGCTCGCACGCTTCAAGGACCACCTGACGCATCTGCAGGATGTCGGACGGCAGGCGCTGGTGGTCTACCGCGACACCAACCGCAAGGCGCGCCAGGTCCCGGCGCCGAAGCGTTTCGACGAGGTCTGGCACTTGAACGGCTTCGGCCCGATCGAGCTCGCCGAGCTGCCGCCGATCCCGGAAAGCGAATACGCCAAGGCCAACAAGGCGCTGGAAGACAGCATCAACAAGCTGCAGACGGCCTACGAGGAAGCGATCCGCTGGATCCGGTATCTGAGCGAGAACGATCCGGACGCGCCGAGGCCCAGAACGGAATCCAATGGCGCCGCGCCGCAGGTTTAGCCGCCGCCGGGGGGGCTCGGAGACGCTGGCGCTCAAGGCGATCGCCATAGCGATCGTGGTGGTCGTGCTGTTGGGCCTCGGTGGGGTCTTCTGGTTCGTGCAGGGCCGCGCCGCGCAGCTGGCGTCGCTCGATCCGGAGACACTCTGCCCGAAGAGCGGCCCGACCTCCCAATTCGCCGTGCTGATCGACCGCACCGATGCCCTGACCGAGATCCAGGGCGAGGCGCTGCGACGGCAGATCACCGCCTGGGCAACGGCGATCCCGAAGCATGGCAGCTTCAAGGTGTATGAAGTGGGGTACGGCGGCGCCCTGCTCCAGCCGGTGGTCGCGGTCTGCAATCCCGGCGACGGCTCGGACCAGTCGGCGATCGATTCCAATCCGAAGATGTGGCGCGCGCGTTACGAGGAGAAGTTCCAGGCACCGATCGCGGCTATGCTGGAGCGGATGCGGCTCGACGAGGAGGCAAAGACCAGCCCTATCCTCGAAGGCGTGCAAGCGATTGCGGTCAAGGATTTCGGCCCGGACGCGCCGCCAGGACCGAAGACGCTGATCATCGTCAGCGATCTGCTGCAGAACCAGCAGGGTTTCAGCCTTTATCAAGGCGTGCCGGCGGCCGATGCCTTCTGGGCGACGCCTTACGCCGCCTCGGTGCGAAGCAATTTGACCGGCGTGCACACTGAAATTCACCTGCTGCACCGGATGAAGGCCGCCGCGCGGCAGACCGACGCCCTCGGCAAGTTCTGGATCGACTGGCTGGAACGACAGGGCGCCGAGGTCGATGCGTTCAAGAGCGTGCCGGGATGAGACACCCCTACTACGCCTCGGACGAGCGGGCACGGCGGGAGAAGAACCGCTTCGTCTGGCTGTCGCGCGCGCCCTTCCTGATCGCGGCGCTGATCGGCGGCGGTTCGCTGGTGGCGATGAAGCTGCTGGGGCTCGACCAGTTCACCATCACGGCGACCGCCTGCGCGATCATCGTCGCTTATTGGGCGATCGTCGCCGCGGTGCCGCTGCTCAGGATCCGCGAGGATCAGCTTGGCGACAACTGCTACTACCTCGGCTTCCTGTTCACCTTGGCGAGCCTCGCCTATGCGCTCTACCAGTTCGGTGGTACCGGCGACGTCGACCAGATCGTCGCCAATTTCGGCCTCGCTTTGGGCTCGACCATCACCGGCATCCTCCTGCGCGTGCTGATCAACCAGGCGCGCCGCGATGTGCTCGAGACCGAGCAGGATGCCCGCATGGCCCTGGCCGAGGCGGTGGTGCGACTCAGAACCAACATCGACGACGCCGTGCTCGCCCTGGGTTCGTTCTGCCGTTCGGTGCAGCAGGTGACGGCGGAGCAGATCGGCGTCACCGCGAAAGAGACCCACGCGGTCCTCGAGCAGAGCGTCGCCCGGGTCGGCGATACCTCGCAGGCGGCGATGGCACAGATCGACCAGGCCTTCGCCGAGTTCCACGAGCATGCGAGCAAGATCAACGCCACGACCGCGCAGACCGCGGTAGCGATGGGCCATATGCTGGCCGCGATCGATTCCGCGACCTCGGCCCTGCGTGACCTCGACGACAGCCTGCGCGGCACCATAGAACGGGACCGGAAGCGATGATCGGCTCGGCGCGCGACGACAAGCAGTTCCGCCGTGGCGTGGTGCTCGGCCTCACCATGGCCGAGGCCCTGCTGCTGCTGATCTTCCTGCTGATGCTGATCCTCGGGATCCGCCTCAAGACCCAGACCACACAGATCACCGAATTGGAGAAGCAGCGCGACGAGGCCCAAAGCACCCTGGTCGCGATGCAGCCGGTCTTCGAGAAGCTTTCGGGACCGCAGAAATTCGACATCACCAAGGACTACGTGCGGATGCAGCAGCAGCTGGCCGATGCCGATGCGCGGCTCAAGGATGCCGAGCTTTCGGTCGGCCTGGTGCAACAGGCGGCCTCCCTGGCGCCGGCCGAGGCGACGCCGGAACAGGCGGTCCGCGCCTTGCTCAACGAAGCGGCGATCGGCCGGCAGGCCCTCGACGCCGCGCAGCGCCTGTCGCCCAACCTGCCGCCGGAACAGGCGGTCGAAGCCCTGGTGAATGCTGCGATCATCGGCCAGTCACTGAAGGACGGCGACAGTCCGGATGCGCTGCTGGCATCGGCCGGCGCCTGCAAGACCGACCTGCAAAGCTGCAAGAACCAGACGACCTATCTCAACTCCAAGCTCAACGCCAAGACCGGCGGCTTCGACCTGCCGCCCTGCTGGGTCGATAACAAAGGCAAGATCCAATACATCTTCGATGCGAGCCTGACAGATGCCGGCATCTATATCGAGGACAAGGCGGTCTCCGGCCGCGAAGGCGACCAGGAGAAGCTGCCGCTCTCCCGCGCGCGCTACGGCGAGCCGCTCGGTCCCGGCGAGTTCTCCACCGCCTTCTCGCCGCTCCTGAAATGGAGCAATGACCACGGCTGCCGCTTCTATGTCCGGCTGTACGACGACATGCGCGACGGCGATCGCGCCGAGTACAAGGAGCTGCGCGGCACGGTCGAGGGCTATTTCCGGATTCTGCTGAGCTACTGATCGGCGCTCGTGCGGCCCGGTCGCGCCGGATCAACGTCCGCGCGATGATTCTTCCATGACATCCGCCTATGCCATGACGCCGCGCACAATCGCGCATGCGTGCGGGGAAGCCTGGCCGGCTGTTGATGAGGGTGGTGATAACCGGAAGGCATCACAACATCGTGTCGCGCGGAATGTGCTCGGTATGCTTCGGCGTGTTGAGACGCATTCATTTTCAAGATGAACGAAATGAAAATGGAGTGATGCAGTGAAGACCATTCAGAACATCTACAACACTTCCCTCGCCGCCGCCGCCGCCGCGGTCATGATTGCGGGCGCGGCCGGCATCGCCTCGGCAGACAGCACCAGCAGCGCACCTTCGACCGGCCAGGCGACGACCCAGCAACAGACCGGGACTTCCGCGGCGCCGGCCCCCAACGCCGCTGCGCCGGCGGAACAGCCGACAAAAAAGCGCGAGCGTATCCGTCGCGCCGAGCGCGGCACCAAGCAGACGAAGTGATGGAGAGTCCGACCCGCCGAATCGACGGCGGGTCGGACGGCTTCGAGGCCGAAGAAGCTAGTGGGTGGTGGACTTGGCCGAACCGGCGATGAAGAAGGCGGTAAAGGGATCGACGCGGCCATAGAGGTCGAGCGTTTCCGCCATGCGGAGCCAGTGCTGCTCCAGTTCCAGCCATGCCGCCTTGTGCTGCGGCGAAGCCGTGCCCGCCGCCAGCAACGCGCATTCCTGGGCCCGCTTTCGATAGTTCTTCGAGTCACCCATGGCACCACACAACATCGGGTTGCCACGGGAGAATGGCGGCACCGAAGATTAGTTCCGGATTTCCCGGTGCTTAGCGGGTGCGATCGAGGCTTTCCGAAGATTTCGGCGCTTGGCCATCGGCACCGTCCGCCGCGGCCTGGGGCTGTGCCGCCTTCATTCGCTTGGCGGTCTTGTAGCGGTGCAAGCTGAGGTCGCCCGCCTCGAGATCCCGCTCCAGATTCTTCAGGAAGCGCGTCATGGCGATCAGACTCTGCTCCATGATGAGCAATTGGGCCTGGGCTTCGTCGGCCGGATGCCGCTCCACCAGCATCTTTTCCACCCGGCGCCGCTGGCGCACGATGCGCTGCTCGGTCTGGACGATGTTATTCCTGGGTTGCTCAATGGCTTCAGTGGTGTACTTCATGCCCTATCTCCCCGGCCTCATCTATCGTCATTGGCTGGCAGGCGGAGGTCGAGGCCTTCGGCCGCCTTACGACTAAGTCACACCTTCGGCCTGTCGTTCCATCGGACAACGATTAATTTTCGGATATCAGGTCCCGGCGAGCTGGAACCGAGGCGAAGCGCAGGCCTTGACCGACTGGGATCCGTCGCCGGGAGGGAAGGATATGCTGGTGCCGTTGGACGATATCGACCGCTACGCTCTCGACATTGAAAAAGTCGTCACCGGCGCCGGCAGCGCCTCCGAGCGCAGCAGCGCGGTCGACATGGTGATCGACGACCTGATGACCGATCTCGCCTTGGCCGACGGCCATGTCCGCCTGCACGGCGCCCCGGCCACCCGCAACGAATATCTGATGGCCCTGCGCAAGAGGCTGGACCGGCTGCGGGGGATTGTCGATGTGCAAGCCCGGCCGGCCATCGACCAGGCGGTGGCGCGGCTGAACTAGATCTTATTCTGCGGAGGCCGTGCGCTCAGCCGGGTGCTGCGGCTCGGTGATCACGCCGAGCGCGTGCTGCATCAGCTCGGTGCGCAAGGCTCCCGCGTCGCCCGACGCGGTCCAAGCTTCCACCGACAGCTCGACCAATGCGTCGGTGATGTTCGAGACGACCACGCTGCTCTTCTGCACCCGGGCGTCCGACTTCAGGAAGCTCTTGATGCGGCTTGCGATCGCGTCCGGATTCTTGGTGAAGGGCACCGGGAGCTTCAGCGCGACGCGGCGCGTGCCGTATACCGAATTGTTGATCATCGCCTGGCCCCAGACTTGGCCGTTCGGGATCAGGATCTGGACGTGATCGCCGCCGGCGAGCTCGGTGAAGAAGAGATTGAGGTTCTGCACCGTCCCGCTCTTGCCCGCGATCTCGATGCTGTCGCCGAGCTTGAAGGGGCGGAAGATCAACAGCATGACTCCCGCCGCCATGTTGGAGAGCGTGCCTTGCAGCGCGAGGCCGATGGCAAGGGAGCTCGCGCCGATCACCGCGACCAGGCTGGTCGCCTGGATCCCGACCACCTGCAAAATCAGCACCAAGGTCACCGCCAGGAGCGCATAGCGTACCAGGCTCGACAGGAAGGCCGCGACCGTCCGGTCCATGTGCGAGGATCTGAGCAGGCCCCGGAGCACCATGCGCTCGGCGATACCGGCGACCCACCAGCCCGCCAGCGCGATCAGGAGGGCGCCGACGAAGTTCACGCCGTAGACAACGACCATGCCGCTTACGGTGTCGAGGTCGAGATTGAAGGGCAGCTCCATGGCGCGCTTCCCGCTCATTGATCCCGTCACATCAACCGGGGCCGAAACCTGCGGTTCCGGGATTGAGCATGCGCGTCATCGATGCCACTCTTCATCGCGATTCGCGGGGAAGCGTCGGACCATGGGGAACGGAACCAAGTATCTGATCGGCGGTGCGCCGGCCGTCGGCAAGTCCACCGTCGCGGCGGCTTTGGCCGCGCATCTCGGCCTGCCCTGGATCTCCACCGACCAGATCCGCGACATCATGCGCACGGTCGCCGATCGCCGCACGCACCCGAAGCTGTTCAATCCGGAAGGCTACGGCGCCGAGGCTCTCTTCGACGCCTTCTCCGCCGAACAGCTGGTCGCTATCGAGGTCGATCAGGGGGAAGCGGCATGGACGGGGATCCGGGCGCTGATCGAGCGCGACTATACCTGGCCGCAGGGCTTCGTGGTCGAAGGCGTGAACCTGCTGCCGCATCTGATCCGGCGTGATTTCGGCGGCGGATCCGACGTCCTTGGCATCTTCGTGACCGATGCCGAGCCGGCGCGCATCCGCGACGTGATCTTCTCCCGCGGCATCTGGGACGACGCCGGCCGCTATCCCGATTCCGCGAAGGAAAAGGAGTTCGCCTGGGTTCTGCAATACGACGCCTGGCTGAAGGCCCAGGCCGGGATCCACGGATTCCCGGTCGTGGCCCTCGACAAGGACGGCAAGGACCTCAACCGCATCCTGGGGGCCCTGAAATGCGCGTGAAACACCGACCGATCCTGGGCGCGGGCCTGATGCTCTGCGCGCTTGCAATGCTGCCGGGCATGGATGCGATTGCCAAGCACCTGTCGGCGACGCTGCCGACGGTCGAGGTGACCTGGGGGCGGTTCCTGTTCTATGCGCTGGTGATCGGGCCGATCGCCGTCGCGAAATTCGGCCGGCGTGCGGTGCAGCCGGCGCGGCCCGGACTGCAGGTCCTGCGCGGCCTGCTGTTTGCCGGCTCGGCCTATGCGTTCTTCCTCTCGATCGCGGAAATGCCGCTGGCTGACACGATGGCGGTGTTCTTCATCTATCCGATGGTCGTGCTGCTCGCCTCCGCCCTGATCCTGCGCGAGCGGATCGGCGCCTTGCGCTGGGTCATGGTGGTGCTTGGCTTCGTCGGGGTTCTGCTGGTGATGCAGCCTTCGTTCGATGGATTCTCGCGCGGCGATCTCTTCGCGCTTGTGTCCGGGGTAGGCTATGCGCTCGGCTCCATGGTAACCCGCCACCTCGCGCCGCATGACCCAAGCCTGATCACCGGCATCTGCTCGGCGTTGACCGGTGTACTGCTCTACAGCTTCGCGATGCCCGTTGTCTGGCAGGCACCGACGGCCTGGGAATGGGTGTTGCTGGCGGGGGTGGGCTTGATCGCAGCGGCGGGGCATTACCTGCTGATCACTGCGCATCACATGGCGACGGCGGCGCAGCTTGCCCCTTATGGTTATGCGGAGATCGTCTCGGCGATCTTCTTCGGCTTGATCGTGTTCAATGAATGGCCGGAGCCGATCGTCTGGCTCGGCATCGTCGTCATCGTCGCGAGCGGCATCGTCGTCACCTGGTCGAATGCCAGATTGGAAACCGCCCGCACCGACACGCCTTAGAGAACCGAAACCGCGAAGGCGGCGATAGCGAGCAGCAGCACCACCACCGCAGAACTGCCGACCACGTGGCGCGGGGCAGCGTTCTCACTCAGGACGTCGTAGTAGTTTTCATAATTCGGCATGACCCGTCTCCTTTGCGTTTGGAGATGGCGGGTCCGGCCATGCCTTCAAGAGAGTTAACGCCTTCTTCCGGTGCGACTGTGCGCCGGGTCACAGACAGAATTTGAACCCTTTGCGCAGTCGGCGCGGGACCTCCGAAAACAACACATCCCACTGTGTCTCTCCCGGAGAAATGCTGCTGTTCCTTCAAAGGCTTATGCCCTTGAGGGGTATTATTCCGCCGGCTAGAAGAACGTCCGGATCGCGCCGGTCACGTTATACGCATCATCGACCAGGTAGATGAGCTGCCAGCGGTCGAAGGTGGTGCAGGGATGCGAGACCCCGAACGCCACCCGGTCGCCGACCTTCCAGGGCGCATCCGCCGGGCCCTTCAGATAGCCGTGCTGGTCATTGAGCTTGATGACGGCATTGCCCTTGGGCATCGGCTCCGCGCTGGCGGCGCCGGCCGGAGACCAGGCGATCGGCACCGGCAGGCTGACGTCGAAGGAGACGTCGCGCTTGCCCATGGTGACGAAGGCAAGGCCCGGCTCCGGAATCGACTGCACCAGGGTCCAGACTTCCAGCGCCGCCTTCGGCCCGTTGTTGGCGAGTGCGGTGGAGGCGATGCCGCGCTTCTGGATGTCGTGGAAGCGGTTCTCATAGAGTCCGGAATCGTGCGTCAGATAGCAGCCGCTCCTGAGCACGACCTTGACCGGCGCGCCGAAGTCGCCATTGCGCCAGGCATCGGCGACGATGTCGAACTCCGCCGAGCCGCCGGCGGTGGCGATGATCTCGCCGGCACCGAACCAGTTTTCGGCGATGCCCCGCTTGGCGATCGAGCCCAGGAAATCGACGAAGGCGCGCACCTTGGCCGCGCGATCCTCCGGCGAGGCTCCGTCGATGATGCCTTCGAAGCCTTCGACCCCGCGCAGGATCACATGGGGCGCGCCGGCGAGGACCGCTTTCGCCACGGCGGCGGCCTGTTCCATCGTGCGGCAGCCGGTCCGGCCGCCGGCGATGCCGCCTTCGAGCAGCAGGCGCAACGGACGCCCGACATTCGCCGTCTTCGCGATCTCGGCCAGGCGCTGCACCGCGGCGGGGGAATCGACCAGGCAATAGAACTCGAAATTGGGATCCCGCTTCATCTCGGCCAGCACGTAGCGGATGCCCTGCGGATCGATGAGCTGGTTCGCCATGATCACCCGGCTGACACCATAGACGCGCGAGATGCGGAGCTGCTGCGTGGTCGCGACCGTGATGCCCCAGGCGCCGTCGGCCAATTGCCGCTGGAACAGCTGCGGGCTCATCGTGGTCTTGCCATGCGGGCAGAGCTCGACGCCCTGCTCCTTGCGGAAACGGTCCATCCAGCGGCTGTTGTGATCGATCGCCGAAGTCTTCAGCACCGCGACCGGAAACGGCAGATCGCCTTTGAGCAGGTTCCAGCCTTGCTTCCCGATCTCGCCGAGCTTCACCGGCTGGGCGGCAGTCGGAAATCCCTTGAACGTGTCGTCGATCAGGCTGGCGTCGAGTGAAGCCAGGGCGGTTGAAGCAGTCCGGTCCATTGGAAATCCATTCGTCACAAGGCGGGAATCGGCGGCGAGTGTCCGGGGGCATGACCGCGAAGTCAAGAAAGCGCTCGGGCTTTCCGGAAGCGCGGGATTCGGTTACCGTTGTTCCGCGTTCCGATTGTTTCTAGGGAGGGGACCTTGGGTATTCTTGCATGGATCGTCTTCGGTCTGGCTGCCGGCTTCATCGCCAAGTTCATCATGCCGGGTCGCGATGGCGGTGGATTGATCCTCACCATGGTTCTCGGGATCGTCGGCGCCGTGGTCGGCGGCTTCATTGCCAACGCGCTCAACTTCGGCGCCGGCCCGGCCGAGTTCGACCTGCGCAGCCTGGTCGTCGCGGTGATCGGCGCGCTGGTCGTGCTCTTCGTCTTCCGACTGATCAGGTCCCGGGCCGGATAGATCAGCCCGACTTGTACTGCTGGACGTTGTCGCCGAGATAGGCGTTGTTGGCCTCGCGGATCTTGGCGGCCGCGTCGTCGTAGAGGAAGGGCAGGAAGGCGTAGCGCTTGCCCTTGGTCACCGGCAGCGCCCGGTGCAGCAGGCTGCAGGAGAACACCACCGCACCGCCGACCGGCGGCTTGAAGATGGTGCGGCCGTATTCCGGGAAGGTGAGCTCGCCGCCTTCGTATTCGTCGCTGTTCAGGTTGACGGTGACGGCGAAGCGGCGATGCGCCGTGCCCTTGGTGGTGTTGTCGCGGTGCGCCTGGAAATAGCCGCCGACCGCGGCATCGTAGCAGGCCACGATATAGCGCTCCATCCGCGTGATCCTGAACTGGAACGCCTTCTGGATCTCGGGGATGACGCGTCGCAGGATCCGGGCCCTTGCCGCCTCCTTCAGCGCCTCGTCGTTGATGGTCCAGTCGGAGCGGCGCTTATGCTTGTGGTCGATCACCATGACGGTCTTGCCGTCGCGCTCGCGCATGAAGCCGGATTCCTCGGCGCCGCCGATCTCGTAGCCTTCGATCAGGCGGCGGCAGAACGACGGCTCGAACACGCTGGGCAACATCAGCACCGGCGCCAGGGGGATACCGGGACGATGCGGCCCGATCTGCGGCAGGCGCTTCAGGATGTCGTAGAGCGCCGCGGCGTGCTGGACCGGATCGGGCTCGGCCACGACCGCGAGAACCCGCAGATCCAAGCCGATCAGGAAGCTCACCGGCGCGACGGCGCCGTATTTATGCGCCACCGTTCCGTCATCCCAGAACATGTCCATGCCGGGCCGCTGCTGCCGGAGCGCGGGCTCGCCATCATCGGCCTTGCCGGCGACCAGGCCGAAGAAATAGCAATCCGGATTGGTGAAGATCGCCGCGCCGCCGAGAAAGGCGTCGAACCGGGTCTTGGCCGCGCCGCCTTCCAACGGCCCCAGGAAGCTCAGCACGAGGTAGCGGCCCGCGGCGGTGCTGAAGTCGAAATCCGGGTTGATGTTGCTCGGCGCCCGGAAGACCGGCGCCGGATCGCCCGGCAGCAATTGGTTGCGCGCTTCAGTCACGTCCCGTCCCGCGGCTTGACCCCGACGGTCAATTCTCCAGGTTCTGCTGGAAGAAGGCCAGCGTCACCTTGAGTGCCTGTTCGTGGCTCTGCGGTTCAAACGAGGCGCGCTCGTCACAGGAGAAGCCGTGACCGGCCGGCCAGGTGTAGACCTTCACATCCGGTCGCGCCGCCTTGACCTTCTCGACGTCGCTCATGGGAATGCCCTGATCCTGCTCGCCGAAATGCAGGATCGTGGGCACCTTGGGCTTCTCGTCCTTGTGGGCGGCGATCATGCCGCCGTAATAGCCGACGGTGCAGGCGAGGCCGCTCAGCCTTGCCGCCGCCAGGAAGGCCAAGGACCCGCCCCAGCAATAGCCGACCACGCCGACCTTGCCGGAAGTCTTCGCCGCATCGATCGCCGCCTGCAGGTCCTTCAGCGAATCCTCGAGCTTGATCGCGGCGCGCAGCTTTACACCCTCATCCATCGCCGCCTTGTCGTAGGCGTCGAGCTCGACATCGGCCTTGGCGCGATCGAACATCGCCGGTGCCATCGCCGCATAGCCCAGGGCCGCGAAGCGGTCGCAGACATTGCGGATGTGATGGTTGACGCCGAAGATCTCCTGGATGACGACCAGGCCGCCTTTCGGCTTACCTGCAGGATCGGCGCGATAGCCGCCCAGCAGGAAGCCGTCGCTCGCTTTCAAACCGATAGTCTGGCCCATGGGATCTCCTGCTCCGGTGATCCGGAAGATCTAGGCCGAGCGTCCGAAGATTTCCAGCGTGATCGCCTCCGACAAACGGCCGAGATCGGGGCCGAGCGCGCGCAAGGCGGTGATCGGCGGCGCGTGGCGGCGGATGAAGGCGAGCCGCGCCCGCAACGCCGGCGGCGCCTCGCGCCCCGTCACATCGAGTGCCTCCGCGGCGACCAGGCCCAGCACGGCGAGGCAGCCGTCGAAGGCCTTGCCCGCCGTCGCCTCTTTCTGCCAGGCCAGGAAGCTTGCAACACCGACGTCGTTCTGGCCGAAGCCGCCGCTCTCCGCCCCCGGCAGGAAGCTTCGCTGCGCGGCGTGGCGCGCGCGTTCGCCCAGGCCGACCGCGACCATCGGAACCGGGATCAGTTCGCGCGGATCGTCGGGATCGGTGCGCAGCGATTCCGGCAACAGCGAGACCTTGCCGTCGAGCAGCTTCGCGGACTGGCGCTCGGCGAGGGTGCAAAGATCGGCCCAGCCCGCGGCCAGATCGTCCAGCACCGGCGCCGCCATGCCGTTGTGATAGCCGCCGTTGCTCAGCACCCTGCCGTTCGGAAAGCGTGAGTCTTCGGCCGGCGGAATATAAACCGGGTTGTCGGTGATCGAGGCCAGCGAGACTTGCGCCGCATGGATCGCGGCATCGCGGGCGCGGATCGCCCGGCCGAGGATCCTGGGCACAATGCGGAAACTGACCGGCGCCTGGTAGGGCCGCCGTTCGGTTGCGCCGCCGGCGATCAGGTCGCGGATTGCGGCCAACGCCTCGGCCTCGGCCGGGTCCTGCCAGAGCGTCTCCAGCACCGCGTCATAGGCTTCGAGCGGCGCCTTGAAAGCCTCGGCGGCGAGCGCCAGGATCTCCTTGGCGATCGCGATGCGCTTCCGGCTGGCCAGCGCCGCGTCGGCGATCAAGGCCGCGGCACAAGGACTGCCGTTGATCAGCGCCAGGTGCTCTTTCTCCTCGAGGCCGACGCTCTCGCCCAAAGCCGCGAAGAGATGACCCAGCGCCAGGATCTCGCCGGCGCCGCTGTTGCCGATCGACGGCACGTCGGGCAGCGAGCCCTGGTCCAGCATCGCCGCCACGGCTTCCGCCAGCTTCGGCCGCACCGCGGCATGGCCTTCGATCAGATTGGCCAGCCGCGCCAGGACGAAGCCGCGGGTGACCCGCTTCGGGAAAGGCTCGCCGAAGGTGGCGGCGGTGCCGTGGTTCGGCTGGGCCGCATGGCGCTTGCGATCCTCCGGCCTGAGGCGCTGGCCGGCGCGGCTGCCATAACCCGAGGTGACGCCATAGATGTTGATCGCCGGGTCTTCGATCAGCCGCATGAAGGCCACGCGTGCCGCGGCGATCCGCGCCAAGGCTTCCGGCGCCAGCCGAACGCCCTCGCCTTGCCAAGCGACGGCCTCGAATTGCTTCAATGTGATGTCGCTGCGCCGGGTAAGCGTGACCATCGCCGGTCCGGGGAAGCTGAAGGAGTTGGTTACTTCTCGGTGCCGGGATCGGTGGCGGAGAAGATGATCCAGAACCCGAAGGCGCCCATCAGAATCACCGCGGGATAGATTACCAGGTTCGACCAGAGCCCGCCGGTGGGATCCGCAGCCAGAGTCAGGCCGGTCTCACCGATGCCAGCGAAAGTCACCGCCCCAAAGACGGCGGCGACCAAGGCACAGATAAGAAAACGAAGTCCCCCCATGCGGGCGATGATAAGCGGTTGCGCGATTCGCCGCAAGCGTCGCGCTCAGTAGCGCTGCACTTTATACCCGCGCTGCGCGAGCTGGTCAGGCAGGCTGCCCTTGCCGACCAGATGGCCGGCGCCGACCGCGATAAATTGGGTGCCGGAGCCCTGCATCATGTCCTCGATCTGGTTCACCCAGTTGTTGTTGCGTTGCAGGATCAGGGCATCGAAGAATTCCGGCGCCTCATGACGCGCGCGGTCGAGGCTGATCTGATCCAGCTGCTTCACATCGCCGGCGAGCCAGGCGGCCTGCAGTTCGTCGATGATCTTCTCGCCTTCGCCGACCTCGTTCATAGTTTGGACCAGCATCTCGGCCGCCACCTTGTCCGGCAGCTCCGCCAGATAGCCGAGCTGCTGGGATGCGGTCTCGAACTGCTTGATCGTCTTGCCGGCCGCGACCGCCTCGTTCTGCAGGGTCTGGTCGACGCCGAGCTCCGGGTCGTAGCCGATGCTGTCCATCTGCGCGCCGGTCAGCACGATGCTCGCGAGCCAGGGCCGCAGCTGATGCAAATCGCGGGTCGGGATGTCGTAGCGTTTCGCCAACTCGACGAACTTCTCAAAATTCGCCGCGCCGACCGAGCTCGCCAGGGGCTTCTGGGAATCCGTGCCGAAGTTCATCGCGTAGGTCTGGACGACCGCCGGATCGTCGTTGGTCTCCAACCACAACTCGCTGCTGCTCTTCAAGGCGGCGTCGAGCTTCTCCGACCGCCAGTCCACCCCCGGCTTCATCACATGGATGGTGCCCAGCAGATAGACCGTGCTGTCGCCATCCTTCACCACCCACATCGCCGGCTCGGCGGTGGCGGCCCCCGCTCCCCAGGCAAGCCCCAAGGCAACGGAGAGGAAGCGGAAGGCGGATCGGCCGAACCGTGAGAATTGCATGAATCTCGTCCTCGGGTTATGCGCGGGTGGCGGCCTCTACCGAGAGCCGCCGGATCTCGGGCCGCACTGCTGCCTTCTGCTTGGCGCGGAAGCTGGCCCGGAAAGCGCGCGGCGTCTGCTTGAACTGGGCGCGGAAGGCGCGGCTGAACACCGCCGGATAGGAGAAGCCGCAAGCGACCGCCACGTCCTTGATGCTGAATTCCTCGTAGAAGAGGATGTTGCGCGCCGCCTGCAGGCGGATGCGGAGATAGAGCCGCATCGGCGTCTCGCCGAAGCTGCGGCGGCATTCGCGCACCACGGTGCGACTGGAGACGCCGAGCTTCGCCGCGATGCCGTCGAGATCCAGCGGGAAGTCGAGATTGCTCTCCATCACCGCCACGATCCGGTCCGACAGCGCCTTCTTCGGCCCCGCCGCATCGCCCTGCCGCTGCAAGGTCTGCGCGCTGCGCGGCGTGTGCACCAGCGCATCCGCGACCTCGTTGGCGAGCGCCGGGTCGTAGAGCCGGCCGATCAGCTCCAGCATCATGTCCAATGTGGCCACGCCGCCGGCGCAGGCGATGCGCTTGCCGTCGACCAAGTAGATCTGGTTCCTGGTCTTCGCCTCGGGAAAGCGTTCGTGGAAGGTCGGCGTCGCCTCCCAATGCAGCACCGTCTCCCGCTCGCCGATCAGGCCCGCCTGGGCCAGCGCGAAGCTGCCGGTATCGACGCCACCGACGCTGCCGCCGAACCGCGCCGCCGCGCGCAGCTGGTTGAGCAGTTTCGGCGAGTTGCGCTGGGTCGGGAGATTGCCCTCGAACACCAGCGTGAACAGAGCGCGCGGCATCGACGGCAGGTCGCAATCGGCCTGGATCCACATTCCGTTCGAGCCGCGGACCGCCGCGCCGTCTTCCGAGACGATGCGCCAGCGGAACAGCTCGCGCCCGCTGTTCTGGTTGGCGATGCGCAAGGCCTCGGTCGCGAGGATCAGCGCATTCACCGGAAACTCCGGCTGCAGGATGAAATTGAAGGACGGCAATTCGTCCGCGGTTTTGGTCGCCAATCTCGCCTCCTACTCCTTGTCCGCCATCGTCAAGTATTGGTCTCTTAAAATCAATATGCATGACAGGGAGCGGCACAGGATGGCGTGGTGATGGCGCGCGCCTGAAGCCGGAAAGACACGGGCGCGCTGACGACATCGAATGAAACACCGCGAGCCGGAACCGCCGCAAAACACTATGTTTCTGCGAACGGAGAGGGGCGTCCGCGCCGCGGAAAAACGCGACAGACAGGGAGTGCGGAAAATGAAGAGAATGCGGGATGTGATCCTCGGCGCCGGCGTGATCGCGGCAGGGCTCGGCTTTGCGGCCAGCATCGCTTCGGCGGAAGATGCCGTGCGGCTGCGCCTGAACTGGATGTACTACGGCTCCCATGCCGGCTTCGCCTACGGCAAGGACAAGGGTTATTACAAGGAGCAGGGCATCGACCTCGACATCCGGTCGGGCAACGGCTCGGGCTCCGCGCATCGCTTGGTCGCCAACGGCGACAGCACCTTCTCCTACGGCTCCTGCGCCTCGATGACCAACCTCGCGGCGCAAGGCGCACCGCTGGTCTCGGTCGGCGTCATCGACGCCATGGGCACCGAGGCGATCATCGTGCAGCCCGATGCCGGCGTGAAGGACATCAAGGACCTCAAGGGCAAGGCGCTGCTCACCACGGCGAACGCCGGCGTAAATACTTTCTTCCCGCTGGTCCTGAAGAATGCGGGCTTGGCCGAAGGCGACGTGAAGATCACCAACGTGCCGGACGGCGCGCTGGTCTCCTCCTATCTGCAGAAGGCCGGCGGTGCGGTCGGCATCCTCGGCGGCCTCGACGACAAGCCGGCGGAGATCAAGGCCAACGGCGGCGCGGCGCCCGTGACCTTCCCCTATTCCGACTACGGCGTGAATCAGGTCGGCTATTGCATCGTGACCACCAAGGACACGATCGCCAAGAACCCGGACCTGGTGAAGCGCTTCATGGCCGCGACCGTGAAGGCCTACAAGGAGACCGCGGCAAATCCCGATGCCGCGATTGCTTCCATGGCCGACATAGTCGGCGGCACCATGGCGGAGGACGCCGGCAAGGCCCAGGCCCGCGAGGTGCTCGACGTCACCATCGGCGTGCTCTATTCCAAGGGCAACAAGGACAAGGTGCTCGGCCTCAACGTCGCCTCCGACTGGGACGACATGCTGAACCTGATGAAGAAGTACAACGACCTGAAGACCGACCAGCCGGCCACGGCCTTCTACACCAACGACTTCCTGCCGAAATAAGCCTCACGTTGAAGGAAGCCCCGGGGGACCCGTGCCCCCGGGGCATTTTTATGCTCTGCTCATGACATGACTGCCGCCGTCCAGCTCAGCTCCGTCTCCAAGACCTTCGGCCTCGGCGCCGATGCGGTCCATGCCTTCGGGCCGGTCGACCTCGCGATCGAGAGCGGCGAGTTCATCTCCCTGCTCGGGCCTTCGGGCTGCGGCAAGTCCACCCTGATGCTGATGATCGCCGGACTGCTCGACGCCACCGAGGGCGACATCCGGGTCAATGGCGAGGTCGTCGACGCGCCACGCACCGATATCGGCATCATGTTCCAGGACAACACCCTGGTTCCCTGGCGTGCCGTGGAAGGTAATATCGCGCTGCAGCTGGAGCTGCGCGGTCTCGATCCACGCGCGCACACGGCGCGCATCGACGAGCTGCTGAAATCCGTCCGCCTGGAAGGCTTCGCGCACCGCATGCCGCACGAGCTCTCCGGCGGCATGCAGCAGCGCGCCGCCTTCTGCCAGGCGCTGGTGCATGACCCGAAGACCGTGCTGCTCGACGAGCCGCTCGGCAAGCTCGACGCCATGACCCGCGAAAGCATCCGCAGCGACCTCCAGGCGCTCTGGATGCAGAAACAGCCGACCGTGGTCTTCGTCACCCATTCGATCGAGGAGGCGGTGCAGCTCTCATCCCGGGTCTGCGTGGTGACGCCGCGGCCGGGCCGGATCGACCGGGTGATCGAGATCGATCTGCCCTGGCCGCGCGACCTCGAGGTCAAGCGCTCGGCCAAATTCGCCAACTATGTCGCCGACATCCAGGGGATCTTCCATGGCTTCGGCATCCTCTGAACCGACCGCCCTTGGGCCGAAGTGGTTCGCCCCGCTCTCGCGCTGGGCGGCGAAGTCCTGGATGTTCGTGCTGTTCTTCATCGGCTTCTTCCTGGTCTGGGAAGTGTCGATCGATCTCTTCCAGGTCCCCCGCTACATCCTGAACAAGCCCTCCGAGATCATCATGGCGAGCCGCGCCGATCTCCCGAGGCTCCTGGAATACACCTATGTCACCGGCCTGGAGGCGATCCTCGGCTATGTGATCGCGATCTCGATCGCGGTGCCGCTCGGCCTCGCCATCGCCTTCTCCAGCATCCTGCGGCGGACCATCTATCCTTTCTTCGTCTCGATCGAGATGACTCCGAAGATCGCCTTCGCGCCGCTGTTCATCTCCTGGCTCGGCTTCGGCCTGTTGCCGAAGGTGATCATCGTCTTCCTGGTCTGCTTCTTCCCGATCGTGTTGAACGCGATCCTCGCCTTCAGCTCCTTGTCCGAGGAACTGGAGCGCTTCAGCCGCGCGACCGGCGCCAACTGGGCGCGGGTGTTCTGGAAGGTGCGGCTGCCGGCGGCGATGCCGCAATGTTTCGTCGGCTTCAAATACGCCGCCTTGAACGCCACGGTCGGCGCCACCATCGCCGAGTTCATCGGCTCGGACCAGGGCCTCGGCTTCTACATCCAGATTTCCACCGGCAACATGCGCCCCGACCTCGCCTTCGCCGGCATCTTCCTGCTAACCTTGCTCGGACTCCTCATGTTCGGCCTGGTGACAGCGGCCGAGCGCCTCCTCATCCCCTGGCACATTTCGGTCCGACGCAATGCCTGACGTTCGCTACAGCCCCGCCGCCCTGCGCGCCTACGCCACCGCGCTCCTGATCAAAGCCGGTATGCCGGAAGAGCCTGCCGCATCAACGGCGCGCGGGCTGGTCGAAGGCGATCTCTACGATCACACCACCCATGGCCTGGCGCAGCTTCCCGGCTATGTCGAGGAGATCGAGAGCGGCTCCATGGCGGTTACGGGCCGGCCCGACGTGATCGCCGACCACGGCGCCGCGATTTGCTGGGACGCAAGGCGCCTGCCCGGCCTCTGGACCACCGATCTTGCCGTCACGGAAGCGATGGCGCGCGCCGATAAGTTCGGCCTCGCCGCCGTGGTGCTTCGGCGCAGCCACCACATCGCCTGCCTCGCCGCTTTCCTGGAAGAGCCGGCCCGCAAGGGCTATTTGATCCTGGTGCTCTCCTCCGATCCCGGCGAATCCAAGGTGGCACCCCATGGCGGCTTGACCCCGGTGCTGATGCCAGACCCGATCGCCGCCGGCATCCCGCGCCGCCCGGACCCGATCCTGATCGACGTCTCGACCTCGATCACCACGCTCGGCATGGTCGGCCGCTCGAAGAACGAAGGCCGCAAGCTCGGCGGCCTCTGGGCGCAGGATGCCGAGGGCAACCTCACCGACGACCCGAACGTGGTCGGCAATGGCGGCACGCTGCTGCATGTCGGCGGGCAGGACCACGGCCACAAGGGTTTCGGCCTGGGGTTGCTGGTCGAGGCGCTGACCCAGGGCCTCGGCGGCTATGGCCGGGCCGACAAGCCGACCGATTGGGGTGCTGCCGTCACGGTGCTGGCGATTTCACCCTCACGCTTTGCCGGCGAGGATGCCTTCCTGCGGCAGATGGATTTCACCGCCGATCTCTGCCTCGGCTCGAAGCCGCGCGATCCCAAGAATCCCGTTCGCCTGCCTGGCCAGCTCGCGGTGGCGAAGAAGCGTCAGGCCGAGCGCGAGGGCGTCACCCTCCATCCCGGCATTCCCGAAAAGCTCGCTGCGCTGGCGGAGAAATACGGAATCGCTCCGCTGAAGCCCGCCTGAGCAGGCAGCAAGCGCGATCAAGACAGCGGCGCGGGAATGCGCCAAGCTTCCCGCCATGAAGCTGAAGCCGCTCCCCGCCGAACCCTGCGCGCCGCCGCCAAGCGCCGGCGATCCGCTGGAGCAGGTGCTCGCGTATATCGAGCGGCGGCTGTTCGAACCCTTGAGCGTCGCCTTGCTGGCCGATGTCGCGGGCCTCTCGCCGTTCCATTTCTCGCGCCACTTCACCGCGCGGATCGGCGAGAGCGTGATGGCTTATGTGCGCCGTCGCCGCATGCTGCGCGCTGCGGCCCGGCTCGGCTGCAACCCCGGCGTCGACGACGACTTCGAGGCGCCGGCGCTGATCGACCTCGCGCTCGATTGCGGTTTCGAATCCCAGGAAGCCTTCACCCGCGCCTTCGCGCAGGTCTTCGGCGTGACGCCCGGCCGCTACAAGCGCGACCCCGTCCGCTACCAGGCCGCAGCCATGGAGAAAGCCATGAACCAGATCCCCGCCGTGAAACCCAACGTCACCCGGCTCGAGGGCGTCACCCGCAAGGCTGCTTTTGTGGTCGCGGGATTTTCCGAGCGGATCGCCAAGGACAACATGGCGGCGATCCCGGCGATCTGGCCCAAGCTCCGGGCGCTGATGCCCTTCGACGGCCAGACTTCCCCGGTCTGCTACGGCCTCTGCTACGGGTCCAATGAGGAGGAAGGCAGCTTCAGCTACATGGCCGCCGCCGAGATCGCGCCGGGGAAGAAACCGCCCGCCGCGCTCACCTTGATGCAGGTCCCGGCCCAGACCTATGTGGTCTTCCGCATCACGCTCGCCGCGGGCGAGATCCACCCGCAGATGCGGGCGGCGATGAAATACATCTTCACCGAGGGCCTGCCGAACTGCGGTCGCAAGCCCAGCGGCGGCATCGACCTCGAGGTCTACGGCGAACAGTTCAACCCGGAAAAGGCCGGCTCGGTGCTGGATTTCTACATTCCGGTGGAGCCCTAAGTCGTCATGCCCGAGCTTGACCCGGGCATCTCCATCCAGGCCTCACCAGTGCAGGTACTTGTCGATGGTCCAGAGCCAGGTGCCGTCGCTCTGGCGGCGGGCCACCTCGGCGGTCATTTTGCCGTCCGCCATCCGGGTCCCGGTCAGCGCCAGGTCGCCGTTGACCACCGCCGGCGCCTGCTGGCCCATCCGGAACTTCCGGCCGGAGGCGCAGAGCTCGGCGAAGAAGGCGCGGATCTCGCCATGGCCGCGGATCAGGCGGACCTCGGTCTTGTCCCCCTCGGCGACGTCGATGAGGGCCTCGGGCTCGAACAGGGCGACCATGCCCTCGACGTCGCCCTGGTTCTGACGGACGACCAGCAGGCGCTCCAGATCCTGCGGATCGCGCGCCGGCTCGCGGCTTTGAATGCCCATGACTTTGCTCCCTGAACGCCAATCCCGGCAGTCTAGAGCGGGCGGGCGCCCCTGACCACACGCCCCGAACGCGCGGGTGCCTTGCCACCCGCCCCGCCCCATGACACGATCCGCCCCAAGCAAAATTCACCCTCCGGAAACCGCCGGGAAACTCCATGTCACGTCGTTTCGCCTGGGCCAAGCTGCCCGACGAAAAGCTTCTAAAACTCAAGGTCAAGGACCTGAAGCTCACGCTCGAGGGGACGTGGCTCGAGGAGTGCCTGGACGACCTCCACGGCGAGTTGGAGAAGCGCGGCATCCGCGTTCGGCCGCATGCCTGGCTCAGCGACGAGTGGTTCAGCTCCGAAGCCTCGCCCGGCATCGCCGTCCCCTTCTACCTCGCGCACCCGCGCCTCACCCGCCTCGAGCGCAAGAAGATCATTGACGTCGAGGGCGGCTCCCGGGCCGAATGCATGGCGATCCTCCGGCACGAGACCGGGCATGTGATGCAGCATGCCTATCAGCTGCAGCGCCGCCGCCAGTGGCAGAAGCTGTTCGGCAAGTCCTCGGAGACCTATCCGGATTATTACCGGCCCAACCCGGGCAGCCGCTCTTACGTGCAGCATCTGCGCCTCTGGTATGCCCAGAGCCACCCCGACGAGGACTTCGCCGAGACCTTCGCGGTCTGGATGGGTCCCAAGCACAAATGGCGCAAGCGCTATGCCGGCTGGCCGGCGCTGAAGAAGCTGGAATACGTGGACGAGCTGATGGCGGAGATCGGCGACGCCAAGCCGGGCCTCACCACCCGCGCCTTCGTCGACCCGGTGAGCAGCTTGAAGTTCACCCTCGGCGAATACTACGAGCAGAAGCAGGCGCGCTACATGACCCGGCCGCCGACCGTGCATGACCGCGACCTGAAGCGGATCTTCTCCGACCAGCCGCGCCATCGCAACGCTAAGAAAGCGTCAACTTTCCTGCGCGAGAATGGGCCGGAGATCCGCCGCATGGTCGCGAAATGGACCGGTCAATACCAGCTGACCCTCGATGCGCTCCTGGACGAGATGATCGCCCGCTGCCGGGCGCTCAAATTGCGCGCGCCGGGCTCGCAGCGCCGCATGATGGTGGACTTCACCGTCCTACTGACCGCGAAGACCGTGCAATCCCTCTATAGCCCGTCACGCCGATGGTTCGCTCTCTAAGGCCGCTCAACATCCTGGTCCTGGTGCACCCCGAGCTGGTGCCGCCCGACTCATTGAAGGGCTACAGCGACAAGGAAGTGCACGTCTTCAAGACCGAGTATGACGTGATCTCGACCCTGAAATGGCGCGGCCATGATGTCCGCCCGCTGGGCCTCAAGGACGAGCTGAAGCCGATCCGCGACGCGATCGACGGCTGGACCCCGCATGTGGTGTTCAACCTCCTGGAAGAGTTCCACGGCCAGGCGACCTACGACCAGAACGTCGCCAGCTTCCTCGAGCTGCTGCGCTTGCCCTACACCGGCTGCAACCCGCGCGGCCTGATGCTGGCCCGCGGCAAGGCGCTCTCCAAGAAGCTCACCTCCTACCACCGCGTGCCGACGCCGGCCTTCACCGTCATCCCGATCGGCCGCAAGATCCAGCGCCCGGCGCGCCTTACCTTCCCGCTGATCGTGAAGAGCGCCACCGAGGATGCCTCTTACGGCATCGCCAAGGCCTCGCTGGTGAACGACGAAGAGAAGCTCAAGGAACGCGTCACCTTCATCCACGAGAAGATCGGCACCGACGCGCTGATCGAGCAGTATATCGACGGTCGCGAGATCTATGTCGGCGTCATCGGCAATGAGCGCCTGCGGGTGCTGCCGGTCTGGGAATTGAACTTCGGCGACGCCCAGGAAGACGGCAAGAGGATCGCCACCGCCGCGGTGAAGCACGATCTCGAATATCAGCAGCGCCACAACGTGACCGAGGGCCCGGCCAAGGGTCTGGCGCCGGAAACCGTCGCCCGCATCCAGCGCCTCGCCAAGCGCATCTGCCGCACGCTCGAGCTGGACGGCTATTCCCGCATCGACTTCCGCTTGGCCGAGGACGGCACGCCCTATTTCATCGAAGCGAACCCCAACCCCGAGATCGCCAAGATCGAGGAATTCGCGCGCGCGGCGGCGCATGACGGGATCAAGTATTGGCAGCTGCTGGAACGCATCTGCCAGCTTGGCATCAGCCGCACCCGCGCGATCACCGAAGAAGCCCCGATCGCGCCCTAGCCGCAGTCGTTGCCGGAATAGGTGATAGCTTCGATCACGCCGGCATCATTTGCGACGAAGTCGATATCGCAATAAGCATCCGCAGACGGCGTTACAAACTGGACGCGGGATTGCATGCGCCGGTCGTCGACCAGAAGCCCGAGAAACGTGCCTGGATAGGTTTTGCCTTTCAACCCGCGCCAACCGCCGAGACGATAGCGATAGATATTTCCCGCTGCGCCATCCGGACGCTCCACAACCAGCCGCCGATCATCTTGCGCCCCGAGCAGTTCAGATACCGGGGCATGCATCCAGGTCTCTGCATAGGGCCGGTTCGCTGTCGGTTCGGTGAACGCCGCGTAGAAATGCAGACCGATCCATAGGACAAAAAGGAGCAGAGCGACTTTGCAGATCGTTGCAATCCGGTCAATCCAACGGATCATCACCGATCCCGCTCTATCGCCCGTGTCGATTCCCGAACATGCAAGGTGCAATGCAAGCGGATCCGGGCCGACTTGGCGTTTCCGCCGGCGAGGCGCTGGAGCAGTAGGCGCCAGGCTTCGGTCGCCATCTCCTCGACCGGCTGGGCAACCGCGCTGATATAGGGATGCAGCACCGCCATCCAGTCGGAATCGTCGATGCCGATCAGCGAAATGTCCTGCGGCAGTTCGAGGCCGACGGCGCGCATCGCGCGGATCGCACCCAGGGTCGCGGCATAGCTCGCCGCGAAGATCGCAGTCGGGCGGTTGGGGCGCCGGAGCTCGCGTTCGACCGCGGCGCGGCAGGATTCGACGTCGAGCCCGCCGGTCACCACCCGCGCCCGCTTGGCCGCGCCCGCTTCCTCCAGCGCCCGGCGATAGCCGGCGATGCGGTCGGCGAAATTGGCGAGCTTCGCGTCCATCACGATCATCGCGATGTCGCGATGCCCCAGCTCCAGCAGATGCTTGCAGCCGCGATAGGCGCCGTCGATGTTATCGGCGGCGATCGTGTCGAAGCCGGCGAGGCCGAAGCCGCGGTCGACCAGCACGGTCGGCGGCAGCGCGCCGATCGGGTGGCTGACCGCCTCGACCTCGTCGCGCGAGGGCGCCACGATCAGGCCGTCGATCCGGCGGTCGAGCAAGGTGCGGATCCGCGCCGCCTCCAGCTTCGGGTCCTCGTTGGAGCTGGCGAGCAGGATCTGGTAGTCGCTCTCGCCCGCCAGCTCCTCGATGCGATGCACCAGGGCCGCGAAAAACGGGTTGGTGATCTCGGGCACGACCACGCCGATGGTGCGGGTCTCCTTGCGCCGCAGACTGGCCGCCAGCGCATTCGGCCGATAGCCGAGCGACTTCACCGCGGCCAGCACCCGCTCCCTGCGGATCTCCGCCACCGGCCGCGTGCCGTTGAGCACATTGGAGACCGTCGCCGGCGCGACCTTGGCCAGCCGCGCGACGTCCTGGATCGTCGGCACGCGAGTCTTCCTTGGTTCGCCGCGCTTCGGCTTACTCATCTCAGGTTCTCGCAACCGGCATGCTGCGCAGCCGCGCGGCGATGGCGGGATCGGCGCGCCGGCACATGACCGGCGGCAGGCCTTTGAGGATCAGCTCGGCATCGGCCACGGTCATGCGGCCGATCTGGTGCAGCGCCTCTTTCATCCCGCCGGTGCGGTGCGCCGAGAGCAGCAGCCCCTCGATCTTCCGCACCGGATCGTCCGCGGCGACGGGCTCGACCGGAAACACGTCGGTCGCGGCGCGGATATGCCCGGAGCGCACCGCGTCGAGGAAGGCCGGGAAATCCACCACCGCGGCGCGGCTCATCAGCAGGAAGCAGGCGCCCTTCTGCATCCGCGCGAACTCTTGGCTGCCGATGAAGCCCTGGTTCTCGGTGGTGACGCTGGCAAAGCAGAAGACCACGCGCGAGGTCGCGAGCACTTCGTCGAGGCCGGCAGGTTCCGCATCGGCGTTGCGGATCACATCCGCCGGCAACCAGGGATCATAGACCTTGACCGGGTTGCGGAACGGCACGAGCAGTGCTCGCAAGTGACGCCCGAGATCGCCGAAGCCGATGATCCCGACCGAAGCGCCGGCAAACATGAAGCTCGCTTCATTGGCGGCGAGGCCATACTTCTCGGTCCCGGCGCGGAAATCGCGGTCGGCCGCGGTGATGCCGCGGGCTAGATCGATCGCCATCGCCAGCGAGGATTCCGCCACCGCGGCAGCAAAGGACGAGGTCGGGCTCAACACCCAGATGCCGCGGGCCTGGGCCTCGCGGTAGTCGATGTTGGGCAGGAAGTTGGTCTCGACGTTGAAGATGGCTTTCAGCTTCGGCGCGCGGTCGAGCCGCGCCTTCGGCATGTCGGTCTGGCCGATCAGGATCTCGGTCTCGGGCAAGAGGCGGTCGACCTCGGCCTCCGACATCGGCTTCGCCTCGGAGATGACCAGCCGCCCGAGCGCGTCGAGCCGCCGGCGCACGTCCGGCTCGCAGATGACGTCGATCGTCCGCGGCAGTGGATCAATCAGAATCAATGGACGGTCGGGCATGCCGCCGGCGTCCTCCCCCCGGAATCTTTATAGGTGCACCCTCGTCGGCCCTCGGGCGGGACCGTTCGATCAGACGCTAACCGGGAAATTCGCCGTTGGAAATCGATTTAATTTGCTGCGGCGCAAGAAGACTAGAGGAAGCGCAGCGCCAGCTTGACCAGGCTCGGCACCAGCACCGGGCGCAGCAGCCGGCTGTCATACTTCGCCATCCGCCGGTCGTTCTCGGCGAGGCAGAGCCGCATCAGGTCGGGCACCTTCATATCGACCGCCAGCGACTTGCTGGTGGTCATAGTGAAGTTCTGGTCCTTCTTCTTGTCGCCCTGGCTGCCCTTGACTTCGCGCGCGGTGTCGAGCCGACCCTTGATGCGGCCGAGGAAGCAGGCGACGCAGCGCAAGTTGAACCAGAGCCGCGCCGGCCAGGAGAGCTGCCGGCGATGCCAGGCCAGCCAGTTCACGAAGAACAGGATGTGCCGCGCCTCTTCCTGGATCACCGGCTCGAAGGTCTCGACCAGCGCCTCCGGAAAGAAGCCGGACCGGCGGGCGACGTCGAACAGCCCGAAGGCGAAGAAGCTGTCGATGCATTCCGCATAGCCGGTCCGCATGAACGCCCATTCGGCATCGCGTGGCGCCGGATAGGGCGGCTCGGGATCCAAGGTGATGCCGTAGAAGGCGACCATCTTGGAGAGCACTTCCTTGTGCCGCGCCTCCTCGCCGCCATCCATTAGAATGGCTTCCTTCAGCAGCGGATCGCTGACCGCCTCGCCATAGGTCCGGACCGCAATCGAGGCGCGGCCCTCGATCTGCACCGCGATGTTCCAGATCGGCAGGCCGGTCAGGCGCTTGAAGGCCTCCTCCTCCAGCTTCGGCCAAGGAATGACCGCGGGCCGATAGGGGTCATGGGTGTCGAGCAGCATGCGGCAGAACAGCCGCTTGTGCTCTTCCGAGCCGAGTTTCAGGGCCGGCCGGCCTTCACCGGTCGATAGAATCGGTTGTGCGGAACTCTGGTCGGCCATGCTCTTTGATCCGGGCGGGAATGGCGGGAAAGATCGCCACCGGCCGCTGCCCTGTCAAGCCGCGCACCGGCGATTCGATCTGGCAAAACCCCGGGATTCCACGAGACTTCCGGCACTGGCAAGGCCGGATCGAAGCCCTATATCCTGTTCGCACCCCATGGAGGAGCCCCGATGAGCGCAGCCGCCAAGAAGATCCCCGGCCCCGACCATCCGATCGCCATCCAGCCGACCCTCGACAGGGTCGCGGTCAGCTTCTCCGGCAAGACCGTCGCCGATTCCGCCAACGCACTCACCCTGCGCGAAGCCAAATACGCGCCGGTGCAATACATCCCCAAGCGCGACGTCCGGATGGAATTGCTGACGCCGACCGCGCACAAGACCTACTGCCCCTACAAGGGCGATGCCTCCTATTTCAGCATCAAGGTCGGCGACCGGACGGTGGAGAACGCGGTCTGGTGCTACGAGACCCCCTATGACGCCGTCGCCGAAATCGCCGGCCACCTCGCCTTCTACCCGGACCGCGTCGACAGCATCGAGATCAAGAAGGCCGAAGACTAAGTTCTTGCGGGCCTCTGCACCGTCATCCAGCAGCGAAGTGCCGGGATGACGGCGGCGATTTCACCCGCTACACTCGCCCCAACAATCCTAAAGACAGGGGCAATCCCATGGCGAAGCGAGCGAGCACGCGGCCGGCCGGGCGCGTGATGTTCACCGGCGGCAGCGGCAAGGCCGGCAAGCATGTCGTGCAGTATCTGGTGGACAGCGGCTATCAGGTCCTGAACCTTGATTCGAAGCCGCTGGACAATCCCAAGGTTCGCACCCTCATCACCGACATCACCGATTCCGGCCAGGTGTTCAACGCGCTCTCCAGCTACATGGGCCTGCACGAGTTCGATCCCTCGCTCAGGCCGCAGCAGGTCGATGCCGTGGTGCATTTCGCGGCGATCCCGCGGATCATGATCACCCCGGACAACGAGGTATTCCGCGTCAACGCGCTCGGCACCTACAACGTGGTCGAGGCCGCTGTGAAGCTCGGCATCCGCAAGATCATCGTCGCCTCCTCCGAGACCACCTACGGCCTGGTCTTCGCCAACGAGCCGAAGGACCCGGACTACCTGCCGCTCGACGAGGAATACGACGTCAACCCGATGGACTCCTACGCGCTCTCGAAGATCGTCAACGAGCAGACCGCGCGCGCCTTCGCGACCCGCAGCGGCTACGACATCTACGCGCTCCGCATCGGCAATGTGATCGAGCCACATGAATACCAGCAGAACTTCCCGAAGTTCTTCAAGGATCCGGGCGGCCGCAAGCGCATCATGTGGTCCTACATCGACGCCCGCGACTTGGGTGAGATGACCCGGCTCTGCCTGGAGAAAGACGGCCTCGGCTACCAGGCCTTCAACGTCGGCAACGACGACTGCTCCTCCGACCTGCCGACCGCCGAGCTCTTGAAGCGCTTCTACCCCAAGGTCAAGGTGAAGCAGAAGCTCGGCAAGTATGAATGCCTGTTCTCCAACCGCAAGGCGCGCGACCTGCTCGGCTTCCGGCCGCAGCATTCCTGGCGGAAATACGTGAAGGTGTGACGCCAGACACCCTCCCCGGTTGCGTTGCCGCTTGATCCCGGAAGGGAGCGGCGTAGAACAGTCCCCGAGACTTGCGGGGGAAACATGCGGAAAGCTGCGTCCGGGACCATGCGTGGATACCGGGCCGCTGTTGCGGCCGGCGCGGGGCTGGCTGCAGCCGTGCTGTTCTGCAGCCCCGCGGCGGCAGGCCCTTGCGCTCCGCCGCCGCCGGACGTCGTCACCGTCACCTATTCGACGCAATCCAGCAGTGCACTGGAGGATGGTTTCGAGGACGGCAAGCTCGACCGCCACTGGTCGCTGAAGCATATCGACGCGAAGAGCCATGCCTATACGACGGCGATCGTGCGCGAGGGCCGGCAGGCGCTATTGCTCACCGTGCGCCACGGCGACAAGCAGGCGACCGGCGCCGAAGCCGATCGCTGCTCCGAGCGCGCCGAGATCATGGAGCCTCCCTATGCGATGCTGGGGATCGGCCCGGACGTCTGGTACGGGTTCGCGCTCTATCTGCCGGCCGACCTGCCGCCGATCGACCGCCGCCTGATCCTCGCCCAGATCAAGCAGCCGAGCGCCGGCATCATCCCGACGGACCACCCGGCCGCGACTCCCGGCTATCGCAGCGGCAATCCCGTCGTGGCGCTCCGCCTGCGCGAAACCAAGAGCGCCGCGGGCGAAGACCTGCTCTGCTTCAGCGTGACGCCCGGCAATGACGGAGAGACCCATAAGCAGCATATCGCGATCGTCGAATTGAAGCGCAGCGACGCGGTCGGCCGCTGGCACAACATCGTGCTCCACGCCAAGATTGTGCCGATGGATGCGGTGAAGAGCCGCCTCGACTTCTGGTTCGACGACCAGGCGGTGCCGCGCCAGCCCGACATGCAGAAGCCGATCGCCATCGGCTATGCCCAGGCGGAACCGACCAGCTATTTCAAGATCGGTCCCTATCGTGACCAGGCCAAGCCCGGCAGCGCGGAAGTGGATAAGCCCTGGACCTTCGGCCTCGACGCCTTCAAGCGCGCCATCGGCGCCGAATCCTACGCCGAAGTCGCGCCGCCGGCGATCCGGGACGCGCAGCCCTTGGGCCCGACCTCGGCTTGCGAGAAGGCGCTCCGGCGCGCCGGCTAACCCAACGCCGATAGCGCGGTCGCCTCGGCGTCGGAAACGACGATGCCGAACCTCTCCTGCAATGCGGCCGCGAGCGCCTTGGCATCACCCAGCACCTGCGTCTCCACCGTGCCATCCGGGCGGCGCGTGCGCAGCTCCTTGTTGAACAAGGTGTAGCGGCAGCTTTCGCCGGGAATTGCGGCGATCACGTTGTTGGCGAAGAACGATTCCGGATGGGTCGCGGTGTACCAGTTGGCGTGCAGGAAATCGATCGGTTGCTGCGGGTGCAGGGTGAAGCGGTAGAGCACGCCCCACTGCCCGGCCATCAAGGCTTCGAGCTCCAGCTCGCCCTCCGCGGTGCGGCGCAGGCGATAGGGCTCGTGGGTGGTCGGCTGCTCCAGGTTGACGGCGAAGCTCAGCGGCTGGGGCGGCGTCTGGCCGCCGAAGGCGACGTCGGCCAGGAATAGGCCTTCCTCGAGATCGACCATCAGCAGCATATGGCTGCGCGGCGGCAGGCTGGAATCCTTGCGCTCCCAGAGCACCCGCGCCGCCAGCGGCGTCGCCGTGAAGCCGAGTGTCAGCAGCGCATACATGAAGAGCGCGTTGCTCTCGAAGCAATAGCCGCCGCGCCGCCCGGCGACGATCTTCTGCATCAGCGCGGCGGGATCGAGCTGGATCGGGCGCTTCAGCACCACATCCAGGTTCTCGAACGGCACCGCATAGAGATGCGCGCGGTGCAGGCCACGTAGGGTCTCCAGGTTCGGCTCTCGCGGCCCGGCATAGCCGATGCGCGCGAGGTAGGCGTCGAGGTCGATCACGGTCAGGCCTTCACCGCCTCCGCCTCGATCTCGCAGAGCAGCTCCGGCATGGCGAGGCCGGCGACCACCAGGAAGGTCGAGGCCGGACGATGGCCCTGCATGGCTTCATCGCGGATCTGCCGCACCAACCCGACCGACGTGCGATCGGTGACGAAGGTCGTGACCTTCACCAGGTCGGTATGGGTCATGCCGCCGGCCTTCAGCACCTCGATGAGGTTCTTCCAGGTCTGACGGAGCTGGGCCTCCATGCCTTCCACGACCTTGCCCTCCCTGGTCATACCGATCTGGCCGGAAATGACCAGCCGCCGCCCGCCGGCCGGAACCAACACTCCCTGGCTGTAGTTCGAGGCGGGGGCGGTGATGCTGCTCGGGTTGATGAAGTCCATGATTCAGCTCCCATTTGTCGTCTCGCGAGACATTAGCCCAGGATTTCATTGAGCGGAATGGCGTCAGGGGAACCCTGACGCAATGGCCCCTTTGCATATCAGGATAGGTAATCGGGTGTTAACGCCTCGCTGACTATGCTGCGTCAACCCATCCGCCACAGCTTTCAAAGAAGGTCTTCTCGAAATGCTTCGTCGCCTTTCGCCCGGTCGCCTGTCGATCGCAAGTCGCATGACCGCCGCCAACCTGGCCGGGCTCATCCTCATGAGCATCATCCTGGTCGCAGTCATCTATCGCCTGGTCGCGGCCGAGATGGAGCGCCAGACCGAGGACAAGCAGGAGACCAGCATGAAGGTAGCCTGGCAGGTCCTGAAGACCGCCGGCACCGACTACCGGATCGACGGCGACAAGATGTATGCCGGCGACGTGGTCCTGAACGGCAACGACGCGCTGGTCGATGAGATCAAGGCGATTGCCGGCGGTACCGCCACCATCTTCATGGGCGACACCCGCATCGCCACCAACGTGATGAAGCCCGACGGATCGGGCCGCGCGGTCGGCACCAAGCTCGCCAAGAACGCCGCCAACGAATCCGTGCTGGGGAACGGCAAGCCGTTCCGCGGCCAGGTGCCGATTCTCGGCGAGATCTATTTCACCGGCTATGACCCGATCAAGGACAAGGACGGCAAGACCATCGGCATCCTCTATGTCGGCGTGAAGAAGTCCGAGTTCTTCGCGGTCGTCGATCGCATGCTGTGGAGCGCCGGCATCGCCGCGGCGATCCTGCTGGTTGTGCTCGGGCTCGCCGCCTTCTTCACCACGCGCTGGCTGCTCGGGCCCCTCGCCCGCATCCGTTCGGCGCTGGAGGCTCTCGGCGCCGGCCGCGCCGACACCGAGGTGCCCTATCGCGCGCGCCAGGACGAGATCGGCGCCATGGCGAAATCGGTCCAGGTCTTCAAGGACAGCATGATCGAGACCGAGCGGCTCCGCGCCGAGCAAGAGACGTCCAAGCTGCAGGCCGATGCCCAGCGCCGCGAGCAAATGCTGGCCCTGGCGCAGCGCTTCGAGGCGACCGTAGGCGGCATCGTTGGCGAGGTTGGGAGTTCCGCGGCCGAATTGCAGAAGACCGCCCGCGCCATGGCCAACAACGCCGAGGAGGCCTCGCGCCAGTCGGCTTCGGTCGCGACGGCATCCGACCACACTACCGCCAGCGTGCAGACCGTCGCCGCGGCAACCGAGGAGCTCTCCTCCTCGATCCGCGAGATCGGCGGCCAGGTCCAGGAATCGACACGCATCGTCGGCACCGCGGTCAGCCAGGCCGACCAGACAACCACGCAGGTCCAGGGCCTCTCCGACGCCGCGCAGAAGATCGGCGACGTGGTGCGCCTCATCAATGACATCGCCAGCCAGACCAATCTCCTGGCGCTCAACGCGACGATCGAGGCGGCCCGCGCCGGCGAGGCCGGCAAGGGTTTCGCCGTGGTCGCCTCCGAGGTGAAGACGCTGGCCACCCAGACCGCCAAGGCGACCGAGGAGATCGCCACCCAGATCCGTGCCATCCAGGATGCGACTGCGGGCTCCGCCGCCGCGATCCAGGAGATCAGCGCCACCATCAACCGGGTGAACGAGATCTCGACCACCATCGCCTCCGCGGTCGAGGAACAGGGTGCGGCAACCCAGGAAATCTCCCGCAGCATCCAGCAGGCCGCCGACAGCACCGTCACGGTCAGCTCGAACATCGCCAGCGTGACCCAGGTCGCTGCCCAGACCGGCGACGCCGCCGGCCTGGTGCTGACCTCTGCGGAAAAGCTCTCGCAGAACGGCGCCGTGCTGAGGACCCAGGTGGAAGGGTTCTTGAGGGAGCTGCGGGCTTAAGTCTCGGTCGTCATGCCCGGGCTTGGCCCGGGCACCCCTGAGTTTCCTTTGTCGATATTGGGGTAACTCAGGGGATCCCCGGGCCAAGCCCGGGGATGACGACTCAACGAATCAGAACACCGAACAAAGCCGCAGCGAATCATAGATCGCCGCGTGGATATTCCGGCTAGCGACCGCGTCGCCGACCCGGAACAGCTGATACGTCCCTGCAGCATTGCTGGCGATCTCCTGCGGCCGGCATTCGATCAGCGCGGTCTGGTCGATCTCGCCGCGGTTGCGCGACCCGTCCTTCAGCCCGAAATAGAGTTCGTCCGCCGGCAGCGAGCCGTGGCAGGCGATGACCTGATCGACCCGGCGCTCCACGGTCGATTTGTCATAAGCGTTGTGGAAGCTGGCCACTATCTGGTTGCCGTCGCGGCGTAAGCCCGTCAGGCGCAGGTTCAGGGTCTGCGTCACCTTGGCCTGATAGAAGGCTTTATAGAAAGCCGGGTAATTTAACCCGCCGACATCGACGCCGAGCACGCGTTCCGGCGTCACGATCTCGAGATTCTTGGCCTTGCCGGCGATGAAATCCGCCGAGGACAAGGCCTCGGTGCCGCCCTCGTCGTCGTAGAACAGCACGTTGTCGCCGACCGCCACCTGGCCGCTCAGCACATCCCAGGTCGTCGTCGCGAGATCGTCGGAGCCGGGGAAGAAGCCGGGATTGGGCAGGCCGCCGGTCGCGATCACCACGACATCCGGATTGAGCGCCTGCACGTCACCGGACTCGGCGAAGACGCCGGTCTGCAGATCGACCCCGAGATGCTCCACTTCGGCGACCAGCCAGTCGATGATGCCTACGATCTCTTTCCGGCGCGGCGCCTTGGCGGCGATCAACACCTGCCCGCCCGGCTTCTGCGCCGCCTCGAACAACGTCACCTGATGCCCGCGCGCCGCCGAGACGCGCGCCGCTTCCAGTCCCGCCGGCCCTGCCCCCACGACGACGACGCGCTTCTTCGCCGCCGCCGGCGCAACAACATGCGGCATGGTTTGCTCGCGCCCGGTGGCGGCGTTGTGCAGGCACAAGGCCTCGCCGCCCTGATAGAGCCGATCGATGCAATAGCCGGCACCGACGCAGGGGCGGATGCGCGTCTCCTCGCCCCGCATCACCTTGGCCACGATATGCGGGTCTGCCATATGCGCGCGGGTCATGCCGATCAGATCGACCGAGCCGCTGGAAATCGCATGCCGCGCCGTCGCCACGTCGGCGATCCGCGCCGCATGCAGGATCGGCACCTTGAGCTGGTCCTTTACCCGCTTCACCATCTCGAGATGGGGTGCGGCCGGCGTGCCCATCACCGGGATCACGTGGCTGATCGCCTCGTCGCTCTCGATATGGCCCTTGATCACGTTGACGTAGTCTATCAGCCCGGCATCCTGGAAGCGCCGCGCGATCTCAAGGCCTTCCTCGAACTTCAGCCCGTCCTCGAGATCGGTCTCGTCGATCACCATCCGGATGCCGAGGATGAAATCGGATCCGGCCTGGCGCCGGATTTCCTGCAGCACCGCCAGCGGGAAGCGCATGCGGTTCTCGAGGCTGCCGCCGTAGTTGTCGTCGCGCTTGTTGGTCGCGGGAGAGAGGAAGGCATCGAACAGATGGCCGTAGGATTCGATCTCGACCCCGTCCAGGCCGCCCTCGCGGCAGCGCCGCGCGCCCGCGCCGTAGGCCTTCACGATCCGCTCGATCTCGAAATCCTCCATCACCTTCGGAAAGGCGCGATGCGCCGGTTCGCGCACCGCCGAAGCCGAGACCACAGGGAGCCAGTTCTCCTTGTTCCAGTTGGTGCGTCGGCCGAGATGGGTGATCTGGCACATGACATGGCAGTCATATTCATGCACCGCGTCGGCCAGCTGCTTGAACCAGGGGATGATCGCATCGCTGCCGGCGCGCAGGTTGCCGAAGGCCTGCGGTGAATCCACATCGACCGTGGCCGAGCCGCCGATCATGGTCATGGCGCAGCCACCCTTGGCCTTCTCGACGTGATAGAGCCGGTAGCGCTCCTTCGGCAGCCCATCCTCGGAATAGGCCGGCTCGTGGCAGGTCGAGATCACCCGGTTCTTCAAATGGAGATGCCGCAGCTTGAAGGGCTGCAGGAGCGGATCCTTGGACGCCGATGCAGCGGCCTTCGGAGGGTTCGTGGCAGGCTGGCTCATGGCCCAAAGAATGCACAGCCACCGGAACGAAATCCAGTCCGAACCACTTGGAAAAGCGCGGAAAATCCGCTTGCCGGTTGCGCTTGACTTGGATCAGGGGGAGACGCAAGGTCCCCGCCTTGAGGAGATGCTCATGAATCTCGCCACCGATCCGAAACGCAAAGCGGCGCCCGCCGAACCTGGCCACAACCACCCGCGCAACAGCGGCATCGCCTTCAACGAGGAAGCGGTGCTGGGGCCGACCGTCAACCTCTCCGCCGTCGAGCGCCGCACCGCCTCGCTGCCCGCGCGCCGCAGCGTGAAGAAGGAATACCAGGCCGCCTGGCTGGTGAAGGCGATCCAGTGCATCGACCTCACCACCCTCGCCGGCGATGACACGCCCGCGCGCGTGCATCGGCTCTGCGCCAAGGCGAAGTCGCCGTTGCGCGCGGATATCGTCGATGCGCTCGGTCTTGCCGACGACGCGCCGAAGGTCGGCGCAGTCTGCGTCTACCCGACCATGGTGAAGCCCGCCGTCGAAGCGCTGACCGGCTCCGGCATCCCGGTCGCCTCGGTCGCGACTGGCTTCCCGGCCGGCCTGATGCCGCTCGACCTGCGGCTCGAAGAAATCCGCCGCGCCGTCGCCGATGGTGCGGGCGAGATCGACATCGTGATCACCCGTGCCCATGTGCTCGGCCAGGACTGGACCGCGCTCTATGACGAGATCGCTGCGATGCGCGCCGCCTGCGGCCCGGCGCATCTGAAAGCCATCCTCGCCACCGGCGATCTGAAGACTCTGCGCAACGTCTATCGCGCCAGCATGACCGCGATGATGGCCGGCGCCGACTTCATCAAGACCTCGACTGGCAAGGAAGACGTCAACGCCACCCTGCCCGTCTCCCTGGTGATGGTCCGCGCCATCCGCGACTATCTCGAAGCCACCGGTTTCAAGGTCGGCTTCAAGCCCGCCGGCGGATTGCGCACCGCCAAGGACGCGATGAACTGGCAGATCCTGATGAAGGAGGAACTCGGCCGCGCCTGGCTGGAGCCCGACCTCTTCCGGATCGGCGCCAGCTCCATGCTCGCCGACATCGAGCGCCAGCTCGAACACTACGTCACCGGGCGTTACGCCGCCCTCAACCGTCACGCCATGGCCTGATCAAGATGAGCACCGTCAAAGAAATCCTGCAGACCATGGACTACGGCCCGGCGCCGGAAGCCAAGGACGCCGTCACCGCCTGGCTCGGCAAGCATCAATCCGGTTTCCGCCATTACATCGGCGGCGAATGGAAGAGCGGCGGCAAGCTGTTCGACGTCCATAACCCGGCTGACGGCACGGTGATCGCCAGGGTCGCGCAAGGTTCCAGCGCGGATGTCGATGCCGCGGTCGCCGCGGCCCGCGCCGCCTATCCGGCCTGGTCCAAGACTTCCGGCGAGAAACGCGCGCGCTATCTCTACGCCATCGCCCGCCATGTGCAGAAGCGCGAGCGCTTCCTGGCCGTGCTGGAAAGCCTCGACAACGGCAAGCCGATCCGCGAATCTCGCGACATCGACGTGCCCCTGGTCGCGCGCCATTTCTATCACCATGCCGGCTGGGCCGCCTTGCTGGAGAGCGAATTCCCCGGCATGGGCGCGGTCGGCGTCTGCGGCCAGATCATCCCCTGGAATTTCCCGCTGCTGATGCTGGCCTGGAAAGTGGCCCCGGCCCTCGCCGCCGGCAACACGGTGGTGCTGAAGCCCGCCGAATACACGCCGCTCACGGCGCTGGCACTGGCGGAGATTTGCGACGAGGTCGGCCTGCCGAAGGGCGTCTTCAACATCGTGACCGGCGACGGCGCGACAGGCGCGGCGATCGTCAACCACGCGTACGTGGACAAGATCGCCTTCACCGGCTCGACCGAGGTCGGCCGCGAAATCCGCAAGGCCACCGCCGGATCGGGCAAGAAGCTCACCCTCGAGCTCGGCGGCAAGTCGCCCTTCATCGTCTTCGACGATGCCGATCTCGACAGCGCGGTCGAGGGCGTGGTCGATGCCATCTGGTTCAACCAGGGCCAGGTCTGCTGCGCTGGCTCGCGGCTTCTCGTGCAGGAAGGCGGCGCCGAACGCTTCTACGACAAGCTGAAGCGCCGCATGGAAACGCTGCGGGTCGGCGACCCGCTCGACAAGTCGATCGACATCGGCGCGATCGTCGCCAAGGTCCAGCTCGACCGCATCGCGTCGCTGGTCGAGAAGGGCCGCCAGGAAGGCGCCGCCTGCTTCCAGCCTTCCGCAAAGCTGCCCGGCAAGGGCTGGTTCTTCCCGCCCACCCTCTTCACCAATGTCGAGCCCGCCTCGACCATCGCCCAGGTCGAGATCTTCGGGCCGGTGCTGGCCGGCACCACCTTCCGCACGCCCGATGAAGCGGCGGCGCTCGCCAACAACTCGGCCTATGGCCTTTCCGCCTCGGTCTGGTCGGAGAATATCGACCGCTGCCTCGACCTCGCCGCGCGGATCAAGGCCGGCGTGGTCTGGATCAACGGCACCAACATGTTCGACGCTGCCGCCGGCTTCGGTGGCTATCGCGAATCCGGGTTCGGCCGCGAGGGCGGCCGCGAAGGCATGGTCGAATACCTCGCGCCCGTGAAGAAGAAGGGCAGCAAGGAAGCGGCCAAGGCGAAGCTCAGCGCCGAGCCGACCGCCTCTGCCTTCACCGGCGAGCCGGCACTCGACCGCACCGCCAAGCTGTTCATCGGCGGCAAGCAGGCGCGCCCGGACAGCGGCTATTCCTATTCCGTGCTGGACGCGAAAGGCCATTCGATCGGCCAGGCGGGCTTGGGCAACCGCAAGGACATCCGCAACGCGGTCGAGGCTGCGTCGAAGGCGACCGGCTGGACCGCGCTCTCCGGCCATTCCCGCGCCCAGGTGCTCTATTTCCTGGCCGAGAACCTCTCCGCCCGCGCCGACGAGTTCGCCGGGCGTTTGACTGCGATGACCGGTGCGGCGAAGAAAGCCGCCCGCACCGAGGTCGATGCTGCGGTCTCGCGCATCATCCACTACGCCGCCTGGGCCGATAAGTATGACGGCCGCGTCCACTACACCAAGGCGCGGCATGTGACCCTGGCGATGCCGGAAGCCTGGGGCACGATGGCGATCTCCTGCCCCGATGAGGCGCCGCTGCTCGGCTTCATCTCACTGGTGATCCCGGCGATCGCCATGGGCAACCGCGTGGTCGCCTCACCGGCGCCGCTCCATCCCCTGAGCGCCACCGACTTCTACCAGGTGCTGGAAACCAGCGACGTGCCCGACGGCGTCGTCAACATCGTGACCGGCGAGCGCGACTTGCTCGCCAAGACCCTGGCCGAGCATGACGAGGTCGCCTGCCATTGGTATTTCGGCGGCGCCGACGGCGTTGCCCTGGTCGAGCGTGGCTCCGCCGGCAATCTCAAGGCCACGTGGTGCGAATCCGGCCCCCGCGACTGGACGGCCACCGACAACCAGGGGGAGTCCTTCCTCCGTCACGCCACCCAGATCAAGAACATCTGGGTGCCCTACGGGGAATAGGACCGGGGCTCCGCGCCGCCATTTGCCTAGCTTTCCCGAAGCTCTATGATTGGCGCCAGGAACACCGGGGGAGAGTAACGCCATGGCGATCAGCCCGAGCATCGAGAAGGCGCGGACCGAGGTCACGTCGCTGATGCTGATGGAAGCGCATGACATCGGTGAGCAGTTCGTGCCCTTCGCCCGCGAGCGCGGCATCAACGACGTCGATGCCGCCTATCGGGTGCAGGATTCCTACGCGCGCCGCATCATGGCAGCCGGCAACACCCAGGTCGGCGGCTTCAAGATCGGCCTCACCACCAAGAAGATGCAGGAGATGTGCGGCATCGATTCGCCGGTGTCCGGCTATGTCGCCGCCAACCGGATCTACCGCGCGCCCGCCACGGTCGACGCGATGGAATACACCCATCTCGGCCTGGAGTTCGAGGTTGCGGTGAAGCTCGCCCATGACTTCCCGTTCCGCCCGGTACCCTATTCCCAGGAAGAGTTGATCCGCGACGCGCAGGTGGCGCCGGGCGTCGAGCTGGTCGATGACCGCAACGCCGACTATGCGACGCTCGAAGCCCTGTCGCTGATCGCCGACAATTCCTGGAACGCCGGCATCGTGGTCGGCCAATGGCAGGATCCGCCCGCCGATCTCGCCGGCATCGAGGCGACGATCCTGTGCAACGGCCAGCTGGTCGATCGCGGCCATGGCCGCGACGCGCTGGGCCACCCTTTCATCCCCTTGGCCTGGCTCGCCAACTTCCGCATGCGCACCGATCGTCCGCTGAAGAAGGGCGACATCGTCCTGACCGGCAGCCTGATCCGCACCCAGTTCCCCAGCGAAGCCTGCAAGTTCCACTACGAGCTCGCCGGCCTGGGGGCGGTCGAAATCGACGTGCAGTTTTAGGGAACCCGAATGGACCTCCATATCAAAGGCAAGCGCGCCCTGGTCACCGGCTCGTCGAAGGGGCTCGGCCGCGCCATCGCGGCGGGGCTTGCCGCGGAAGGTGTCAAAGTCGCCATCGCCTCGCGCAACAAGGATTCGGTCGCCAAGACCGCGGCCGAGATCAAGGCCGAGGGCTTTATCGCCGACCTCTCGCAGGCCGGCGCCGCCGAGAAGCTGATCTCGGAAGTCAATGCCAGGCTCGGCGGCATCGACATCCTGGTCGCCAACACCGGCGGCCCGCCGCCGACCGTGTTCGACGGCACCAGCGATGCGCAATGGCGCGCCGCCTTCGAGAACCTGTTCATGAGCACGGTGCAGATGATCCGGCTGGCGCTGCCGGGCATGAAGCAGCGCAAATGGGGCCGGATCATGGTGGTGACCTCGGTCGCCGCCGAAGAGCCGCTCGACGGCCTCACCATCTCCAACGCCTTGCGGCCGAGTCTGCACGGCCTCTTCAACTCGCTCTCCCGCGAGGTCGGCAAGGACGGGATCACGGTCAATTGCCTGATGCCGGGCTCGACCCTGACCGACCGGCTGAAGGACTTCCCCTACGACCAGGAAGAGATCGACCGCACCATCCCCGCCGGCCGCCTCGGCAAGCCGGAGGATTTCGGCGCGGTCGCGACCTTCCTGGCCTCGGAGCAGGCCGGCTATATCAACGGCCAGGCGATCGCAGTCGACGGCGGAATGCTGCGCTCGATCTAGGGAACGCGCTGCCTGAGGCGGGGTTCAGCTTTCATGGCCCCGAAAGCACCCCGCGTCATCCGCCCCGAAGAGGAAGACCGCCGCACCGATAGTCCGGCGTCGACCGACGGCCAGGTCAACGGCCCGCCGCCCAAGCGCCGCGACCAGCGCGCCGCCAAGGAAGCCGGCGTCGAATCCCTCCCTGATGGCGAGGAAGAAGCCGCTCGCGAGGCGGCCTTGTCTCGGGACGACTAGCGCGAGGACGCTAGGCGGCGAAGCGCGCCACCGCTTTCTCGTCCCACGCGATGCCGAGGCCCGGGCCGCGCGCGGTGACCGTGCCATCCTGTGCGACGGTCAGCGGTTCCTGGAGCAGCGGCCCGGCCTTGTCCATCCATTCCAGCCAATGGGCGGTCGGCGTGACAGCCAGCAGATGCGCGCTCGCCTCGGCGAAGACATGGCTGGAAACCGGCAGCTGCGCCGCCTCCGCCAGGGCCGCCGCCTTGATCCAGCCGGTGACGCCGCCGATCTTCTGCACATCCGGCATGGCGTAGTCCGAAGCGCCGGCGCGGATCGCCTTCTCCATCTGCTCCGGAAAGGTCCAGTTCTCGCCGGTCTGGATCCGCATGCCGGTCGTGGCGCGGACATGGTGATGCCCGACCAGATCCTCGGCCGGGACCGGCTCCTCGACCCAGGTGAGATCGAATGCGCGGATCTGTTCGATGCGGCGGCAGGCCTCCGCCGGATCGAGCGACTGGTTATAGTCCACCATCAGCGCGACTGAACTGCCGATGATCTCGCGCACCGCCCTCACCCGCGCGACGTCGTCCTCAACGGCACCGCCGCCGATCTTGATCTTGATGCCGCGAAAGCCGCGCCGGATCGAGCGCTCGATCTCGGCGCGATCTGCCTCGATGTCGATGATGCCGAAGCTGTCATAGGCCTGGATCGGGAGCGTGACACCGCCGAGCAGGCGCGCCAGCGGCAACTCCTGGGCAAGAGCGGCAATGTCCCAGAGCGCCATGTCGATCCCCGACATCGCCAGCGCCACCAGCCCCTGCCGCCCCAGCAGGCGGAAGCTCAATTCCAGGCGTTGGCTGACGGGAAAGGGATCGGCGCCGTGGCCGATGATCTCGCTGGCCACCGCTTCGACCGTCGCCACCAGCGGCTTTAGCATGCTGGCCTTGTAGGCGAAGAGATAGGCGCTGCCCAGGATGCCGTCCGAGCTGCGGATATCGATCAGCACCAGCGCCGCCGCCGGCAGATGACCGACCGCGGTGCGGATCGGCCGCGCCAGCGGCACGTTCACCGGCCGGACGGAAATGGTTTCGATCTTGCGCATGGCGAGAGCTTGCGCCGCTTCGGCCAAGGCGTAAATTCACTATACGGTATACTTTGGAGCAGACCATGCCGCGGCAATCGGACAACCGGGATCGGATCCTCGGCACCGCCTATCAGCTGTTCTACGAGCGCGGCTTCAGCCGGATCAGCATGGATGCGGTGGCCGCGCGCGCCGGCATCACCAAGCGCACGCTCTACAATCACTTCGACAGCAAGGACCGGCTGTTCGGCGAGATGCTGAAACGCCAGAGCACCCTCGCGGTCGCGCGCATCAAGACCTGGGCGACGCAGCAGGGCGGCTCCGCCGAAGACTTCGTCGCCACCATCTTTGAGCGCCTCGCCGCATGGTCGGCAAAAAAGCGCTGGGAAGGATCCGGCTTCACCCGGCTGGCGCTCGAGCTGGCGGACCTACCCGGCCATCCTGGCCGCACCGCCGCGCGCAGGCACAAGGCGATGATCGAGCGGGTCTTCGCCGACGAACTGCGCCGACGCGGCCTGAAGCGGCCGGAAGAAGCGGCGCGCGCCCTGCAGATCCTGACCGAGGGCGCCACCATCCTCACGCTGATCCACGGTGACAGCGCCTATGTCGGCACGGCGGCCGAAGCCGCACGCGCCGTCTTGAAAGGGAACTAGGCCGCGACCTGGAAGCCCGCCTGCGTGGCGAGCTTCTTCAGGTTCTCGTAGCCCATCTTGGCGTAGGTCAGCGGATGCGCCTTGGCCGGATCCTGCTCGGCCTCGACCACCAGCCAGCCGGCATAGCCCGCGTCGTGGAAGACTTTGAGGATGGTCAGGAAATCCACCTGCCCGTCGCCCGGCACGGTGAAGATGCCTTCCAGGACCGAACGCAGGAAGCTCGCATCGGTGACCCGCGCCTTGTCGAGGATGGGCTTGCGCGAATCCTTGCAATGCACATGCACCACCCGCTTGGCATGCCGCTTGGCCAGCGCAATCGGATCGCCGCCCGAGAAGGCCGAGTGGCCGCTGTCGAAGAGCAGCCCCACCGCCGGACCCGTGTTCGCCATCATCTTGTCCACCTCGGCATCGGTCTCGACCACCGTGCCCATGTGATGATGGAAGGCCATCCGCACGCCGAAATCCGCCATCTTCTCGGCGAGCTCGGTGAGCTTCTTGCCGTAATCCTTCCAGTCGGCGTCCGGCATCTTCGGCCGCTTCGAGATCGGCGTGTCGATGCCGCCATGATCGCCGCCGCTGGTATCGGCATAGACCACGTACTGGCAGCCGTTGGCCTTCAGCAGCTCGAGATGCGGCAAGGCCTCCTCGAACTCCTTCTTGGCGTCGGCATTCTTGTAGGCGCGGCCGGAATACCAGCCGGAGATCAGCGCCAAGTGGTGCTTCGCCAGCACCGCTTTCAGGGCATTCGCCTCGCGCGGAAACTTGCCGCCCATCTCGATCCCGGCATAGCCCGCCTGATGCGCCTCGGAGAGGCAGGTCTCGAGCGGCGTGTCTCCCCCCAGGGACGGCAGATCGTCATTGGTCCAAGTGATGGGATTGATGCCGATTCTGACGCTCATGACCTCTCCTCCGGGCTCCGCAGGCGTGATAAATTGGAACGCTCCAAGTGGCGTTCTACCTGTTCTTTATCACAGCCACGGCGGGTTGCTATAGAATTATTTTTCCATTATCGTAAACTTTAGAAAACAGCCCCTTCGGCGGCAGCACCCGGCCCAGGTTTCGGGCTAAGGTGTCGCCGACCACAACCGCAAGAATCGCACGGAAATTCACGATGACCCTGCACTTGGCCAACAATCGCAACGGCTTCCCCGCCGGCATGACCTGGGTGACCTCGGTCGACGACCGAGAGGACAACACCGGCATCGCCTTCGGCGTCTGCCGGATGAAGGCCGGCGAGACCGCCGAACAGGTGGCCGAGGGCGAGACCGCCTGGCTGCTGATGACCGGCGCCGCTTCGCTCTCGGTCGGCAATGTCACCAAGGAATGGACCCGCGGCTCGATCTTCGACGAGAGCCCGAAATGCATCCACGTGCCGGGCGGCACCACGGTGCGGCTGCGCGCCGAGAAGGACACCGAGTTCACCGTCTATCGCACCGCCAACACCAAGAAGTTCGAGCCGAAATTCTACGAGACCGTCGCCAACGAGCATCGCGGCAAGGGCCAGGTCGGCGATACCTGTCTGCGCTTCGTGCGCACCATCTTCGACCGCAGCAATTCCGATCCCAATGCCGAGCTGGTGCTGGGCGAGGTGATCACCATGCCCGGCCGCTGGTCCTCGTATCCGCCCCACCACCATGCGCAGCCGGAGATCTATCACTATCGCTTCACCGCGCCGCAGGGTTATGGCCTCGCCGAGAACGGCCCGCAGGTCTTCCGCGTCAAGCAATACGACACGGTGAAGATCTTCGACGGCAACGACCACGCGCAGACCGCCGCCCCCGGCTACGGCATGTATTACGCCTGGGTGATCCGCCATCTCCCCGACAACCCCTATGGCATCCCCGACTTCACCGAAGAGCATAAATGGGTGATGGAGAAGAACGCCGTCTTCTGGTTCCCCGAAGAGCTGAAGGACGGGAAATAGGTTCATGGCGGAGCGGTCGCTGGATCTGATCTGCCTCGGGCGCGCCGCGGTCGATCTCTACGCCGAGCAGCTCGGCGCGCGACTGGAGGATGTCGCGAGCTTCGCCAAGTATATCGGCGGCTGCGCCGCCAATATCGCCGTCGGCACCGCGCGGCAGGGCTTGAAGTCGTCGATGCTGGTCCGGGTCGGCGATGACCATATGGGCCGCTTCGTGCGCGAAACGCTCGCCCGCGAAGGCGTCGATACCGGCCATGTCTCGACCGACCCCTCGCGCCTCACCGCGCTGGTACTCCTCGGCATCAAGGACCGCGACACCTTCCCGCTGATCTTCTACCGCGAGAACTGCGCGGACATGAACCTGCAGGTTGAGGACTTCGACGCCGCCTACATCGGCGCGGCGAAGGCGCTGCTGGTGACCGGCACGCATTTCTCGACCGAGAGCATCAATAAGGTCAGCCATCAGGCGATCGCGCTGGCAAAGAAGGCCGGCACCAAGGTCATCCTCGACATCGACTACCGCCCCGTGCTCTGGGGCCTGACGAGCCGCGGCATGGGCGAGATCCGCTACATCGCCTCGGAAGGCGTGTCGCAGCATCTGCAGAAGATCGTGCCGCATTGCGACCTTATCGTCGGCACCGAGGAGGAGCACTGCATCGCCGGCGGCTCCGACGACATCATGGTGGCGCTCCGCAACACGCGTGCGAAGAGCCAGGCCGAGATCGTGGTGAAGCGCGGCCCGCTGGGCTGCAGCGTCTTCCCCGCCGAGATCGGCAACACGCTGGACGACGGCATCACGGTCAAGGGCGTCACCGTCGAGGTGCTGAACGTGCTCGGCGCCGGCGACGCCTTCATGTCGGGTTACCTGCGCGGCTGGATCAACGGCGAGGGCATCGAGAAATCCTGCATCTATGCCAATGCCTGCGGTGCGCTGGTGGTCTCACGCCACGGCTGCGCGCCCGCCATGCCGAGCAAGATCGAGCTCGACGACTACCTCTCCCGTGCCAAGGACGTGAAGCGCCCCGATCTCGACCCGCGCCTCAACCACCTGCACCGCGTCACCAACCGCGCCACGCAATGGCCGCAGGTGATGGCGCTCGCCTTCGACCACCGCTCGCAATGCGAGGCGCTGGTGAAGGAGGTCGGCCAGCCGTTGAGCAAGATCGGCGAGCTGAAGGAGATTATCGGCCAGGCCGTGCTTTCCGTGGCCAAGGATTTCCCCGGCCGCGCCGGCGTCCTCTGCGACGGCCGTTTCGGCCAGGCGGTGCTGGAGCATTTGACCGGGCGTGGCCTCTGGATCGCGCGCCCGGTGGAGCTCCCCGGCTCGCGACCCTTACGCTTCGAGACCGGCCCCAACATTGCGCAGGAGATGCGCGCCTGGCCCGCCGATCACACCGCGAAATGCCTGGTCTTCTACCACCCGAACGATGGCGAGATGCTGAAGCAGGAGCAGCTCGGCTACCTCGCTCAACTGCAGGAGGCCTGCATCGGCACCGGCCATGACCTGCTGGTCGAGGTCATTCCGCCGAAAGCCATGCCGAGCGACGAAAGCACCCTGCCCCGCGCGCTGGCCGAGATCTACGCCCATGGCATCAAGCCCGACTGGTGGAAGCTTCCCGCGATGAGCGACGCGAGTTGGCGCCGCGTCGCCGCCGAGATCGAGAGGAGCGACCCGCATTGCCGCGGCGTCGTGCTGCTCGGCCTGGAGGCGCCCGAGGACGAGCTGGCGGCCGCCTTCAAGACCGCCCGCCACCACCCGATCTGCAAAGGCTTCGCCATCGGCCGCTCGATCTTCATGGCGCCGGCCCGCGACTGGCTGCTCGGCAAGTGCGACGCCGAGGCCTTTGCCGCCAACGTCGCCGACAACTATCGTCGCTTGATCGAAATCTGGCTCGCGCCGCAATCGGCGGCGGCGTGACGCGCTGAACGTGCCCCTTCTCGTCGTCATCCTCCGCGAAGGCGGAGGATCCACGAGTTAGGGGCGACCGGAAAGAAACGCGTGGATGGTCCGCCTGCGCGGACCATGACGAAGAAGAGATGGGATGGAACGAACATGAAGACCATCAGACTGACCATGGCGCAGGCGGTGGTGCGTTACCTCGCCGCGCAGCGCAGCGAGATCGATGGAAAGGAAGTGCCGCTGGTCGCCGGCACCTTCGCGATCTTCGGCCACGGCAATGTCGCCGGCATGGGCGAGGCGCTGGCCGCCGCGACCGACGTGCTGCCGACCTATCGCGCGCATAACGAACAGTCGATGGCCTTGGCCGCGATCGCCTATGCCAAGGCCAAGAACCGCAAGCAGTTCATGGCCGCCACCACCTCGATCGGCCCCGGCGCCACTAACATGGTGACCGCCGCCGCGCTCGCCCATGTCGATCGCCTGCCGGTGCTGCTGCTCCCCGGCGACATCTTCGCCAGCCGCCTGCCCGATCCGGTGCTGCAACAGATCGAGGTCTATGGCGACCCGACGCTCTCGGTCAACGACACCTTCAAGCCGGTCTCGCGTTTCTGGGACCGCATCATGCGCCCGGAGCAGATCCTCCAGAGCCTGCCGCAGGCGATCCGGGTGCTGACCGACCCGGCCGATTGCGGTCCGGTGACGCTCTGCCTGCCGCAGGACATTCAGGCCGAGGCCTATGACTACCCCGTGGAATTCTTCGAGAAGCGCAAGCATCGCCTACGCCGCCCGGCGCCGGATGCGCGCGAGGTCGCCGACGCTGCCGAGGCGCTGCGCAACGCCAAGCGGCCGATGGTGATCCTCGGCGGCGGCGTGCACTACTCGGAAGCCGTCGCGGAAGCCCGCGCTTTCTTGAGCAAGCATGGGCTGATGGCCGGCGAGAGCCAGGCCGGCAAGGGCGCGCTCAACTGGGACGACCCGCATAATCTCGGTTCAGTCGGCGTCACCGGCTCGAGCGCCGCCAACACGCTGGCCAGCGATGCCGACGTGGTGCTGGCGATCGGCACCCGATTGCAGGATTTCACCACTGGCTCCTGGGCGCTGTTCAAGTCGAAGCCGAAGCTGATCCAGTTGAACGTCGCCGCCTACGATGCCTGGAAGCACAATGCGCTGCCGCTGGTTGGCGACGCGCGCGTGACCCTGCCCTTGCTGAGTGCTGCACTCGGCGATTGGAAAGTGCCGGCCGACCGCGCGGCCCGCGGCACGGCGGAGATCGCGCGCTGGCGCGGCGCCGTCGACGCCGTGACCGCCGCGCCGAAGGGCAATGCCCTGCCCTCCGACGCCCAGGTGCTCGGCGCGGTCAACCGCAAGTCGGCCCCGACCGACGTGGTGGTCAACGCCTCCGGCGGGTTGCCGGGCGAGATGCACAAGCTGTGGAAGACCCGCGACCCCAAGGGCTACCACATGGAATACGGCTTCTCCTGCATGGGCTATGAGATCGCCGGTGCCTTGGGCGTGAAGCTGGCCCAGCCGGAGCGCCGCGTCCTCGCCCTCATCGGCGACGGCGGCTACATGATGATGAATTCCGAGATCGCCACCTCGGTGATGATGGGCGCCAAGATCGACATCGTCGTGCTCGACAACGGCGGCTTCGGCTGCATCAACCGCCTGCAGCAGGCCTGCGGCGGGCGGCCGTTCAACAACCTGCTGGTCGATGCCCACCGCAAGATGGATGTGCCGATCGACTTCGCGGCGCACGCCGCGGCGATGGGCGCCATCGCCGAGAAGGTCGGCAGCATTGCCGAGCTCGAAGCCGCGATGGACAAGGCCAAGACCAGCGACCGCACCCATGTGATCGTGATAGACACCGACCCGATGATCTCGACCCAGGAGGGCGGCGCCTGGTGGGAAGTCGCGGTGCCGGAAGTCTCGACCCGCAAGGAAGTCGAGGCCGCGCGCAAGAGTTATGAGAAGCAGATGGCTGCACGGGCTGGTGAATGAATCTCTTTCCCTCGTCATGGTCCGCGAAGGCGGACCATCCATATGTGGACGGCCCCCGATCTTGCAAGCGAATGCGAGCGTTGTGGTGAGCCGGTTCGATAGCGTCCATATGTCCGGCCTTTACGGTGCAGTCGCTGTTGACTGCTGGCCG
>NZ_JAYRKD010000036.1:0-59362 GCF_041905885.1 Dongia sp. | reverse complement strand
GCTCCGGCTGAGGCCGCACCCGCCGAAGCTGCACCCGCTGAGGCTGCACCCGCGGAACCGGCACCCGCCGAACCGGCGCCGGGCGAGCTCATTCCGGTCCCCGGCAACGAAACGACCACGGAGCCCGCGGGAGAACCGGGCGCCAGCGGGAACTGAACGAAGCGCGGGGGGGGGCCACCGAGCCGATCTTCCCCTTCCCCCTTCAGGGGGAAGGCCGGGATGGGGGCGCGTGCAGCCTGAGCGCCCGAAATCCAGCACATGGCTGCGCAGCGTTTTAAGGCAATAAGCACACTATTGTATAAGTTTCTCGTCTAGGCTATACTGCCTTCCGCAGTGTGGCCATGTCCCCGGCCGCCTGCGCCCCCGCCCTGCGGGCTTTTCCGCTTTCCGGCACCGCTTTGTGCCGCGTTCCCGCTTGGCAAAAACCGAAGGCGACGGCCCCGCGTCGCCGAGCCCCGTGAGGAAGCCCCATGACCTCGACCCAGACCGCAACCAGACAGCACGCAGACGCCGTGGAGTTCTCGCCGGACCGTCTGAAGTCGTTCATCGAAACCCGCTTGCGCCGCCGCGAGGCGCCCGAGCGGATCGCCGCCGCCGTGCGCGGCTGTTTCGGCATCGCGTTCGACGCCGACCAGGTGGTCCCCTACTGGAAAGGCGAAATCACGCTGCCGACGCAGACCGAGCACAGACAGGACAAGGAATCCGTGCAGCTTCCGGCGGACCAGCCGGCGGAACCCGCGTTCACCCTTATGGCCGAGGTCGAGACGCCCGCGCCGACGCCGTTCTCCGTTGTGCCGGACGATGCCCCCGCAACGCAGACCGGACGCAGACAGAATGCGGAATCCCCGCTGGAAGCGTACGCCCTGCAAATTCCGCCCTCCCTGCATATTCCATCGGACCCGGTGGATGAGCCCCGCGTCACCCGCGAGGAGCGCGACGCGGCGATCGACGCCTTGGGCGCGCTGGCGAAGGCGCAGCTCGGCATTGCACCCGATCCCGCGGCAGACTCTGCGGAAGCCGCCGACGGCGCGGGCGCGGAGGATGCGACGACACAGACCGGACGCAGACAGAATCAAAAGCCCAAGCCCGAACTGCCCGACGAGGTCAAGGCCTTCATCGTGCGCGGCTTGGCGCGCTACGAGACCCCGACGCGCGTGGCGGCCTCGGTGAAAGCGAATTTCGGCATCGAGATCGACCGCCGCCAGGTCTACGCCTACGACCCGGCCGGCTCGCGCCGCCCGGCGCAGCGCTGGATGGACCTCCACGCCGCGACCCGCGCGAAGTTCCTGGACGCCACCAGCGAGATCGGAGTCGCGCAGAAAGTGGTCCGGCTGCGGATGCTCGACCGCTTCGCAAACCGCATGGAGGAAGCCAACTATCCGGAGCGGGCCGCCGCCTTCCTGGCCCAGGCGGCCAAGGAATGCGGCGGCTTCTACGAGCGCTACGCGCGCCCGACCCGCGCCGCGGCCCCGGCCTCCGCGTGAGCGCACTCAGCCGGTGTTGCGCTCGTTCAGCACGAAGACCCGGATCGCGCTGGAGAGGTTCGGCGTCGCGGGATCGGCGGCGCGCGCATCGTCGATCGCCGCGATCAACCCGGCGACCGTGGTCCCACGCTGCTGGGCCATCGCGGTCAGCGCTTCCCAGAAGGCCGCTTCAAGCGTGATGCTGGTGCGGTGGCCGGCGATGCTGACCGAATGCTTGCTGAGCCGGGTCGGCGAGTCCGCCATCAGCGGAAACGCAGGCTCTGGCCGAGGCCGCGGCCCGCCGCCTTGTCGAGCAGGGCGGCACCCAGCGCGATGTCGCTGAGGCTGAGGCCTCGATGCCAGAACAGGATGGTCTCGTCGTCGCTTTCGCGGCCGGGTTTCTTGCCGGCGACGATCTCGCCCAGCTCGGCATGCAGGTTGGCTTCGCTCAGCCGATCGGAATCGACATGGGCGCGCAGCGCGCCGAAGGGCAGGCCCTTGCGGCACTGGCCCCAGTCATCGACCACCATCTTGTCCATGATGTCGGTCAGGCTGAGCTCGACCGCGCTCATTGTGCCGTAGGGAACGACGAAGGCGCCGCGCTTGATCCATTCGGTCTTGAACAGGGGCTCGGGTGCCGGCAGGCGCGAGGCCTCGACCAGGATGTCGGCGCCCTTCAGACAATCTTCCCAATTGTCGGTCGCCACGACCTTCTTGCCGAGATCGGCGGAGAGCCGTGCCGCGAAGGCATCGCGGCTCTCCGGCCGCTTGGAATGGACCCGGATCTCCGCGAAGTCGAACAGATGGTCGAGCAGCCGCACGTTCCAATAAGCGGTGCCGCGCGCGCCGACATGGCCGAGCACGCGGGAATCCTTCCGCGCGAGATGCTTCGCGCCCAGCGCGGTCATCGCCCCGGTGCGCATGTCGGTGATGGCGGTCGCGTCGAGGATCGCCTTCGGCATGCCGGTGGTGGGATCGAACAGGTTGAGGATCGCCATCTCGGAGGGCAGGCCGAGCTTGTAGTTGTTGACGAAGTCGCCGACCACCTTCACGCCGGCGAAGCCCAGCGGCTTCACCACGCCGCGCAGCACGTTGAAATGTCCCTGCGCCGAGCTCTCCGGAATGAGATGCACGCGCGGCTCGATCACCGTCGCGCCCGACCCTTGCGCGCGCAACCCGGACTCGACGGCGCCCAGGATCTCGTCGTCGCTCAGGGCGAGCGCAGCGACATCCGCGCCGTTCAGATAGGTGATGTGGACTTGCTGCTCGACGCTCACTGCGGCGGTGTCTTACTTGGGCCCCAGCATGTCTTCCGGCCGCACCCATTGATCGAACTGCTTCTCGGTCAGCAGGCCGAGCGCCATCGCCGCCTGTTTCAGGCTGGTGCCTTCCTTATGCGCCTTCTTCGCCACCTTGGCGGCGTTGTCATAGCCGATATGGGTGTTGAGCGCGGTCACCAGCATCAGCGACTGGTCGAGCGACTGCTTGATCCGCGGCAGGTTCGGGGTGATGCCGACCACGCAATTGTCGGTGAAGCTCATGCAGGCATCGGCGATCAACTGGCCCGACTGAAGCACGTTGTGGATGATCACCGGCTTGAAGACGTTGAGCTCGAGATGGCCGTTGGAGCAGGCGACGGTGACGGCGACGTTGTTGCCCATGATCTGGGCCGCCACCATGGTCATCGCCTCGGCCTGGGTCGGGTTGACCTTGCCCGGCATGATCGAGGAACCCGGCTCGTTCTCCGGCAGGTTGATCTCGGCGAGACCCGAGCGCGGGCCGGAGCCCAGGAGCCGGATGTCGTTGGCGATCTTCATCAGCGAGGCGGCGATCACGTTGTAGGCGCCGGAGATCTCGGCGAAGGCGTCATGCGCCGCCATGCCCTCGAACTTGTTCTCGGCGGCGACGAACTTGACGCCGCTAAGCGCCGAAAGCTCCGCAGCGAAGGCCTTGTCGAAGCCCTTGGCGGCGTTGAGGCCCGTGCCGACCGCGGTGCCGCCCTGCGGAATGTCGAGCAGGCGCGGCAGGCAGGCCTTCACCCGGGCGATCCCGTTCTTCACCTGCGCCGCATAGCCGGAGAACTCCTGGCCCAAGGTCACCGGCGTCGCATCCTGCAGATGGGTGCGGCCGATCTTGATGATCTTGCCGAACTCCCTGGCCTTCTTGTCGAGCGCCTTCTGCAGATGCGTCAGCGCCGGGATCACCTCGTCCAGCGCCTGGCGGACGGCGGCGATGTGCATCGCGGTCGGGAAGCTGTCGTTGGACGACTGGCCGTAGTTCACCTGGTCGTTGGGATGGATCGGCTTCTTGTCGCCGCGCTTGCCGCCCAGCATCTCGTTGGCGCGGTTGGCCAGGACCTCGTTGACGTTCATGTTGGTCTGGGTGCCGGAACCGGTCTGCCACACCACCAGCGGGAAATGCTCGTCCAGCGCGCCGGAGGCGACTTCCGCCGCCGCCGCGTCGATCGCCTTGCCGAGTTTCGGGTCGAGCTTCTTCAGCTTCATGTTGGCGCGCGCCGCCGCCTGCTTCAGCAGGCCGAAAGCGCGGATCAGGCCGACCGGCATCCGTTGCCCGCCGATCTTGAAATTCTGCAGGCTGCGCTGGGTCTGCGCGCCCCAGAGCTTGTCGGCCGGCACGTCGATCGGGCCGAAGGAATCGGTTTCGCTGCGGGTGGTGGTCTTCGGGGCGGCTTTCGCCATGGGAAGGGGCTCCGGATGAGGCTTCGTTCTGCGGCTTTTACCGGGAAATCCGGCGGCGGAAAAGGCCCGTCAGGATACCGGCGCGGCGCCACCTTCCGCCGTGCGTTGCGCGATGAAGGGGTCGAGACTCTCGGCGATGCCCTGCGTCGCGGCCGGCGGCTGGAACTCGGCGACGATCTTGCGCCACACCCCTTGCGCGCGTTCGGTCGCGGTCTTCGATCCCGCCTCGGTCCAGTTGCCGTAGTTGGAAAGGTCGGCGACCAGCGGTTCGTAGAAGGCGCTGCGGTAGCGCGCCATGGTCTGGGTGGTGGCGAAGAAATGGCCGCCGGGGCTCACTTCAGCGATCGCATCGAAGCCGATGGCGTCGGCATCCGCCGGGGTGGCGACGCAGAGCTCGGCGATCGATTGCAGGACCTCGAGGTCGGTGATCATCTTCTCGAAGGAAAAGGCGAGGCCGCCTTCCAGCCAGCCGGCGGAATGGACCAGCATGCTGCAGCCCGAGAGCACGGCGCCCCAGAGCGCCAACTGGGTCTCGTTGGCGGCTTGCGCATCGGCGATGTTGGCGGCGCTGCCGCCGCCGCCGCGCCAGGGCAGGCCGAGATGGCGCGCGAGCTGGCCGGAGCCGAGCGTCGCCTTGAAATGCTCGGGCGTGCCGAAGGCGGGTGCTCCGGATTTCATATCGACGTTGGAGCTGAAGCTGCCATAGACCACCGGCGCGCCCTGGCGGCAGAGCTGCGCCAGCGTGAGGCCGGCGAGGGCTTCGGCATGCTGCAAGGTGATCGCGCCGGCGATGGTGATCGGCGCCATGGCGCCGGCGAGGCAGAAGGGCGTGATCACCGAGATCTGGCCGGCGCGGGCGAAATCGATGATGCCCTGGGCCATCGGGATGTCGAGCTGGCGCGGCGAGTTGGTGTTGATGATCGTGTAGCTGTGGGCCGCCGCCGCGAACTCGGATTCACTCAGGCCGCGGGCGCGACGGATCATCTCGAAACAGTCCAGCACCTGCGGGCGGCCGCGGGCATAGACGAAGGGGAATTTGTCGGAGAGCGTCAGCTGGGTGCGCATCATCTCGAGATGGCGCAGATGGATGGGGATGTCCTGCGGCTCGACATAGGGTGCTTGCATATGCAGCACGTCGAAGCTCTGGGTGAGGCGGGTCAGGTCCTGGAAATCCGCGAGGCTGCCGGCGCGGCGGCCGCGCGCGATGTCGGTCGCGTTGGGCGTGCCGGAGCCGGCGACGAAGGTGAGGGCGCCGGTCTCGAGGCGGAGGTCGCGCGCGCGATCGCCGGCGCGGGCTTCGAAGGAACGCGGCGCCGAGGCGAGCGCGGCCTCGACGATGTCGCGGCCGATCCGCACCATCTGGCTCTCTTCATCGACCCGCGCGCCGGCGGCGGCGAAGATCTGCCGTGCTTCCGGCAGCAGCACCTTGAGGCCGAGCTCTTCCAGCACCCGCAGCGCGGTCGCATGGATCGCCTCGATCCGGTCGTCGGAGAACACGGCTTGCGGCGCGAACGGGTTGCGCAGCCGGCGATAAGCTTCGCTCCGCCGCGGACCGGGCGCGGCTTCCGCCGGACGGCCGCGCCGCCGGCCACCGCGCGTTCCGATCGCCGCCTCATTCATGATGGCCCGCCCCATGCTGCCTGCATGCGGACGGTAGCCGCGGCACGGCGCCGGCGCCGTTGTGATTTTCTCACGCCGCGATGAGGCCCGCCGTGCTGCGAACGAGAGGCCCGCCTGTTTAGAGATCAGGGTTAGCATCATAGTCCGGGTGTGATTTGACCTGGCCCAGAGCCGCTGCCGCGCGGCGCGGCTGTGAAGAAAAATCCTTTGTCTTCAATCGTCTAATGCGAAGCGCCAGCCGGTCCATCCGGCCTGAACAGGCTTAACGTCCGGTAAATCTTCGCACCTTAGACTTCTGTAAAATCCCATCGGCCCGAGGGGGATGCTTGAGCGGAGGTGGTCACCGGATGATCGCGGCGAGCAACCGGCGCCAAACGATCGATCGCGCAACGGCGACGCTCGCCCGCATGCTGCGTGCCGTCTGCTTTGCGCTCTCGGCGCTGCTGTCGATCAGCGTCGCCGCCTGGGCTCAGCAGCACGACGACTCTGTCTGGGTGCCGCTGACCTCGGAAGAACGCACCTGGCTCGCCAACCATCAGCCGATTCGGCTGGGTCTCTACAAGGGCGGCTGGGCGCCCTTCGACCTGATGGATCGCACCGGCCGGCATCAAGGCATCAGCGCCGATTATCTCGCGCTCGTCACCCAGCGGCTGGGCATCATGGTCGAGCCGGTTGTCTATGCCGACTGGCGCTCCGTGCTCGAGGCGGCGAAGCGCCAGGAGGTCGACCTCCTGGTCTCCGTGGGCCAGACGCCGGAGCGCGAAGCCTATCTCGCCTTCTCCAAGCCCTACATCACCAGCAACAACGTGGTGGTCGCCCGGCGCAGCGATTCCGGAATCCGCTCGATCGACGACCTCGCCGGCAAGATCGTGGTGATCGAGAAGGGCTACGCGATCAACGATGTGCTGCCGGTCAAGGTGCCGACCGTCAAGATCGTCAATGTCGAGGACACCGAGGCGGCGCTGCGCGCGGTGGCATCCGGGCGCGCGGACGCCTATGTCGGCGACCTCATCGTCTCCACCTTCCTGATCAGCCGGTTGAACCTCGCAAACCTCGACCTGCGCGGCGAGGCCGGCTTCAAGACCAGCGAGTTGCATTTCGCCGTCCGCAAGGACTGGCCGGAACTGGCCGGCCTGATCGACCGCGCGATCGAAACCATCAGCGACGCCGAGCGCCAGGAGATCCGCGACCGCTGGCTGCCGCATGTCGCGTCGATCGACTGGGGCGATATCGCCGCGAAATACTGGCCGATCCCGCTGGCGATCGCGCTGCTGCTGGCCTGGGCGGTGGTCTCGAACCGTCGCCTGCGCCACGAAGTGGAAGAGCGCCTGAAGGCCGAACGCGACGCCGAGCGGCATCGCGCCGAGCTGCAGGCGATCATGGACAACGCGCCGGCCCTCATCTACCAGAAGGGCGTCGATGGCCGGTATCTCTTCGTCAACAAGCATTGGAGCGCGGCCTTCGGCTTCAAGGACGGCGACGCGGTCGGCAAGACCGACCATGAGCTCTTCCCGGCGGCCTCGGCCGCGGAGATCGTCGCCAGCGACAAGTATGTGATCGAGAGCGGCCAGGTGCGGATCGCCGAGGAGCAGCTGCCGCTGGTCGACGGCATGCACACCGCCATCAACACCATGTTCCCGCTGATGGACGAGATCGGCAAGGCCTACGCGGTCTGCGGCTTCTGCACCGACATCACCGAAAGGAAGCGCGCGGAAGAGAAGTTCCGCATGATCTTCGACAACACGCTCGACGCCTTCTTCCTGTTCAACGCCCAGGGCTTCCTCGACTGCAATGCGGCGGCCTTGCGGCTGTTCGGCATTCCGGACCGCGCGCGGATGCAGGGCCTGGACATCATGGATCCTCGCCTGACCCCGCCGACCCAGCCGGACGGCAAGGCCTCGGCCGACGTCGTCAAGGCGGCGCTGGACGAAGTCGTGCGCACCGGCCGGCCGGTCACCTTCGACTGGTGCAATCGGAAATGGGACAGCGGCGAGCCGTTCTTCAGCGAAGTCGTGCTGATGATGCTGGAGATGGAAGGCGAGCACGTCGCCTTCGCCAACGTCCGCGACATCACGCCGAGGAAGCGCGCCGAGGAGGCGATCCTCAACGCCAAGCAGGCGGCCGAGGCGGCGACCCAGGCCAAGAGCGACTTCCTCGCCAACATGAGCCACGAGATCCGCACGCCGATGAACGCGATCATCGGCATGTCGCATCTCGCGCTGAAGACCGCGCTCGACCCGCGGCAGCGCGACTACGTGAAGAAGATCCAGCAGGCCGGCCAGCACCTGATGGGCATCATCAACGACATCCTGGACTTCTCCAAGATCGAAGCCGGCAAGCTCTCGACCGAGGAGATCGACTTCGACCTCGAGAAGGTGATGGAGAACGTCTCGACCCTGGTCTCGGAAAAGGCCGGCGCCAAGGGACTGGAGCTCATCATCGAGGTCGATCGCACGGTGCCGGCGACCCTGCGCGGCGATCCGCTGCGGCTCGGGCAGATCCTGATCAACTATGCCAACAACGCGGTCAAGTTCACCGAGACCGGCGAGATCCACATCGCGGTCAAGGCGGATGCGATCGCCGACGACTATGTGGTGCTGCGCTTCTCGGTGCGCGACACCGGCATCGGCATGACGCCGGAGCAGAAGGCCCGGATGTTCCAGTCCTTCCAGCAGGCCGACAGCTCGACCACGCGCAAATACGGCGGCACCGGCCTCGGGCTCGCGATCTCGAAGCGCCTCGCCGAGCTGATGGGCGGCACGGTCGGGGTCGAGAGCGAGGCCGGGCAGGGCAGCACCTTCTGGTTCACCGCGAAGCTCGGCAAGGGTGCCGCACAGCGCAAGGCGCTGATCCCGAACCCGGACCTGCGCGGGCTCAAGGTGCTGGTGGTGGACGACAACCCGCACGCCCGCATGGTGCTCGCCGAGATGCTGTCGGACATGACCTTCGAAACGCTGCAGGCCGGTTCCGGCGCCGAGGCGGTCGCGGCGCTGAAGGCCGAAGCCGCGGCCGGAAAGCCGATCCAGGCGGTCTACCTCGACTGGCAGATGCCGGCGCTGGACGGATTGGAGACCGCTGCGGCGATCCGCGCCCTCGATCTCGCGCCCGCGCCGCACCTCATCATGGTGACGGCGCATGGCCGCGAGGATGTGCTGAAGCGGGCGCCCGCCGCGGGCATCGAAGCCGTGCTGATCAAGCCGGTAGCGCCCTCGCTGCTATTCGACACCACGATCCGCATCTTCGGAACCGTACCCGATGAGTCTAGGGGCGAGAGCCAGGCCGCGGGTGAGGAACTCGTCACCCTGCCGGCCAATCTGCAGGGCGCCCGGGTTCTGCTGGTCGAGGACAACGACTTCAACCAGGATGTCGCGACCGAGCTCTTGAAGGAAGTCGGCCTCAAGGTCGAGGTGGCGGAGAATGGCGCGGTAGCGCTCGAGAAGCTCCGCGCGGCGCCCAACGGCAGCTTCGACCTGGTGCTGATGGACATGCAGATGCCGGTCATGGACGGCATCGCCGCGACCATCGAGATCCGCAAGCAGCCGCGCTTCGACAGCCTGCCGATCGTGGCGATGACCGCGAATGTCATGGCGGCGGAGCGGCAGAAATGCCTCGACGCCGGGATGAACGACCATGTCGCCAAGCCGATCGACCCGGCCGCGCTGTTCGGCGCCCTGGCACGCTGGTTGACGCCGCGCGCAGAGGCGGAGCCTGAGCCGCGCCGTCACCCGGCGAGCGCCGCCGATTTCGCCGACGGCTTCGACCCCGCCGGCCTCAACATCGACGGGCTCGATGTGAAGCTCGGCCTTTCGCGCGTGCTCGGCAAGCGGCGGCTCTACAGCGACCTGCTGCTGAAATTCGCGCGCGACCAGACCAAGGCGCCGCAGCTGCTGCAGGAGGCGCTGGACGCCCGCGATCTCGCCACCGCGCAACGCCTGGCCCATACCGCGAAGGGGCTGGCCGGCAACGTCGGCGCGACCCGGCTGCAGGAACAGGCGGGGCTGCTGGAGGCGGCCATCCGCGAGCGCGCGCCGCGCGAGAAGATCGATCCGCTGCTCGGTGTCTGGCGCGCCGGCCTGCGCGATCTCATCTCCGAGCTCTGGGCTTCGCTGCCGGCGCCGCAAGCGCGGCCGCAGAACGGCGCGGCCAACGATACCGAGCGACAGCGCGACGTCATGCGCCGGCTGATGACCCTGTTGAAGAGCGACGACAGCGACGCCGTCGATCTGGTCGATGCCGAGGCCGAGACCTTGCGTGCGGCCCTCGGCGCCTCGGGGTTCGAGGCTCTGGCCGAGGCGTCGCATGCCTTCGATTTCGATGCTGCTTTGCAGGAATTGAGCCGCGGCGCCCAAACCGCCGATCTCGCGCTCTGAAAGGATGGGACTTATGGAAACCGTCGAATCAGGCAACGTCCCGACCATCCTCGCCGTCGATGATGCGCCGGTCAATCTGTCGCTGATCACCGGACTGCTGAAGAGCCACTATCGGGTGAAGGTGGCCAATTCCGGCGAGAAGGCGCTGCGGATTGTGCATTCGGACCTGCCGCCGGACTTGGTGCTGCTCGATGTGATGATGCCCGATCTCGACGGCATCGAAGTCTGCCGGCGATTGAAGGCAGACCCCCGGACGCGGCATGTCCCGGTGATCTTCCTGACCGCGATGTCGAGCAGCGATGACGAGCGTGTCGGCCTCGAGGCCGGCGCCGTCGACTACATCACCAAGCCGATCAGCCCGCCGATCCTGCTGGCGCGGGTGAAGACCCATCTGCAGATGAAAGCCGGCCAGGACTTCCTGAAGGACAAGAACGCCTATCTCGAGAACGAGGTGATTCGCCGCACGCGCGAGGTCCAGGCGATTCAGGATGTCACCATCTTCACCATGGCTTCTTTGGCGGAGACCCGGGACAACGAGACCGGCAATCACATCCGCCGCACCCAGCACTATGTCAAAGCGCTGGCGGTCAAGCTGCGCGACCATCCGCGCTTCGCCGGCTACTTCACCGATCACGCGATAGATCTTCTGTTCAAGTCGGCGCCGCTGCACGACATCGGCAAGGTCGGTATTCCCGACAAGATCCTGCTGAAGCCCGGTAAGCTCACTCCGGAAGAGTTCGAGGTCATGAAGACCCACACCACGCTGGGCCGCGATGCCATCGAGCATGCGGAGCGGCAGCTCGGTACGCCGGTCGAGTTCCTGAAGCTGGCGAAGGAGATCGCCCTGTCGCACCAGGAGAAATGGGACGGGTCGGGATATCCGGAGGGATTGGCGGGCGAGGCGATTCCGGTTTCGGCGCGGTTGATGGCGGTGGCGGATGTCTACGATGCGCTGATCAGCCGCCGGGTCTACAAGCCGCCGTTCACGCACGAGCGCGCGGTCGAGATGATCGCCGAGGGACGCGGCCGGCATTTCGATCCCGACATCGCCGATGCGTTCCTGGAGATCCGCGAGGAGTTCCGCACCATCGCCTTGAAGTTCGCCGATACCGACGGCGATATCGCCCGTCAGGCGGAGCGGCTGGTCGAGGCTTGATTTGGGGAGGTCAGGCGTAGGCCACGGCGTCGAGCGCGGAATCCACCGCCGCCGCGAGCGCGCCGGCGGGGAAGGGCTTCTCCAGGATCGAGCTGGCGCCGAGCCGGCGGGCCATGCCGAGTCCGTCGAAATCCACCGAGCGGCCATGGCCGGAGATCGCCACCACCGGAATCTTGATGCCCTGCTCGCGCAGCCAGTTCATCAGCCCGAGCCCGTCCTGCACCGGCATGAAGATGTCGGCGACGATGGCGCTGGGGCTGAAATCGTGGATCAGCTGCTGGGCGGCGCGGCCGTCCTCGGCGCAGATCGTCTGGTAGCCGGCGGCGCGCAGGCAGAGCGAAAGCGTGGCCCGGACCGACGGCTCGTCGTCCACCACCAAGACCAAGGGCGAGGTGTCGCCTTTGCCGACCGCAGACATGGAGTGCTCCTGACTTCAGTACGGGGGCACCATGACCCAGCGGGCAATAGAGATCATTGATTCAGATCAACTGCGGGCGGGATTCCTCGAGCGGCCGGCTGGCGGCCGTTTCCGGCGGGGTTTCGGCCGCTCGACGCTGGCCCGGCGCGCCTCCCGGACCCATTTCCGAAGCTTGGCGGAGTCGCCGAGGACGGGGTCGGGGCAGCGGAAATAGCTGAGACTGACCGACGCTCCGCCGCGGGAATAGGCGAAGGGCGGCATGCCGGCCTGCTCGAAATCCGGGCGGCTGCGATCATCGACCCGCAGCCAGAGCCGGTCCCAGGCGACGAGACCGAAGATCACGCCATCGAGATAGAGGCCATAGCCGCCGAACATCGGTCGGGCGCGGAAATGCCCGAGCGGCGCCAGCTTGGCGTCGATCTCATCGACCAGTTTCTGTTGCAGGGAAGGCGGCTTGGGCATGCGGCGATGGTAGATGCGCGCAGGCCGGCGGCAATGGATTTATCGCCGCCACCCTCCCCCGCCCCGCGGACGAATGTCCGCATTCGCAGTCGGGGGAGGGCTTTGCGGGCGACTAGCTGTCGAGGCCGATGTCGCGCCGCAGATGCGGCGAGAGCTCGACTAGGCGGATCGACTGGATGCGATACCGCCACAGTTCACCGCGGAATCGCCGGCGCGGCGGCGCCTGGCCGGACTGCGAGAGCAGGATCGGCCTTGGGCCCCGCTTGCGATCGCGCCTCAGCGCGGTCGTCAAACGGTCGAGGATGCCCGGCGAGCCGGCGATCAGGTTCAGGAAGCTCAGATAGAGCGCCATTTTCTTCTCCATAAGGTTGTGCCGAAGCGTCGCGCGCGGATGCACCCAGGGATGCATCGGGACATGACTTCTCGTTCGTCGAACGACCCTCTCGGGATGCGCGCGGCGCTGCGGCGGTTTCAGCGGTTGATCAACTCGATGCAGGCGAGCGACGCGATGCTTTCGCGGCCGCGACTCTTTGAATCGGCGGAAGAACGGTGACTCCAGAGCTCCGGCGGCGCGAAAGCCGCGGAAAATCAAGAGTCCAACAGAGTGGCCCCGAGGATGGGACGCGCTGTCTTAAATGTTCTGGCTTAATTCAAGGAGTCGCAGAGCGAAGGCATGCTGCCGTCGCCGGTATCGAATCAGGCGTGCGAAACGCCGTTCATGTTGCAAGTCATTCGACAACCTCCTCCTTGATTTGAGAGGCGCGCGCAACATACCGAGTCGAACGCGCTGCGTCAACCCGCCACAATGTGAGATTGCGCACGAAAATTCGCGCGCGCCGGCGAGAGGTCAGTGCTTCTTGCGGAAATTGTCGAGCGCGATGACGGTCGCGGGCTTTGCGCCGTCGGCGGCGTTGCCTTCGGCGGGCTTGGTCGCGTCGGATTTCTTCGGCAGCGCGGCCGGCGCTTCTTCTTTCGCGGCGACGACCGGCGCCGCCTTGTCGGCGGGTTGCAGCTCGACTTGCTGATTCTTCAATTCGAACTGCAAGCCGAACTTCACCGATGGATCGGTGAAGCTCACCAGCGCCTCGAAGGGTACGTGCAGGCGTTCGTGCTTGCCGCTGAAACTTAATGTCACCGCGAAGGATTCGTCGGTCACTTCGAGACCCCAGAACTGATGCTGGAGCACGATTGTGATCTCTTTCGGGAATTGCGCCTTCAACCCGGGCCCCATGGAGACGCCGGGGAAATCGGTGCGGAAGGTGATGTAGAAGTGGTGGTCTCCGGGCAGGCCCTTGGTCGACACCTGGGCCAGGACTTCACGGGCGACGCCGCGAAGCTGCCGCTCGACAATCCGATCGTACCCCAGTTCGTCCTTTGCCATGCCGATCCAGCCGTTCCCCTGCCGCTTCCCTTTGAACCCTGCCCTGTCAATCTACAGGGGCGGCGCCTCTTTGTGGGCGCCTTCGTCCGGGATCCGGTCGAAAATTCAGTGGGGGGCATTCTGTTGCCCGGCGCCCCCCGAACCGCGTTCTAAGTCAACAGCTTATAGCCCGCGAGGGCTATTAGGCCGCCAGACGAAGATCAGATGCAACGTTGTCGTTGGCATCTCTGAAATGGCCCGATAACGGCGGTACCATGCCGAGCAAAAACTCTGCCTTTACCACGCGCGTCGATCCTGTTTCGCCCCCATAAGTCCTCCTGCGCCGAGGCTCAGGAGGATGAATTTGGTGGAGGCGCCGGGTACTGCCCCCGGGTCCGCAACGCTTATTCTACAGAGCGTTTATCGCCATAGTCGGTTGCCCGACAATCGTTAATATAGGCAAGGACTGGCCCTAAATCAAACCGGCCATTAATTGCCCCCGGCGTCCGGATCGCGTAAAAGTCCCGCCCGTTTCGCGAATACCGGACTGCCCGAATCATGCCGCTTTCCCAGGACCAGCAAGCCGAGATCGACCGCCAGCGCGCCGAATCCGCGTCGACCCGCCGGCCGGTGGCGCCGGCCCTGGAAGAGGTGCTCTACCAGGCGATCCCGGTGCTCGATCACGGCTTCGTCCGGGTCATCGACTACATGGGCGATGACAACGCGGTGGTGCAGGCGGCGCGGGTTTCCTATGGCAAGGGCACCAAGAAGGTCAGCGAGGACAAGGGCCTCATCCACTATCTGATGCGGCACCGGCATTCGACGCCCTTCGAGATGTGCGAGATCAAGTTCCACGTGAAGCTGCCGATCTTCGTCGCGCGGCAATGGATCCGCCATCGCACCGCCAACGTGAACGAGTATTCGGCGCGCTACTCGATCCTGGATCGCGAGTTCTACATCCCGGCGCCCGGGCAGCTGGCGGCGCAATCCGTGGCGAACCGCCAGGGGCGCGGCGACGTGCTGACCGGCGCGGAAGCGGCGCGGGTGCTCGATATCCTGAAGCAGGATTCGACCACCGTTTACGACCACTATGCCGAGATGCTGAACGAGACCGAAGCCGGCGAGACGATCGACGCCGAGAAGCAGGGTCTCGCCCGCGAGCTCGCGCGGATGAATCTCAGCCTCAACTTCTATACCCAGTGGTACTGGAAGATCGATCTCCACAACTTCATGCATTTCCTCAGCCTGCGCGCCGATCCGCACGCCCAGTACGAGATCCGCGTCTATGCTGACGCGATGGTGGATGTGCTCAGGAAATGGGTGCCGCTGACGGCGGAGGCCTTCGAGCAGCATCGGCTGCACGCGACCACGCTCTCGAAGGGTGCACTCGATGCGATCCGGCGGATGCTCAAAGGCGAAACCGTGACGCTCGAGACCAGCGGTCTCGGCAAGCGGGAATGGTCCGAGCTACAGGCCGTGCTGAACGGCGAGCACTGATTTGGCGATGTCCGAAGTTGCTGCCATCGCGGTCGAGACCGCGCCGCCGCTCGTTCTGCCGAGGCCGCGAGGCTGGCGTCCAAGCCGCAGGTTGACGGTGCTGTGTTGCGCCGTTGCGCTCCCGCTGCTCGGCTTTCTTGCTTTCGTCACGATGACCGGTCCGATGATCGCGTTGTTCATCGGCCCGGTGGACCAGGTGCTGGTGGATAAAAGCGCCAGGAAGCTCTGGCTGATGCGCGACGGCGCACGGCTCTATGAGGTCGATATTTCGCTCGGCAAGAACCCGCTCGGCCAGAAGCGGCGCGAAGGCGACCAGCGGACGCCGGAGGGTCGCTATGCGCTGGACTGGCGCGATGCCGGGACCGACTATCACCGGGCGATCCTGGTCTCCTATCCGAGCAAGGCGGACCTCGCGCGGGGTGCGCAAGGCGGCGAGATCATGATCCATGGACAGAAGTATTTCTGGCGCTGGTTCACCAAGTCGCCGCTGACCAACGGTTGCATCGGCGTCAGCAACATCGCCATGGACATCATCTGGTCGTCGACCGAGCTCGGCACGCCGATCGAGATCAGGCCCTGATCCCATGCTGCTCAAGACATTGCTCGCGAAGGCGCGGCATTACCACCCGAGCTATCAAGGCGGGCTCAGCAATCACTGCTCGATGACCCTGATCGCGCTCGAGCGCATGGGTGCAACGCCGGAGCGCGTGAAGAGCTACGCGTTCGCCTATCTGGCCAGGATGGAGCCGGTGGGGACGCCCGGCGACGGCATCAATGCCGAGAACTGGCGGGAGCGGCTCGGGGATGAATCCGCCTATCTCGACTATCTCGGCTTCTTTCGCCGCGAGATCGGGCGCCTCAATGCGCGGGCGGCCTTGCGCGCCTACCTGCCAGGGCTTGCGGCGGGGCTCGCCGCCGCGGCGTTTCATCCGATCATCCGCACCGCCTATGGCGTTATCGCCGATGATCCGGAGGAGATCGCCGTCGGGTTGGCCTACTGGGCCTCGCGATACCTGGCGCTGCCGGAGCGTCCAGACATGCCGGCCGAACTGCCGTTCGCGTCGAGCGACGACCCGCTGCAAGTCCTGCTGAAGACGCGCAGCTGGCCGGGGCTGGAGTTCGAGCCCGATGCCGACGCGCTGATCGACCGGGAGATGCTGCGGGCGGCCGACACGACGCTGTTTCCGCTGATTGCGGCGTCGCTGGAGGTCGATGACCTGACGCTCGAGCGGCTGCGGCAGACCGCGGCCCTGCTGTTCCTCGGCGCCGACGACTTCAACAGCCTGCATGCGGTGACGGGCCTGCATGCGGCCCGGATCCTCAGCGATTTCGCCATCGACCGCCGCGGCTTCGCGCGCGAGGTCTGGCGCGCGCTGCTGGCGCTCTACCTCTCGCTGGATCGGCCGGAGATACCGTCGGCCGCAGCGGCCGCGGAACGCATCGCCGCGGACCTGCCGGATTGGAATGCGATCCTGCCGGCGGCCGTCGCCAGCGAGGACGAGCATGCGATCAAGCTCGTCTTCTCCTGCCTCGCCGAGAGCCGCGCCGGCGGTGGGCGGCACTATCGCTATCTCGCGGCGCGCAAGGTCGGGCTGCTGAGCGAACAGCCGGCCTCGCCGCCGGCCCCTACTGAATTACAATCCGCGGCGCCGGACGCAGCGGCTGGTCATTGAGCTGGCGCCAGACCTGCTCGGCCACGGCGCGATAAGCGGCGCTGTGCGGCGAGTCCGGCTGCTTGGCCACGATCGGCGTGCCGGCATCCGAGGTCTCGCGGATCTGGATGTCGAGCGGGATCTCGCCGAGGAAGGGCGTCTGCATCTTGTCGGCTTCGGCCCGGGCGCCGCCATGGGCGAAGATGTCGCTGCGGCCGCCGCAATGCGGGCAGGTGAAGTAGCTCATGTTCTCGACGATGCCGAGCACCGGCACGTCGACCTTCCTGAACATGTTGAGCCCTTTGCGCGCGTCTATGAGCGCGATGTCCTGCGGCGTCGAGACGATCACGGCGCCGGACAGCGGCACCGATTGCGCCATGGTCAATTGCGCATCGCCGGTGCCGGGCGGAAGATCGCAAACCAGCACGTCGAGCGGACCCCAATCGACCTCGCGCAGCAGCTGTGTGATGGCGCTCATCACCATCGGGCCGCGCCAGATCATCGGCGTGTCCTCGGCGACGACGAAGCCCATCGACATCACCTTGAGGCCGAACTTCTGCATCGGGTTCAGCTTCTTCTCCGGCGTGGTGTCCGGCTTGCCGCTGATCCCGAGCAGGCGCGGGATCGACGGGCCATAAATGTCGGCGTCGAGCAGGCCCACCTTCAGGCCGAGACCGGAAAGGCCGAGGGCGAGGTTGACGGCGGTGGTGGATTTGCCGACGCCACCCTTGCCGCTGGCCACCGCGATGATGTGCTGGATACCGGCGACCGGCGTGCGGCCAGGGGCGCTGCGCTGCTGTGGCGCGCCCTGCGGATGATTATGCGTGTGGCCGTGGTCATGCCCATGATCGTGGCTGTGCGGCTGCGGTGCCGCCGCGCCGCCGCCGCGATGCGCGGTCAGGACCGCCGTGACCGAAAGCACGCCGGGAAGCTGTTCGACGGCCTTCTCGGCGGCCTTGCGCAGCGGCTCGAGCTTCGGGCCTTCGCGCGGGTCGACCTCGATCGAGAAGCCGACATTGCCGTTCTTCAGCACGAGGCCGGTCACCATGCCGCGCGCCACGATGTCACCGCCGCCATCGGGCGCCGGAACCGCGCGCAATGCGTCTCGAATCTGGGCTTCCGTCACCGAGGCCATCTTCTTCCCTATGCTTTCCAAACCTTGATCTTATTGGGCAGGATTCCCATATTTCGCGCCACAGACGACCCTTCGGGAGACCAGGGGCGAAACCGGGGCCGGCGCGTTGCGGCGGCTTCCGGGCTGTCATATAAGGCCTTGCCCCTGGGTTGCCTACCGAATTGGCGGCCGGGGCGGACCACCAACAAGAACAGCCGAGGCGGCGAGGGGTACTTCATGGCTTGGAACAATCAGGGCGGTCCTTGGGGCGGCGGTGGCAAGAGCCCCTGGGGTCGCGGTACCGGTCCCGTCGGCGGTGGCGGCGGCGGCAATCGTCCCCCTGATTTTGAAGAGATGCTGCGCCGCGGCCAGGACCGGATGAAGTCCGTCCTGCCGGGGGGATTCGGCTCCTGGCGCGGCCTCGGCCTGATTGCGGCGGGGGTGGTGGCGCTCTGGAGCGCGACCGGCTTCTACGTGGTCAATCCGGGCGAGGTCGGCGTCGAGACCGTGTTCGGCGTGTACAAGGGGCCGCCGGTCGAGCCGGGCCTGCACTGGAACTATCCGGTGCCGATCGGCCATGTCGAAACGCCCGACGTGCAGCAGCGCTTCCGCACCGAGATCGGCTTTCGCCAAGCCGCCACCACCAGCACCGAGGTGCAGGGCGAGAGTCTGATGCTGACCAAGGACGAGAACATCATCAAGATCGAGGCGGTCGTGCTCTGGCGCATCCGTCCGGAGCAGGTCCAGCAGTATCTGTTCGAGATCCAGGAGCCGGAAGACTCCGTCAAGAAGGCGGTCGAATCGGCGATCCGCGAGATCATCGGCCAATCCGAGTTCCAGGCCGCGACCACCGCCGACCGCGCCAAGATCGAGACCCAGGCGATGACCCTGGCGCAGAAGATGCTCGACAGCTATCACGCCGGAATCAACGTCGAGCAGGTCTCTCTGCAGGACGTCGGTGCGCCGCAGGAAGTGATCGACGCCTTCCTGGACGTGCAGCGCGCCAGCAACGACGCGACCAGCGCGGTGAACGACGCCCAGGCTTATCGCAACAAGGTGGTGCAGGGCGCCCAGGGCCAAGCGGTCCAGATGGTGCGGCAGGCCGAAGCTTACAAAGCCGAGAAGGTCGCCAACGCCCATGGCGAGGCGCAGCGGTTTCTTTCGGTCTATGAGCAGTACAAGCTCGATCCGAGCCTGACCGAGCGCCGGATCTATCTGGAATCGATGCAGAACATCTTCGGCGGCATGAACAAGGTGCTGATCGACCAGTCGGCCGGCGGCAACGGAGCGATCCCTTATCTGCCGCTGGATCAGTTGTTGAAAAAGGGCACCACATCGACGCCCGGCGGCGGATCGTCGTCCCTCGGCAACTCCCCTGCGGTCATGCCGCAACCTGATGCAAACCAGCAGTCGGCTGCGCCGGCGGGAGCGAGCCAGTGAGACACCGTATTCCAGTCATCGCCATCGCCGCGGTCATCCTCGCCGCGATCGGACTCTACGCGGCGGCCTTCACCGTGACGCTTCGGGAATCGGCTTTGGTCCTGCAGTTCGGCGAGCCCAAGCGCATCATCAAGGAGCCGGGTCTCTACTTCCGCCTGCCGATCGTCGAAAACGTGACCTATCTCGACAAGCGGGTGCGCAACTTCGACGTCGAGCCGCAGCTGCTGCTGACCCGGGAACAGAAGCGCGTCGTCATCTCCGCCTTCGTGCGCTACCAGATCACCGATCCGCTGAAGTTCTACCAGGTCGCCAAGACGACCATGAACGCCGAAGGCCAGATCGGCGCCGTGCTGATCTCGACCTTGCGCTCGGCGGTCGGCAACACGCCGATGACGGACATCCTGACGCCCAAGCGCGCCGAATTGATGTCGCTGATCACCCAGGAGCTGACCCGGCAGGCGGCGGCGCCCTACGGCATCCGCATCGTGGATGTCCGGTTCCAGCGCGTCGACCTGCCGCCGCAGAACAGCGAGGCGGTGTTCAACCAAATGCGCTCGCAGCGCGCGCAGGAAGCCGCCGGCATCCGCGCGGACGGCGCCCGGCGTGCCCTGGAAATCAAGGCGGAAGCCGACAAGGAGCGCGTGGTAACCCTGGCCGACGCGCAGCGCAAAGCGTCGATCACCCGCGGCGAGGGCGATGCCGAAGCAACCCGGATCTACAACGAGGCCTACAGCAGCGATCCGAAGTTCTTCGACTTCTACCGCTCGATGCAGGCGATGCAGCTCGGGCTGGGCGGCGAGAATACGACTTTCGTCGGGGCGCCCAGCGGCGACTTCTTCCGCTTCTTCGACCGGAACCCGGATACCCCGGCCGCGCCGCCCCCGGCAAAGCCGCAGGCGGCGCCGGGACTGCAGCCGGAACAGCCGGCCGAAGGCGCCGCTCCGGAATCGGGTAGCCAGTAAACGCCCGGAATCCCAGCGTATTCGCCACAATCCGGCCGCAATACCCCCGATAAAGTGACCCTGCGGGGTCATGGGGGAAATTGCCGCCGGGGCGGTGGCGTTGCTATGATCGGAAATGGCCGCGGGGCTGCCCGGCGGCGTGTTCGACTTCACGAAGGAGCGTTGTGTTGAAGCTGTTGCGATCGGTGGTCCTGGCCGCGCTGCTGGCGGCGGGTTTGAGCGGCGGTCTGATCGGGACGGCCGCAGCGCGCGGCGTGCCGGATGGCTTCGCCGATCTCGCGGAGAAATCCCTGCCGGCGGTGGTCAACATCTCGACCACCCAGACCCTGAGCGCCGACAACCAGGGCCAGGACCTCGACGAGCTGTTCCGCCAGTTCCTCGACCGCCAGCAGGGCGGCGAGGCGCCCAAGCCGCGGCGCGCGACCTCGCTCGGCTCCGGCTTCATCATCGACGCGACCGGCTTCGTCGTCACCAACAACCACGTGATCGAGAATGCCGACGAGATCACGGTCATCACCCACGACAACGAGGAGTTCAAGGCGAAGCTGATCGGCACCGACGAGAAGACCGATCTCGCCTTGTTGAAGATCGAGGCCGGCAAGCCGCTGCCCTTCGTCAACTGGGGCAATTCGGACGACATGCGCATCGGCGACTGGGTGCTGGCGATCGGCAATCCTTTCGGCCTCGGCGGCTCGGTGACCGCGGGCATCGTCTCGGCGCGCCAGCGCGACATCGGCCAGGGCTCCTATGATGATTTCCTGCAGACCGACGCCTCGATCAACCGCGGCAATTCCGGCGGCCCGATGTTCGACATGGACGGCGAGGTCGTGGGCATCAACTCGGCGATCTACTCGCCCTCCGGCGGCTCGGTCGGCATCGGTTTCGCGATCCCGTCCAATCTCGCCAAGCCGATCATCGACCAGATCCGCGAGTTCGGTCATGCCCGCCGCGGCTGGATCGGTGTGCGCATCCAGTCGGTCAGCCCCGACCTCGCCGAAGGCCTGAAGCTGCCGGGTGCCAAGGGCGCGCTGGTCGCCAGCGTGACGCCAGGCGGCCCGGCCGAAGCCGCGGGCATCAAGCAGGGCGACGTGGTGCTGAAGTTCGACGGCCGCGACGTGACCGAGATGCGCGGCCTGCCGCGCATCGTCGCCGAGACCCAGGTCCAGAAGACGGTCGACGTCGTGGTCTGGCGCAAGGGCAAGGAAGTCAACCTCAGCGCCAAGGTCGGCGAGTATCCGGAGAACGAGGACCAGGCCAGCGTCGAGCCGGCCAGCCAGCAACCGGCGCCGGAAGACGAAGGCAGCAAGATCGAGAGCCTCGGCATCGATCTCGCGTCCCTGGACCAGAAGGGCCGGGACAAGTACGGCCTCGGCGGCGACGCCGAAGGCGTGCTGGTGACCGATGTCGCCCAGGACGGTCCGGCGGCGGAGAAGGACCTGCGGCCCGGCGACGTGATCGTCGAGGTCGACCAGAAGGCGGTCAAATCCCCCGGCGACGTGCGCGAGCGGGTGAAGGCGGCGCAGGACAACGGCTACCGCGTGGTGACGCTGCTGGTGAACCGCAAGGGCGACTTCCAGTGGGTCGCGGTCAAGATCGGCAAGAGCTAAGGGTCGCTCAGGCCAAGCGAATTAGGGCAGGGTGAAGCTGCGCGTCTCGAACGCGCAAGCTTCGCAGCTCTTCACCTTCACCGTAAACGCGTTGTCGCCGCTCCAGGTGAAGGACTCGCGGTCGATCTGCCAATTGGCGTTCTCCGACGGATCGGGATAGCTGGCAGTCGAGCCGCTGGCGGTATCCACGATATAGAGCCATTGAGCGCCTTCGCTCTGGCTGAACAGCGCGACGCGGCGCTGCTGCGGGCTCCAGCGGATCCAGTGCTCCGGACCGTATTTGCCGGCGACCACGTTCTGCAGGATGCCGGTGGTCGGGTTCATCAATCGCACCGCCCAGCAGAGGCTGTTCGGGTCGGCGGTTTCGCAGGCCTGGATGATGCGCAGGCCGCTCTGCGGCGCCGGCGGGAAGAGGATGAGCCGCTTGGGCGGGATCTCGACCTGCCCCGTCGCATCCTGTTGATAGCTCGCGATGACCGGCGGGTAATGGCGTTCCCCGGCGGTCACGCTGCCATCGGTGCCGAGGCTGATGCCGCAAGCCGGTGTCGCGGGCGTGACGACCACGAAATCCGTGTCGCAGGGCTCGAGCGGCTGGGCGCCAGCGCTTGCCTGTGGCGGCGACGGTTCCGGAGATGGCGTTTGATTGCAGGCGGTTAGCAGGATTGCGAAAGCGACAGCGATGCCTTGCTTCATGAGTCCTCGGCCGGGGAAACAAATTCCTCGGCCAGATAACCCTGGAAGAAGAGAAGAGTTCGAAGGTCGCTGTGATTGACCTGGGCGCGGACCTGCTGGCGCAGCAGCGGCTTGCCGTAATAGGCGACGCCGAGGCCGGCGGCCAGCAGCATCGGCAGGTCGTTGGCGCCGTCGCCGACCGTGACGGCATCGGCCGGGGTCAGGCCGCGCTCGGCGCTCAAGGTCTGCAGCGCGTTCAATTTGCCGTCCTTGTCGAGGATCGGGCCCTGCAGCTCGCCGGTCAGCCGGCCCTCGGCCATCGCGAGGTCGTTGGCGAGATCGAGCTCGAACCCGGTGCGGGCCGCGACCTTGGCGGTGAAATACTTGAAGCCGCCGGAGACCAGCGCGGTGAAGGCGCCGTTCGCCCGCATCGTGTGCACCAGGGTCGCGGCACCCGGCATCAGCGTGAGGTTCGCGGCGGTCTTTGCCAGAGCGGCTTCCGGCAGATCGGCCAGCATGGCGACCCGCTCGACCAGTGCCTGGGCAAAGTCGATCTCGCCGCGCATCGCCCGCCGGGTGATCTCGGCGATCACGTCCTTCAGGCCGGCTTCGGCGGCGAGCTCGTCCAGGGTCTCGGCGGTGACGATGGTGGAATCCATGTCGGCGATCAGCAGGCGCTTGCGGCGGTTCTCGACCGGCTGCGCGTGGAAATCGACCGGCAGATCGGCTAGCGTCGCCCGCGCAATCTCATGGGCGCGGTCATCGGCCAGCTGCGCGAAGGGCAGGTCGCAGGCGCGGTCGTTCGGCGCCAGCCAGTTGATTTCGCCGGTGGCGGCGCCGGCATCGCGCAGGGCCGCGCCGAGCGTTTCGAGGAGCTTGGGCGCGAGCCTCGCGCGCTCCCCGGCGACAAGTGTCAGGATATGGGTCATGGGGATTCCCGAAATCGTGGGCGGGACTATGGGGAAGCGAGACGCGACCGACAAGCTGAAAGCGATCGTCATCGCCGGCGCCACGGCCAGCGGCAAGTCGGCCCTGGCGCTCGATCTCGCCGCCGATCTCGGCGGCATCGTCATCAACGCGGATTCGATGCAGATCTATCGCGACCTGCCGATCCTGACCGCGCAGCCCGATGCCGCCTCGATGGCCGCCGTGCCGCATCGGCTCTATGGGATCCTGCCGCTGGACGATCCGGCGACGGCGGCGCGCTGGGCGGAGTTGGCGGCTGCCGAAATCCAGGTGGCGTGGGGCGCGGGGCGCGTGCCCTTTCTGGTCGGCGGGACCGGGCTCTATCTGCGGGCATTGCTCGAAGGCTTTGCACCGATCCCCGAGATCGACCCCGTGCATCGCAGCGAAGCGCAGGCGCTGCTGGCGGAGCTCGGCGCCGAGGGCTTGCATGCGCGGCTGGCGGCGCGCGATCCGGAGACTGCGGGGAAGCTCCGGCCGAGCGACAGCCAGCGGCTGATGCGGGCCTGGGAGGTCCTCGCCGCGACCGGAAAGCCGCTCGCCTGGTGGCAGCGGCAGCCGAGCAACCCGCCGCTCGCGGTCGAGGCGCTCTCCTTCGTGACGGCGCCGGCGCGCGACCAGCTCTACGCCGCCTGCGACGACCGGCTGATCACCATGGTGGCGAAGGGCGCCCTCGACGAGGTGGCGGCGGCGCGCAGGTCGTATCCGGATGCCGACCAGGAGCAGGCCGGTTTCAAGGCTTTGGGCTTCCGGGAACTGGCCCGGCACCTGGACGGCGCATGGAGCCTGGAGGAGGCGGTCGCGGCAGCGCAGCAGGCGACCCGAAACTATGCCAAACGGCAGGGGACCTGGTTCCGCCGGCAGCTGGCTGGAGCAATTTTCTTAGCTCCAGACCGGGAAGCTATGAAATTTTCGCAAAGTTACCTTGCGCCCTTACGTTATAAAATTCGCGATTTCCTGTTGACCCACCAAAACTGAGCCACTACGGTGCCGCGCCCTGGCCCGAAAAAAGGGCTGGCGGCGATGCGTGGGGCATGCAGTATTCCCCGGTTGTTTCAAAGGGTTAAAACCCCTTCTAGGAGTGGATCATGGCGGTCGAACCGATCACTGGAGCGGAAATCATTGTCAAAGCGCTGATCGATCAGGGCGTTGATGTCATTTTCGGCTATCCCGGCGGCGCCGTCCTTCCGCTCTATGACGCGCTGTTCAAGCAGAACCGGATCAAGCACATCCTGGTCCGCCACGAGCAGGCGGCGGTGCATGCCGCCGAGGGCTATGCGCGCTCGACCGGCAAGGTCGGCTGCGTGCTGGTGACCTCGGGTCCCGGCGCCACCAATGCGGTGACCGGCCTCACCGACGCGCTCATGGATTCGATTCCGATCGTCTGTCTCACCGGCCAGGTGCCGACGCATCTGATCGGCAACGACGCCTTCCAGGAAGCGGATACCACCGGCATCACCCGGCCCTGCACCAAGCACAATTACCTGGTGAAATCGATCGAGGAGCTGTCGCGCAAGGTCCACGAGGCTTTCCACGTCGCCAAGAGCGGCCGTCCCGGCCCGGTGGTGATCGACCTGCCGAAGGACGTGCAGCAGGCGAAGTACGAATACGTCAACCACGCCGGCCAGAAGCACCGCAGCTACAACCCGCCGGTCCGTCCCGACCGCGCCCAGGTCGAGAAGGCGGTCGAGGCGATCGCTCACGCAAAACGCCCGCTGTTCTACATCGGCGGCGGCTGCATCAATTCCGGTGTGCAGGCTTGCGCGGTCTTGACCGACTTCATCCGCATGACCGGCTTTCCCTGCACCCAGACGCTGATGGGGTTGGGCGCCTTCCCGGGCTCCGATCCGCTGTCCTTGGGCATGGTCGGCATGCACGGCATGTACGAGAGCAATCTCGCGATGCACGACTGCGACGTGATGATCAACATCGGCGCGCGCTTCGACGACCGCGTGACCGGCAAGCTCGCGGCCTTCTCGCCGGGCTCGAAGAAGATCCACGTCGATATCGATCCCTCCTCGATCAACAAGAACATCCGGGTCGATATCCCGGTGGTCGGCGATGTCGGCCATGTGGTCGAAGAGATGATGCGGATCTGGAAAGCCCGGCAGATCAAGGTCGATGCGAAAGCGCTCGCGGCCTGGTGGGACCAGATCAACAAGTGGCGCGCGCGCGATTGCCTGAAGTACCGGGCGTCGGACCAGGTGATCAAGCCGCAATACGCGCTGCAGCGTCTCTATGCCGCGATCAAGGACAAGGACTTCTACATCACCACCGAAGTCGGCCAGCACCAGATGTGGGCGGCGCAGTTTCTGAAGTTCGAGCAGCCGAACCACTGGATGACCTCCGGCGGCCTCGGCACCATGGGCTATGGCCTGCCGGCGGCTTATGGCGTGCAGGTGGCGCATCCGGAATCGCTGGTGATCGACGTCGCCGGCGAGGCCTCGATCATGATGAACATCCAGGAGATGTCCACCGTGGTGCAGTACCGCCTGCCGGTGAAGATCTTCATCCTCAACAACAAGTGGATGGGGATGGTGCGCCAGTGGCAGGAGCTGCTGCATGGCGGCCGCTATTCCGAGAGCTACAGCGACGCGCTGCCGGATTTCGTGAAGCTGGCCGATGCCTTCGGCGCCACCGGCCTGCGCGCGGAGAAGGTCGGCGACCTCGACGGTGTCATCGCCAAGATGCTGGCGACGCCGGGACCGGTCATCGTCGATGTCGCGGTCGACGAGCGCGAGAACTGCTTCCCGATGATCCCGTCCGGCGCGGCGCATAACGAGATGCTGCTGGGGCCGGAAGACCAGACCGCGAAGCCGATCTCGGAAGAAGGCATGGTGCTGGTGTAGCCCGGGGGATAGACCATGTCGGAACGCAGCAGCGCAAAGAGCGGGACGGAGTTTTTGGCCGTGAGCAAGGGCGACGAATCGGAACGGCACACGATCTCGGTGCTGGTGGACAACGAGGCCGGTGTGCTGGCCCGGGTCATCGGCCTGTTCTCGGGCCGCGGCTACAACATCGAGAGCCTGACCGTCGCCGAGACCGATGTCTCCAAGCATCTCTCGCGAATCACCGTCGTCACCTCCGGCACGCCGATGATCATCGAGCAGATCAAGAACCAGCTGCGCCGCCTGGTGCCGGTGCACAAGGTCACCGACCTCACCGTCGAAGGGCCGTCGCTCGAGCGCGAGATGGCGCTGGTGAAGGTGCAGGGGACCGGCGAGAAGCGAGTCGAATCCATGCGGATCGCCGACATCTTCCGCGCCCATGTGGTCGATGCGACGATCGAATCCTTCGTCTTCGAGATGACCGGATCGACCGAGAAAGTGAATGCCTTCATCAATCTGATGCAGCCGCTCGGGCTGATCGACGTGTCGCGCACCGGCGTGGTCGCGATCGCCCGCGGTCCTGAGGCGTAGAGCCAAAGCTTAGAAGCCCCCAACTCCCATTTCGTTTGCAAAGAGGAAGTTTCGAGATGCGTGTCTATTACGATCGTGATGCCGATGTGAACCTGATCAAGGGAAAGAAGGTCGTCGTTGTCGGCTACGGCAGCCAGGGCCATGCGCATTCCCTCAACCTGAAGGACAGCGGGGTCAAGGAAGTCCGCGTGGCGCTCCGCCCGGGCTCGGCCTCGCAGAAGAAGGCGGAAGCCGCCGGCCTCACCGTGATGACCCCGGCGGAAGCGGCGAAGTGGGCCGATCTGGTCATGATCCTCACCCCGGACGAGCTGCAGGCCGATCTCTATCGCAACGAGCTCGCGGCCAACATGAAGCAGGGCGCGGCGCTCGCCTTCGCGCACGGCCTCAACATCCACTTCAAGCTGATCGAGCCGCGCCCGGACCTCGACATCGTCATGATCGCGCCGAAGGGCCCGGGCCACACCGTGCGCTCCGAGTATTCGCGCGGCGGCGGCGTGCCCTGCCTGGTGGCGGTGCATCAGAACCCGAGCGGCAACGCCCTGGAGCTGGCGCTCTCCTATGCGAGTGCGATTGGTGGAGGCCGTTCCGGCATCATCGAGACCAACTTCCGCGAGGAATGCGAGACCGATCTGTTCGGCGAGCAGGTCGTGCTCTGCGGCGGTTTGACCGCCCTGATCCAGGCCGGCTACGAGACCCTGGTCGAGGCGGGCTACGCGCCGGAGATGGCCTATTTCGAATGCCTGCACGAGGTGAAGCTGATCGTCGATCTCATCTATGAGGGCGGCATCGCCAACATGCGCTACTCGATCTCCAACACCGCGGAATACGGCGACTATACCCGCGGCCCGAGGATCGTCACCGAGGAGACCAAGAAGGAGATGAAGCGCGTGCTGGACGACATCCAGTCCGGCCGCTTCGCCCGCGACTGGGTGCTGGAGTGCCAGGCCGGCCAGCCGAGCTTCAAGGCGATGCGCCGCCGCTCCGCCGAGCATTCGATCGAGCAGGTCGGCGAGAAGCTGCGCGGCATGATGCCGTGGATCGCCAAGAACAAGCTGGTCGACAAGACCAAGAATTGATCGCTTGAGGGAGGCCGCTGGATCTTCCACCAGGCAAGCGATGGAAGCGTCACGGCTGCAACAGGCCCCCCTCCCGACCTCCCCCCTGAAGGGGGGAGGGGACTTCGAGCGCGATCGCGCCGCATCGCCTTTCTTCTCCTTCCCCCTTCAGGGGGAAGGCCGGGATGGGGGCATGCGGCGTTCTTGCTTTTTCAGGATCGTGCTCGGCATCGCGGCGGCCGCGTTTTTCCTTTGCGGCGCGGCACTGGCCGATCCGCCCAGCCGCCCCTTCGCCTCCTCGCATGTGCCGTTTCCGCGCGGCACCCTCAGGCCGACCCAGAGCACCGACCAGCTCGACCAGGCCGTCGCCGCTTTCTACGACAGCTGGAAAGAGAACTATGTGATTCCCGGCTGCGGCGCGGGCCAGCTGCGCATCCGCGCCGACGCGGCGGAGGGCAAGGCGGTGACGGTCTCCGAGGGCCAGGGCTACGGCATGGTGATCGTCGCCCTGATGGCGGGCCATGATCCGGAAGCACAGCCGGTCTTCGACCAGCTGCTGCACTATGTCCGCCGGCATCCGAGCAGCTACAACAAGTGGCTGATGGCCTGGGCCCAAAGCGAGACCTGCCAGGACATCATGGGCCGGGATTCGGCCACCGACGGCGATCTCGACATCGCCTATGCCCTGCTGCTGGCGGATGTGCAGTGGGGCTCGCGGGGCGCGGTCGACTACCGCGCGGAGGCGGAGCGGACCCTGGAGGCGATCGTGAAGCACACGGTCGATCCCGCCACGCATCTCACCTTGCTCGGCGACTGGGTGGCGCCGGACGGCGACTATGCCAAGGCCACGCGGTCCTCGGACTGGATGGTCGATCACTTCCGGGCCTTCGCGACGGTCAATCCCGACGACTGGCTGCCGACCATCGATGCCCATCTCGACCTCGCGACGCATATGCAGGTGACCTACGCGCCGCTGACCGGGCTGCTGCCGGATTTCATCACCGGCACCACCGATGCGCCGGAGCCGGCGCCGCCCAAGTTCCTGGAAGCGCCGACCGACGGCGACTATGCCTGGAATGCCTGCCGCACGCCCTGGCGGCTCGGGGTCGATGCGCTGGTCAGCGGCGACCGGCGCTCGATCGATGCGGTCCGGCGCATGACCGCATGGATCCGGAAGGCGACCGGCGACGATCCCACCGCCATCGCCGAGAGCTACAAGCTCGACGGCACGGTGATCGATCCCTCGTTCAGCCAGGCCTTCATGGCGCCCTTCGCCGTCGCCGCGATGAGCGTGCCGGCCGAGGTTCCCGGCGCCCAGGAATGGGTGGATGCGCTCTGGGCCCGGATGGTCGCGACGCCGCCCGAGGGCTATTACCCCGACAGCATCAAGCTGCAGGTCATGCTCGCCATGGCCGGGCATTGGTGGTCGCCGGTGCGGTAGAGATCGCCATGGCTTCACGCGACAAGAAACTTCAGGCCGTGCTCGACCTGCTGTGCCGATCGGTCGCAGCCGATGCCGCGCGCTCGGCAGATACCGCGCGCGTGCTGGAGCGCGTCGAGGCGCGGCTGGGCAGCATGCCCGAGGCGGAGCCGGCGCCGCAGCCGGTGCGGTTCCCGATCTGCGATCTGCTCGACGAAGCGCTGGTCCTGTCGACGCCGCTCAACGCCGCCGTGCGGGAGATCGCGGCTGATTTGACCTGGTATCGCCGTCCGGGCGGCGACGAGCGGTTTCAGCAGAGCCATGCCAACACCATGCTGGTCGGTCCGAACGGGCTGGAGCCGCGCGAGGATCTTTGGATTGGCGCCACGCTTCTAGCGCCGCACACCGACTATCCGGTCCATCATCACCCGCCGGAGGAGATCTATCTGGTCCTCTCCGAGGGTGACTGGTGGCGGGAGGGCACCGGCTGGTTCACGCCGGGCATCGGCGGCACGCTCTACAACCAGCCCAACGTCCGGCATGCCATGCGCTCGCATGCCCGTCCGCTCTTCGCCCTATGGGCCCTGCCGGTCTGAAAAAGCGCCCGCCTGGGAATCCTTTTTGGGAATACGGGCGGAGGCTTCGAAACGATCTATTAATTCGCTTGTGGCCCTATGGGGGCGGCGGTAAAAGTCTCGCGGCCGGCGCGGCTTATGAGGTTTGCAGACTCGGTCTGGAATCTCGGCGCGCGCAGCCGCTAAGGCGTGACAAATCCAAGTTAATTACCGCGTATTTCCGGGTCGGCGAGGCCGCCGAGTCGGGGGCAATTCCAGCGGTTTTCCGGCAAGGTCGAGTCAGCCTGAAAATTGCCATTTTGGCCCGCTATCGCGCTGCTCCTGACAATCGATTCAGGCGACGCGGTCGGGCGTAACGGGTGCGGGTTCTCAATGTTGACCAGACTGCTCGGCATGATGTCTTCCGATATGGCCATCGACCTCGGGACCGCGAATACGCTGGTCTATGTGAAGGGTCGCGGCATCGTGCTGAACGAGCCTTCCGTGGTGGCGATCGCCGATACCCGCGGCAAGAAGCATGTGCTGGCGGTCGGCGACGAGGCGAAGATGATGCTGGGCCGTACCCCCGGCAACATCCAGGCGATCCGACCCTTGCGGGATGGTGTCATCGCCGATTTCGAGGTCGCCGAGGAGATGATCAAGCACTTCATCACCAAGGTCTATAACCGCCGCCCGATCTTCGCGAAGCCCCAGATCATCGTCTGCGTGCCGTCAGGTTCGACGGCCGTCGAGCGCCGCGCCATCCAGGAATCCGCGGAATCCGCGGGCGCCAGCAAGGTTTACCTGATCGAGGAGCCGATGGCCGCGGCGATCGGCGCCGGCCTGCCGGTGACCGAGCCGACCGGCTCCATGGTGGTCGATATCGGCGGCGGCACCACCGAAGTCGCGGTCCTGAGCCTCGGCGGCATCGTCTATTCCCGCTCTGTTCGCGTCGGCGGCGACAAGATGGACGAGGCGATCATCGCCTATATCCGCAGGAATCATAACCTGCTGGTCGGCGAAGGCTCGTCGGAGCGCATCAAGAAGGAAATCGGCTCGGCCTGCCCGCCGGAAGACGGCGACGGCCGCGTCATGGAGATCAAGGGCCGCGATCTGATGAACGGCGTGCCGAAGGAGCTGGTGATCACCGAGCGCCAGGTCGCCGAAGCCCTGGCCGAGCCGGTCGGCGCCATCATCGAGGCGGTGAAGGTGGCCCTGGAGCACACCGCGCCGGAGCTGGCGGCCGATATCGTCGATAAGGGCATCGTGCTGACCGGCGGCGGCTCGCTGCTCGCCAACCTGGATTACGTGCTGCGGCATGCGACCGGCCTGCCGGTTTCGATCGCCGACGACGCGCTCAGCTGCGTCGCTCTGGGCACCGGGCGGTGCCTCGAGGACATCAAGGCGCACCGCCATGTCCTCATCAATATGTACTAACCCGGATTCACTTCGTTAACCACTTTCTGCGATACTGCCTTAGCTTTTCGTTGCGGGCCGCACACGACTTGTGAAAATATGGCCTAAGCGACGGAAATAGTTGGGTTCAGCGGTTGCCCGCGTAAGGAGGGCATACGTGAAACAGCGTGTCGGATCTGTGAGCGTTGCGGTTGCGGCACGCAATTGGACTCAAAGGTTCGCTTTTGTTCTCCTGATCCTCCTGTCCTTCGGCATCATGCTGGTCGGCAAGGCCGACACTGTCGTCGTCTCGCGCGCTCGCACCCTGCTCATCGATCTGATCGCTCCCGTGATGGAGGCCGCGTCGCGGCCGATCGCCAGCGCCAAGGAAGCGGCAGGCACGGTGCAGGAGCTGGTCGCGCTGAAGCAGGAAAACGCCCGCCTCGCGCAAGAGAACCAGACGCTGCTCGAGTGGCAGTCGATCGGCCGCGAGCTGCAGAGCCAGAACGCCGCGTTGCGCGATCTTCTGAAATTCACCCCCGACCCGCGCGCGAGCTACGTGACCGCCCCGGTCATCGCCGATGCGTCTTCAAGCTATGTGCGCTCGCTGATCGTGCTCGCCGGGCAGAATGACGGCGTCGTCAAGGGCCAGGCCGCGATCACCGGCGCCGGTCTCGTCGGACGCGTGCTCGAGGTCGGCAAGCGCGCCTCGCGCGTGCTGCTGCTGACCGATATCAGCGCCCGCGTGCCGGTTGTGGTCGAGCGCACGCGCGACCAGGCGGTGTTGTCGGGCAACAACTCCGATAGTCCCGAGCTGCAATACTTGCCGCGCGACGTCGACATCAAGGTCGGCGACCGCATCGTCACCTCGGGTGTCGGCGGCAACTTCCCGGTCGGCCTGCCGGTGGGCGAAGTGATGCGCGTCGCCGACGGCCATATCCTGGTCCAGCTTTATGCGCAGCTCGACCGGATGGAATACATCCGGCTGGTCGATTACAGCCTGCCCGGCATTCTGATGCAGGATCTCGGCATCGATACGTCGCAGGCGACGGACGTGACTTCGCCTGCTCTGGGCAAGTTGCCCCGCGCGCAATAGCCGCTTTGCGGCTTACTTGAGATGGCGCTCAGGCCCACCGTAGGACAGCAGATCGATGTTGCATTGCGCCGCTCGATACCGGTGGCGCTGGCGGTGCTGTTGCTGTTTCTGGGACTGCTGCCCTGGAACACGCATGGCCTCGGCCCGATGAACGCCAACCTGGTGCTGATTCCGATCTACTACTGGACCCTCTACCGGCCGCGGCTGATGACGGTCTGGGCGGTGGCGGCGATCGGGCTGCTCAGCGATTTCCTTCTCGGCACCTTGCTCGGGGTCAACATGCTGACCTTCCTGGTCGGCTATCGCGTTGCCCTGGCCCAGCGCAAGATCTTCGCCAGCGCGCCCTTCATCATCGTCTGGGCCGGATTCCTGCTGATGTCCGGCGTGGCCGGACTGGTGCAGTGGCTGCTGGCTACGATCGTGCGCGAGCAGATCGACTTCAACCTTCGTCCGGCGCTGTTCCTCTACATGATCGGCGCCGTCGCCTATCCGCCCTGCGCTTATGTTTTCGCCTGGATCCAGCGCCGTTCGCTGGTCAGAGTGGCGCAATGAGGAAGCTTCCCAACCGGACCCAGTCCCGCGTCTTCAACCGACGTGCCGCGCTGATGGGTCTCGGCCAGGCCGGACTGACCCTGACGCTGGCCGGGCGGCTCTATTACCTGCAGGTGCTGCAGGCCGACAAATACAAGCTGCTGGCGGACGAGAACCGCATCAATCTCCGCCTGCTGCCGCCGTCGCGCGGCCTGATCTACGATCGCTTCGGGCTGCCGCTCGCCGACAACTACCCGAACTACCGGGCGATGCTGGTGGCCGAGCAGACCACCGATCTCGAGCGCACGCTGGATGATTTCGCCGAGCTGGTGCCGATCACCGAGCGCGAGCGCGCCAAGATCAAGAAGGAGCTCTCGCGCAACCGGCCGTTCGCGCCGATCCCGGTCAAGGAGGACCTCGACTGGGAGCAGGTCAGCCGCGTCGAGATCAACCTGCCCGACCTGCCCGGCATCAGCATCGAGGTCGACCAGAAGCGCGTCTATCCCTTCGGCGGCATCGCCGCGCATCTCTTGGGCTATGTCTCGGCGCCGAACGAGAAGGATATCGAGGACGACAAGGACCCGCTGCTCTCGCTGCCCGGCATCCGGATCGGCAAGAACGGGCTGGAGCGGCAGTATGAATCGCCGCTGCGCGGCCAGGCCGGCCAGAGCGAGCTCGAGGTCAACTCGGTCGGCCGCGTCATCCGCGAGCTGGCGCGCGAGGAAGGCACCCCCGGCAAGGACCTGGTCACCAGCCTCGACATCGGCCTGCAGCAGTTCGTGCAGCAGCGGCTCTCCGCGGAATTTTCCGGCGCCGCGGTTATCATGGACATCTACAACGGCGACATCCTCGCCATGGCCTCGACGCCGACCTATGATCCCTCGGCCTTCTATCGCGGCCTCTCGCCGGCGGAATGGCAGCAGCTGACTTCGGACGAGTATCGGCCGCTGACCAACAAGGCGATCGCCGGCCAGTTCGCGCCGGGCTCGACCTTCAAGATCGCGACCACGATCGCCGCCCAGCAGGTCGGCGTGAGCCCGGCCTTCAACGTGTTCTGCCCGGGCTACTACACGCTCGGCAACATGCGCGTCCATTGCTGGAAGAAGGAAGGCCACGGCCGTGTCGACATGCCCGGGGCGATCCAGCATTCCTGCGACGTATTCTTCTACGAGCTCGCGCGCACCATCGGCATCGATGTGATCGCGGTGGCGGCGAAGGAGCTGGGCCTTGGCGACGTCGCCGGCCTCGATCTTCCCGGCGAGAAGCCAGGCGTGATCCCGAACCGCGCCTGGAAGAAGGCGGTGCTCGGCCAGACCTGGCATCCGGGCGAGACGCTGATCAACGCGATCGGCCAGGGCTTCGTGCTGGCGACGCCGTTGCAGCTCTGCGTGATGACCGCGCGGGTGGCCAACGGCGGCTATGCGGTGAAGCCGCATCTCTTCAAGGCCAACGAACCCGCAAAGGCCGACGGGCCGAGCCCCTATCCCAAGCTCAACCTGCAACAGAGCTGGCTCGACGTCGTGAAGGACGGCATGGACCGGGTCTGCAACGCCCAGCGCGGCACCGCCTATACCTCGCGGATCACCATCCCCGGCATGGAGATGGCGGGGAAGACCGGCAGCGCCCAGGTCCGCCGCATCACCATGGCCGAACGCGCGGTCGGCGTGCGCAAGAACGAGGACACTCCCTGGCGCCAGCGCGATCATGCGCTGTTCGTCGCCTTCGCGCCGGTGCATGAGCCGCGCTATGCCTGTGCCGTCGTGATCGAGCATGGCGGCGGCGGCGCGCGCTACGCCGGACCGATCGCCCGCGACATACTGATCGAGTGCCAGCGCCGCGATCCGGCCCGCCGCAACCCGAACAACGAGGGCGGAAGGCGGGAGATGCCATAATGGGGGGATTGGGTCCGCAACTCGGCGTCTCGGCCCGCAACCGGATGACTTGGCGCGACAAGGTCGCGCAGATCAGCTGGCCGATGATCTTCCTGATCGGCTGCATCGCCTCGATCGGCTTCGCCATGCTCTATTCGGCGGCGCAATTGAGCGCGGATCCCTGGATGGATCGTCAGATGGCGCGCTTCGCGGTCGGCCTGGCGATGATGTTCGCGGTCGCCATGGTCGATCTCAAGATCCTGATGCGCCTGGTCTATCCGCTCTACCTGGTTTCGGTCCTGCTGCTGGTCTGGGTGGATTTCGCCGGCGAGATCGGCATGGGCGCGCAGCGCTGGATCGATCTCGGCGTGGTGCAGCTGCAGCCTTCCGAGGTCATGAAGATCACCCTGGTCATGACCCTGGCGCGCTATTTCCATGGCCTGAGCTATGAGGATATCGGGCGGCCGCTCTCGCTGGTCTTGCCGACGATCCTGGTGCTGCTGCCGGCGGCCCTGGTGTTGAAGCAGCCCGATCTCGGCACCGCCGGCATGCTGATGATGGTGGCGGCGGCGATGTTCGTCGTGGTCGGCGTGCGCTGGTGGAAATTCGCGCTGGTCCTCGCCATGGGAGTCGGTGTCGCCTATTACGCCTGGACCTCGCCCTATATTCTCCGCGACTACCAGAAGGCCCGGATCATGACCTTCATGGATCCGGAGAGCGACCTCCAGGGCACCGGCTATCACATCACCCAGTCGAAGATCGCCCTGGGCTCCGGCGGCGTCTGGGGCAAGGGCTACGGGCAGGGCACGCAGAGCCACCTCGATTTCCTGCCCGAGCGGCAGACCGACTTCATCTTCACCATGTATGCCGAGGAGTTCGGCATGGTCGGCGGCCTGGTGCTGCTCGGCCTCTTCGTGCTGCTGGTGGCCTATGGCGTGGTGATCGCGGTCCGCTGCAAGAGCCAGTTCGGGCGGCTGCTGGCCTATGGGTTGTCGTTCAATCTGTTCTGCTATTTCTTCATCAACACCGCGATGGTGATGGGCCTGATCCCGGTGGTCGGCGTCCCCTTGCCGCTGATTTCCTACGGCGGCACCGTGATGATGACGGTCATGATCGGCTTCGGGCTGGTCCTCTCGGTCAACATCCACCGCGACCAGCGGATCGGCCGCCGCCTGGGCAACGAGGACGCCTAGAGAGATTCGCCCAACTATCTGGGATTGTTGGCGAATTGGGCTATCGACAAAGCCGGATGCCTTTGCTATATCCCGCCCCGGCCGCGCCAGTTTGCGCGGCCTTGATCTTTCCGGATCTGGTCCGGGCGCATAGCTCAGTTGGTAGAGCAGCTGACTCTTAATCAGCGGGTCGTAGGTTCGAGTCCTACTGCGCCCACCATCCCAAAATCCAGGATTTACGCGGCTTTCAGACGGTTCCAAGGACGTTACTGGTACGTCGGTTTTACAGTCTTACAGGCTCGGTTTTACAGGTTCGGTCGCCGTCTGTTCTGCGGTGCCTGCGGTCGCGGCATTGAGAGCGCCGATGGCGAGCTTCGCCTTGCGCTTCTGCTCGGTGTAGTACGCGACCATCTCAGCCGTATCGTGGCCCGTGATGGAGGCAATCACGTCCCAACTCAGCCCAAGCTCAAACAGGCGCGTAGCAGCGGCAAGACGGAGGCCGTGCGGGGTGACGCCGCCGATCTTAGCGCCGACGACGAGACCGGGCACTTTCTTCGAGGCATCGTTGATCTTGTGACTGAAGGTCCCGTCGGTGAAGGCTTTACCTTTCTCGCCGGTGAGGATCATCTTCTTCACGTCGATATGGATTGGCAGCGGCCTTTTCCGGTTGAGCCGGTCTTGAATCCACGCCTGCTGTCTTGCAGCCCATGCATTAAGTGCCACGCGCAGGTCATTCGAGATAGGGACCCAGACTCGGCCGCCGCCGGTGCTTTTGCGTTTGCCCCTGATCCTCTTTCGCTTTCCACCAAGTTTCAGTTGCTTCACTGCGATCGTACCGTCCTTGATGTGAATGTGCTCCATCGCCGCACAATCACCGCCGCGTTGCCCTGTGTTCAAAGCAAGCTCGAAAGCTGTTCGCTCGAGCGTTCCCAGTGACCAGCGGGCGCGGTACGCCGCGATCTCGTCTTCGTCCCACGGACGATGGCCCTCTCCAGTATCCAGGAGTTCAACGCCTTGCGCGGGATTGTGAGTGATCCAGCCCTTCTCCTTCGCTCGCTTCATGAGGATGCTCATGACCTGAATGTAACCATTGGCCGTCCGCGGCGTGTCCTGATACTTGTCGCGGAGCGCCACAACGAACGGCATCGGCATGGTGGAGACCGCCAGGTCGCCATAGTCTCGCTCGAGAGTACTCAAGTAGCGCAGGTAGCTCTTCTTGGTTTTAACCGCCCTGTCGAGATACTTCTTCGTTGTCTTGTAGTCTGTGATCAACGCCTTGAGGCTGCCGGGCTTAGTCGCAGGTTGCTGGCTAAGCTTCTCGAAGGTTGCGTGAATCCGCTGATAGTCGGCAAAGAATTCGGCCGAACCAAGCTCTCCGGCGATCCGCAGACGCTGTCCGTCGCGTCGGTAGTAGGTGTAGGTCCTACCCTTCGCCTTCGGTTGCCAAATGTAGTCGAGCTTAATTCGCATGAATAGCCGCCATCCATTCATCGCCGGAGTTATCGTTGTTCGCCGTATTACACGCTGGGAGTCCACAGATCTGATCGATCACCGCATCGAGCGTTTTGCGTCGCCACCTAATCATGGAGGTGTCGAACACGCGTTTGCCTTGCGGGATTTTTCCAGTGTTCACCAGTCCTCGGAAACTGCTCACAGACATTGAGAGATATCGCGCAGATAACTCGTCGCACATGAGCCCAGGCCACTGATCCGGGATGCGGTCTCTTTTCGCCATAGTTCTATTCGTCCAACAAACTCGATGCTCATGCTATGGATATAGTTTCCAAACGTAGTCGCCGCCGCTCGGGCGGCACTTCTGCCCCGTCGCGCAGGCGAGGGACGGTGTCAGAAGAGCGCGATTTCGTGCGTCTTGGCATGGCCCTGGGTTCGTGTCCTCGTCATCCGACATAGTCTGCTCCGGTGTTTGGTCCGGCTATGTCTATTGGGTCGTGGACGATGGAAACGGCCTGAGAAGCTGCGAGTTTATTTATCGGTACTTCGGTCTCGACGATCCAATATCGAAGTGTTTACCTGTAGAACCCTGACCAGGCGCGCCGAACGTGCCTCAATCTGCCGGGTACCCCAGCATGCTCGGCAACTCCGAGAAGAGGCGACGAACGGCCGGAACTCCGAACAGAGCGCCGACGGGGGTCGAGCTCCGCTCGAGAACGCCGAGCTCCTCGAGGTCGCTCAGGAGGAGTCGTCCATTCTTCTCGTCCTTGATGGTCTCGATGAAGATGCATCCCAGCAGCTCTTCGGCGCGCTCCCACGCGTCCTCAGGAGAAGCCTCCGGACCGAGGCAATCCGGATGCCGAAGCGCCTCGGCCAGACGCGGACGCTCGGGCACGACGAGCTCGATCATCCGGTCACCGATGGTGATCGCGTCACCCAGGATCTTGAACATGGCTTCGAGAAACCGATGCGACTGCCCCGACGACAGGGCTTCGCGAAGGCTCGCGGTGTAGAGATCGTAGTTGCATTCGATTGCTGCCTCCCAGGGCAGAATCGGCCAGCCGCTGCGATGCAGGTCGAGCCCGAACAGGAGCCGTCCAACGCGACCGTTCCCCGCTTGCAACAGCGAAAGATCGCAGAACTTGAGATGTGAGAGCACCGCGCGGACAAAATGGTCCACGCCCAGCCAGCGTCCCATATCGTTGTCCGCAAGCCAAAGCTCCGCCGCATCCGGCAGCGCCTCTACGGGCATAGAGCTCGGTACGGGAAGCCGTTCCCGCAGCGCGGAGCTGTCGTCATCCAACCAGCACTGGATCCGCCACCTCGGAATCGTCCGCTGACGCCGCGCCGCCGGCTGGATCTCATCATGGATCGCAACTAGCTGCTGAACCCGCTCCAAAGGCCGATAGTAGATGGTGTAGGGATCGTAAAGATGCAGAGCACCGCAGGTCGCACCCGCGAGCTGGGTGGCGCCATCGATACAGCTGCGCAATGACCCGCGGCGGCTCTCCGTCTTGAGCCGGGCGACGTGGTCACGGCGACCGTCGCTCCGCGCGTCAAGCCTGAGGCGAAGTCCGAGCTCGGCCTGGCAGGAGAGGGAGGCGATCAGCATCTCGCAGTCGGCGGCAGCAAGGCGCGATCGGTAGCTTTCTAGCTTGCTTGCAAGGTTCGCCAGCTCGGACGCGTGGGCAACGCTCAGCCACTGGCCCTGCAGGAGCAGCTTGGGGTGCCAAGGACTGAATGATTGCGCCGCGACGATCGGCCGGAGGCCGTTCGCCGGCCCGGATCTGGCGGCCGCGAGATGGGCCCCGAGCTCACAACGATCGTGCGCGGTCAAGTCATCCGAGTCTTCGATCACGACCTGGAGCCGGTCGATCAGGGCTGCGACGGCGTCATGGCCGAGCGGTCGCGGCCAGGTCCATTGCGCTACATCGACATCGTCTGGCGCAATGATGAGAGCGACGACCTGGGGGTCTCCGCTGGGCCGGGACGTCAGACCGACCGAGCGGCAATCCGTCGTGAAGACGAAGACTTCGTTGCCGGAATCGCCGATGAAGGTCATTTCCAGTTCAGGGGAGCGGATTGCCATCGCGATATTCCAGTGTGCGCGGTGGAAGGCGATGAAGAGTTCGTTGGGGAGGGCGATGATCTGGCTTGCCATCTGCGTTCTTTCCAGGAGAGGGCGACCGCATCGTTGGTCGCTCGGAGGGAGCCGCGGTCGCGGGCGTTCACGGTGGGACGCCCGCGGCCGCGGGTCTTAAGCCGCCGCCTGGCGGCCGATCAGTTCCAGGTCACAGCTCTCGACGCGGCCGGAGGCGATGACCAGAACGAGAAGCTTCCGCTCATTGCCTTCCTCGACGCGCAGAACGACGCCGGCAAGGACATGACGACCGGTCTTGATCTTGAGGCGCGCCAGACGATCGGTAAGCTGACGGGCGAGAATCCGCCGCAGCTCCTTGGGATCGGTCAGCAGATCGCGGTCCGGCCAAGCCAGCGCTCGAAGCGGCTCCGTGATGCGCGAGACCTCGGACGACGGCAGGGTGTTGGGGCCGACCTGGTAGACGGCGAACTCGTCCATCGACTCGGCCATCTGGGCCAAGTCCTCGGCGTCGATCCTGGTGCAGGGGACGACGTGCGGGTCCCAGTCCCAGTCCTTCACGTAGGTACGATGGCTGGACAGTGGTCTCTTGGGTCGCTTCGCGGAAAGTACTGTCATCTGATGAATGCCTGCTCTTGAGGGCGCGGCAGCAGAGAACTTTGGTCTCTGGCTTTCCGACCTCGGCCTTTTCCTGGCCTCGACCGCCACCGCGCACGAAGCTGCGGTGGCGATCGATGGCATTGACCTCGATTGGGGTTCGCACGCTCTGCCCGAGTCAGGCGATGACGATGGGTTTGCGGGAGACCGTATTCATCCAGCTCGATTGCTTGCTGACTTGCTATCGAGCGTGGGGTGACTGAGCGGCTTGGGAAGAAAGGGCGGTGGCTGCCCCACAGTAATGCGGACCGGCGCTTAGAGCGCCGGTCCGTCGTCCCGTTTGCGCGGCGGCGGGTTGGTCCTGGACGCCCGCGGCGGCAACGGCTCGTCCTTCGGCAGCGTTGGCGCAGGCCGCTGCGGAGGTGGTGTCGGCGCTGCCGGCTTCGGAGTTACCACGGGCGGAACATGCCGCGGGACCGCCGGCGTTTGCGGCGGCGGGGCAACGACGGCGGGCGCAGGCCGCTGCGGAGGTGGTGTCGGCGCTGCCGGCTTGGGAATCGCCACTGGCGGAACCTGCCGGGGGACCGGTGGCACCGGCCGCGGCGGCGCAACGACCGTGGGCGCAGGCCGCTGCGGAGGTAATGTCGGCGCTGCCGGGTGGGAAGGCGCTACTGGTGGCAGGTGCCGCGGGAGCGGCGGCATCTGCCGCGGCGACGGCGGAACGACCGTGGGCGCACGCCGCTGCGGCTGCGCCGGGGTCGGCGCGTTGGCCGGCGTGGCGTTCCGGCCGGCCGTGTTCTGCCGGGCGTTCGCCATCGCCTGGCGCCGCGCCCGTGCCGAAACAAATCCCAAGACGTCGGCCAGGACCGAGCCATGGACGGGATCGTTGCGGCGGAGATGGAATCGGCCGTGGGCCTGCCGCGGAACCGGGTTGAGCGTGCGTAGCGTCCGAAACTCGCGGCTGGTCCGCGCCTGACGGAGCGTGCCATCGGCGTTCCGCCGCTTCAGCAAGCTCGCGAAGCGCACGAAGTGCCGGGCGACGACCAGATCGGAGAGGAGATCCGCCTTGGCCATCACGTTGTTGATCCGCTTGGCGATCACGTCCAGCTGGTTCTCGATCGCCCGCAGAACATGGTGATCGAGTTGCCGGAGCCGGCGCAGGATCGCGAACCAGGCGCCGTATTCCAGTTTCTCGATGTTGACCACGAGATCGCGGACGTCGATTTCGCCTTTGGCGGGAACGAGTTCCGGGTCGGGCCTGCGGACGAGACCGTTGTTCCTCGAGATGCAGTCTTTGAGACATCGCGGGTCGCGGTAACCGGTCTCGGGCAGAATTCCGCGATCAAGCGCCGCCTCATTGGCGCCTTTGAAATGCGCGTGGATCGGGGAGTAGGGGCTCGCGGCTTTGGCCGCCTTCTTGAGGGCGGAGTAGTCGGCAGCGAAGCGGCGGTACGGCGCGAATTGCCAATGATCGACGAGGCCGTCCGGAGCGGAATCGCCGGCATCGACTTGCCTGGGCGCTCCTTGATCCTGGACCGCCTTGATCGTTGCCTTCGGGAATAGCAGGCCGGCTTCGTCGCGGGTCGCGTAGGTCAGCGAGGCCTCGCTGCCGTCGCCGCGGGACATCTGCCGACCGAGCTGGCCAAGATCGCGGGCCAGGGTCTTGGGCACGAAGAGATCGAATCCCATACGGTGCCGTGTGAGAGCGACGTAGGCCGATCGCCTGGACCACGCCGTCACGTGGTCGTAGAGGGCGTAGGTCCTAGGAAGCGTCTGTCCCTGACCGCGGTAGACCGTGCCGGCGTAACCCAGGCCCCAGCCCGTAAATGATGTCGGGTCGAATACGATCGTCGCCCCCGCATCGGTCTCGACCACGATCTCGTCCGCCGCCATGGAAACGACCTTGCCGGCCGCTCCGTTCATGATGCCGAGCTTCTTGTCGGTCTCGTGGAACTGGACCCGGTCCTCGAGAAAGAGCTTGATCTTTCCGCGCACGCAGTCGAATTCCAGGAAATCCAGCCGGTCGGGGAAGGTGGCTGCCTGGAGGCGGTCGTTGACCTTGTTCGCCGCCGCGTTGGTGGCGACATAGACGAAGCGGGGGGCCTTGGGAGCGGCAATCCGATCCTCGTCCCATCGCGTGACAAGATGGTCGGTGGCTCCATCAGGATCGTCCGCCCAGTGGATCCTGTCCCGGGCCGCATAGGCTTCCAGTGCCTCGGGGATCCGGCCTTCGGAGAGCGCCAGGGTCGCTTCCTTAGCCCAGCCCTCATGCTGGCGCCGGACGTCCTTGAGCTCGACGGCCCCGAGTTGCTGCTTCAGGATCGCGAACATCCCGCCGCGCTCGACCGAGGTCAGCTGCTCCTCGTCGCCGACGAGGATGAGCTTGGCGCCGGTGGCAGCAGCGGTCTTGACGAGCCACTCCATCATTCCGGAATCGATCATGCCGGCTTCGTCCACGATCACGACGGTGTTGGCGTTCCAGAGGAGAGTGTTGCGACGCGGGTGTTCCAGCCGATACCGCTCCGAGTGGAGGGTGTTGGCGTAGGCGAACCCCTCCGTCCGCATCGTGTCTACGACCTTGTTGGTGGGAGCGAGACCGACGACCCGGAAGCCGGCGGCCTCGTAGGTGGCCTTGGCGCCCTTGATGACGTGCGACTTGCCGGCGCCGGCGATGCCCCGGCAGATCGCGATCCGTCCGGAGAGCAGCAGGTGCTCATAGGCCACCCTTTGCTCCCCGGAGAAGGTCATGGTCTCGATCCTTCCGGGCATGTCGGCGCGCATCCTGGCCAGCTGGCGCTGGGTCGGTTTGCGCCCGAGGAGCGTCCTCGCTGTTTCCAGGATCAGCCGTTCCTGGTTCCGCGCCGCGTTGGTCGTATAGAGATTGAGTGCCTTGCCGGACTCGGGGTCGTAGAGGGGAATGACATCCGGATCGGCGATCGCCCGGTCGATCAGATCGGAAGCCTCCTGGCCGAGGATGTGGTGCGCCTTCAAGTACCATCGGAGCCACTTGCGGGTGAAGGTGGCGCGGTTCTTGATCGTGTCGGCGAGCAGATTCTTGGGATCGAGGATGCGTTCGCGCGCCGCCGCGCGGGTGATCTCGTCGTTCTCCACCCGGACGCTGTCGGGAATGAAGCGGGCGTCGCCCCAGTGCACGCCGCCGCCCTCGATGAAGGCGTCGACCACCAGCGGAATGCCCCGGTGCCGGAAGAAGCGGTTCTGGAAATCCCGCCACTGGCCCTGAAGATCCTGCGACTCGACATAGACCTGCAAGCCTCCGGAATTGAAGAACTTCGGATCGAGGTAGGTCGCCTTGTTACCGAAACCCTTCTCGTCGAGGGTCCGGGTCGACACGAGCAGATGGGCGTGATGGTTGCCCTTCTCGGGATCGTCGGCATCGTGAATAACCGCCATCACGGCGACGCCGGGATAGGCATGCTTCACCCATTCGCGAACCAGATCGCGGCGCTCGTCGTCGGTCAGTTCCTTGGGCAGGGCGAGGATGACGTGCTTGGCGAGCGTCGCCTTCTTCTTGGCCCGCGGAAATCCTGTTTCGCTGTCCATGGTCATCTCGGCCGCTTCGACCTCCTTCCACAGGGTCAAGGGATCGTTGAACCGCTTCGGGGCGCCGGGCGGCAGGATGACCATGGGGCGGCCGATGATGTCGCTCTTGCGCCGCTTCTTCCTGGGCTTCTTCTCCTTGGGCTTGCCGGTCTTGCGTTTGCGCTTCTTCTTGTCCTCGGCCTTGATCGCGGCGGCGGCGGCTTCCAGGGCTGCGGCTTCCCGCGCCTGCTTCACCTCTTCGGGCAGGAAGTTATAGGTCTCCCCGGTCAGGTGGCTGGTCCACCGCTCGCGGCAGATATAGGCGGCAGCACCGACGGCGCTTTGGCCGCGCGCGGTCGACAACACGTCAACCTGGATATGGACGATAGCCATTTCTGAGACTCCTCTGTCATGGCGCGGGAGACGGGAAATCCGCCTCCTCGGGAGTCCCAGATAGAAGCGTCAGGCATCCGCGGCCGGAAATTGCTCGGCTGTCCTTCATTCCGGCCCGCCGCAATCCCGGAATTTGCACTCTGCGCAAATTCCATATTGCGCTCTCTCGTCAGCCGGCGGCTGACGCTCGTTACCGGCAAAGCCGGTCATCGCTCTTTTGAGGAAGGTTGGTCGAGGGCGGGATCGACGGTTCCTCGCGCGCGCGGGGCGCCGGGGCCGGGTGCGGGGCTTCCTGAAATCGGGACGCGGACTTCGAATGAGATTCAGGAATTTGTTTCGATCGGTGGCGAGCGGGTCAGCACAAGACCATCTCTCAGGATGACCGATAGCAGATGAACCGAACACTGGAGACGACGATGAACAAGATTGGGAAGTTCGACCGGGAGATCCTTGAATCGGTAAAACGGGAGCAGACCGCCGTGGGCGAGCTCCAGGATTCTGTCATCCGGTTGGTGCTCAGGGGCGGGCGCCAGGCTGCGTTCCAGGATGCGCGGAGCGAGCGCACGGGTCGCCTCTGGCGCCTGGGGCTGCTGGGGGAGACCGCCTGCATCCTGGACGAAAATCCGGAAGTGCTGCTCGGTGCCTTGCGGGCGGCGTCGGATTTCAAGACGAACCTGACCTGGCAGCGGAAATGGGCCGCGGAGGGACGAAAGCTGGGGGGCCGGGCTCTTCAGGCGGCGAACGCGAAAGTCGAGCCGGCGGCCAGGAAACGGATCAAGTCGCTGGAGGAGATGAAGGCGAGGGCGGCGCTCGATCGGAAGCGCATCGAGTTTGGCGGCATCGTCGTCAAGGCCGGGCTGGCAGATTGGGACCACGATGTCCTGCTGGGAGTCTTCAGCACCATCGCGCGCCATCGCCATGACGCCGGACGAGCCCAGCGGTGGAGCGAGGCAGGCGTCGCGGCAGCCGCGAAGCCGGGACCGGCAAAGACCAAGGCCGGGAAAACCGGGAGCCGGCGGCGCCGGGTCGAGATCCGATATCCCGCGGCGATCCCGCCGGAACTCGCGCTGGAGCTCCACGCGCTGGGGCTGGAGTTCAACCGGCGGACCGCGATCTGGCGCGGCTTCGTCAGCATGCCGGTCGCCCGGCGCTTCGCCGCCAGGGCCGGCGGAACCGCGACGGCCAAGCCCAAGACCGCAGGCAAGACGCGCAAGTCGGCCGCGCGCAAGAATTCCGGAAATCGAGGTGCTCGTTCGCCGCGAGATGCCAACATCAAGTCTGAGAGGACGAACATGGAGCGGAAATCGTGAGATCGAATCAAGGCGGGAAGACAAAGGCGAAGACGGCGCCCGGTTCTGCAGATCCAGGCAGTCCCGCTCCCGACGGCGTCGCCCATTCCCGGCAGAAGCCGGCAGCCGCGGCGGCAAGCCAATCCGTCCAGCGGACCGAGCCGCTCATGTTCCGGGTTCGCCCGGACCTCGCGATCGCGATCCGGCGGACCGCTGTCGAGCAAGGCATCTCGGTCCAGAGCCTGATCCTGTTGGCGCTGCGCGATGCCGGGCTTCCAGTGCTCGACGCCGACGTCGAGGATTTGCGGAAGGGCGGTAGCAGGAAGCGTCAGGCCGCGGCGCCGCTTCTGGAATCCTGGCCCACCGCCGCCCGCGCCGCGGCGAACTCCCTGCCGCCGGCAGCAATCGATGATGTCCTCGTCGACCGCCTCGCAGCGCTTCTGGCGCGTGTCGCGCCGGCTGCCCCGACCCAGCACGTCGAGATCACGAATTGCTGCTGCCGGCACGTGCCGGCGGCAGAGGAACCCCTGACCCCAAACCCCAAGACGATGAAAAGGAACTAGTCATGGCGTCGAAGAACACGAACATTGAGTGGACGGACGATACGTGGAACGTGGTCGCAGGGTGCTCCCTTGCGAGCCCCGGTTGCACCAACTGCTATGCGATGGGCTACGCCCATCGCAGGCTCTCACATCTGCTGAAGTACGACCGCACGACCGATGCCGTGAACGACAACGCGGTCTGGACGGGCGTTGTGCGTCTCTGGGCGCCGGCGCTCCGGGAACCGTTCACATGGCGCAAGCCGCGCAAGATCTTCGTCAACTCGATGTCCGATCTGTTCCACGAGAAGCTCTCGGACCGGGAAATCGCGATGGTGTGGGCGGTCATGGCGCTGACCGGCTGGCACACGTACCAGGTTCTCACGAAGCGAGCGGAGCGGATGCGGCAGTGGCTCAACGACCCGGCGACGCCGGGCCTGGTCCTCGCGGAGATGCGGCAGTACGACCTGACCGCCAGCCTCGCCTGGCCGCTGGAGAATGTCTGGGTTGGTGTCTCGGTCGAAGACCAGGAGCGAGCTTGCGAGCGGATTCCGCTGCTCCTGGCCTCCCAGGCCGCTACGCGATTCATCTCGGCGGAGCCCCTCCTGGAGGCGGTGAACCTTCGGGCCGCGCTGGACTATCTCGGTGGCGGCACGCTCAAGGAGTTGGGGCTTGACTGGGTCATCGTCGGGGGCGAGTCCGGACCCAAGGCGCGGCCGATGCATCCGGATTGGGCGAGGCAGCTTCGGGACGAGTGCGCGCAGGAGGGGATCGCGTTCTTCTTCAAGCAGCGCGGGGCCTGGTGCTGGGAGACCACCCGCAAGCGTGCGGAAACCATTGGGCTGCTGCCGAGCGGCAAGCGTGTTCCGGTCGAGGAGACGGGTGCCACGACGCTGAGGTGGGTCGGGGCCAACGCTTCCGACAGCCTGCTCGACGGCTGTGCGCATCTGGCGTTTCCGTGACGCGGCAGGATCCATCGGCTTCAGGCGCCCTGCCGTCTCTCGCTGACGGCATCCCGGACAACGCCGTCGCCGAGCGAAAGCGCACGCGGGAAATCCTGGAGCGTCTGTCGCTGCAGAGTTCTTGCGGCCGGAGCGTCGCCGTCAGCCGGCAGGCCAAGGCTATCCTGGAGCCGCATCCCGACCTCGTGCTCGTCCTTAGCGAAGCTCTGAGCAAGGTTCACCTGCGTCGCGGTTGGATGGACTTCGAGATCGATCTCGGCCGGCGGGTAGGCTGGGAGAATTATGTCCCGACAAAGCGTGCCGGCTTGGATGATGAGATATCGTTTGTCATGCGCCGTGGTCATCTGGGTGCAAGTCGCGTCGAGGTGAACGAATTGTGCGCATTGGAGCCGACTGCCAAGGTCACACTCGTCATTGATGGCGGCTGGCCCAAGAAGCATGTGATTCCGCACCTGGTTACGGCGTGGATCGGTGGCCTTCGGCCGCCCGAGCCATGGGAGGCGCGTCTTTCGGCGCGGGATACCATTCGCGCCCTGGAGTTCTGGTCAGGTCATGCCTTCGATAACCAGCCCGACGCGCAGGAAGGGAGGCCCTTCAGGTCTACGTTTCGTGAAGTCATCAGGGAGGCCAAAGTGACGCTGGCTTGCCAGAAGATTTTTCGTCGCAATTAGATAAGGTTGGCCCGGGCTCGAGGTCACCGTTCTGCACATTGTGCGGATTCGTTTTGGCAGGGTAGAAAAGCCGCACAGCGGCATCGGTCAGGTGACGCCGATTCTGTTGCACAAGCCCGTTGGCGCATCCAGCCCGTGAACGGGCCATCACCAAAGCTAAGACGCAAGCTCCACTTCGCTTGCGTCTTCGAGCAAGGGCAGATCGAGACCTTCGATCTCCTGCAGTGCCTTGCCGGCGATGCCCTGGAGGTCGCCGTACATCCCCACTGTTGAGTCGGAAGGTTCAGTCTTCCTGCATTTGGCGATATTCAGCGGGACATATGTCCCTATGCATTTCTCATCGAGTCAGGAGAAGAGCGCAAGCGCGCCGCAAAAAAACGCGTGTTCTGCAAGCGTCTGCAAGCGAGCGGCTGCCGTCCTAAGAAGAAATTCTCCTATCGCCCGAATCGTCCCGCGCGCTTTCAACTTATCCACACCAAATTCGTCGCGCCACGATGTTGCCCTTTGACGTTCGCTGCAACCCGCAGTTAGCGTGCAACTGGAGGCAGCGAAACACTTCGATACGGGATCGAAGTCGCTGCTGGGGCGTGGGCGACGAATACAATGAGCGGGGCGACTGCTGCAGAGCAGGGCGTCGACACTGGACTGACATGTCTGGTGCTGATGCTGCGATATATCGGGGTTCCGGCGGATCCGGCGCAGCTCCGGCATCGCTTCGGCAATGCCGCAGAGCGTGTATCGGCCACCGATATCCTGCGCATATCCAAGGAGTTGCAGCTTAGATCACGGGTTGTAAACTCGAATTGGGCCCGGCTTGCCAAGTCGCCGCTCCCTGCCATCGCCGCCACCAGAGAGGGCGGCTTTTTTATTGTCGCCAAGGTCACGCAAGACAAAGCTCTGATACACGATCCGGTCGAGAACCGGCCGGTGACCATGTCCCGCGCCGAGCTCGAGGCCGCGTGGAATGGGAAACTGATCTTCATCGCCAAGCGCGCAAGCCTCGCCGAAGCCGTGCGCAAATTCGACCTCGCCTGGTTCATTCCCGCGATCCTCAAGTACAAGCGAATCCTCATCGAAGTGCTGGTCGCCTCCTTCGCGCTGCAGCTCTTTGGCCTGGTCTCGCCGCTGTTCTTCCAGGTGATCATCGACAAGGTTCTGGTGCATCGCGGCCTGACCACGCTCGACGTGCTGGTGATCGGGCTTGCTGTGATAACCCTGTTCGAGGTGCTGCTCGGCGGCTTGCGCACCTATATCTTCGCCCACACCACCAACCGGGTGGATGTCGAGCTCGGCGCGAAGCTGTTCCGGCATCTGCTGGCGCTGCCCTTGGCCTATTTCCAGGCCCGGCGAGTCGGTGATTCGGTGGCGCGGGTGCGGGAGTTGGAGAACATCCGGAGCTTCCTGACCGGCAATGCGCTGACCCTGGTGATCGACCTGGTCTTCACCGGCGTGTTCCTTGCCGTGATGTGGCTTTACAGCCCGACCCTCACCTTGATCGTGATGGCGGCGATCCCGGCCTATGTGGCGCTGTCGCTGGTCGTCACCCCGATCTTCAAGCGGCGCCTGGATGAGAAGTTCGCGCGCGGCGCCGAGAACCAGGCCTTCCTGGTGGAATCGGTGACCGGCATCGAGACCCTGAAGGCGCTGGCGGTCGAGCCGCGCATGCAAAGGAAATGGGAGGAGCAGCTCGCGGGCTATGTCGCCTCGGCCTTCCGGGTGACGCGGCTTGGGAACGTGGGCTCGCAGGCCGCGGCGCTGATCAACAAGGCGACCATCCTGCTCTGCCTCTATTTCGGGGCCAAGGCGGTGCTGCAGGGCGACCTCACCGTGGGCGCGCTGGTCGCCTTCAACATGCTGGCCAACCAGGTGCATGGGCCGGTGCTGCGGCTCGCCCAGATGTGGCAGGAATTCCAGCAGGTGCGGATCTCGGCCGCGCGGCTGGGCGACATCCTCAACAACCCGGCCGAGCCGAGCCACCGCCTGGACAAGGCGGCGCCGGGCCGGGTCACCGGCAAGGTCGGCTTCGACCATGTGACCTTCCGCTATCGCCCGGACGGCCAGGAGGTGCTGGCCGACGTCACCCTGGAAATCCCGGCCGGGCAGATGGTCGGCATCGTCGGCCCCTCGGGTTCCGGCAAGAGCACCCTAACCAAGCTGGTGCAAAGGCTCTACGTGCCGGAGCGGGGAAGGGTCACGGTCGACGGCATCGATCTCTCCCTGGTCGATCCCGCCTGGCTGCGGCGGCAGGTCGGCGTGGTCCTGCAGGAGAATGTGCTGTTCTCCGGCACGGTGCGGGAGAATATCGCGCTGACCGATCCCGGCATGCCGATGGAACGGGTGGTGCAGGCGGCGAAGCTCGCCGGCGCGCATGAGTTCATTCTCGGCCTGCCCGAGGGTTACGATGCGGTGATCGGCGAGCGCGGCAACAGCCTCTCCGGCGGCCAGCGCCAGCGTATCGCCATCGCCCGGGCGCTGATCAACGATCCCCGGATCCTGATCTTCGACGAGGCGACCTCGGCGCTGGATTATGAATCCGAGCGGATCATCCAGGACAACATGCGGGCAATCGCCAGGAACCGGACGGTGCTGATCATCGCCCACCGGCTCTCGACCGTGCGGATGGCGGACCGGATCATCACCGTCGAAGGCGGCCGCGTGGTCGAGGACGGCACCCATGATGAACTTCTCGGCCGCGGTGGGCGTTACGCCAAGCTGCACCAGTACCAGGCGGGGGCGGTCCATGCGGCGCAGTAGGCTGTGGATGGACCCGTCGACCCCTCACCCTAGCCCTCCCCCGCAGGGGGAGAGGGGAATGTTTGCCGCGCGCCGCGCGGGGAGAAGCCGTCACGTACAGCAGCGACAAGAATCCCCCTCTCCCCTTGAGGGAGAGGGCTGGGGTGAGGGGTCGATGGCTGGAGCGGGTTTCGCATGACCGCCACGGCAAACACCGCCCAGAACGTCGTGGCCCTCCCCGTCGCCGTGGCCATTGGTCCGGCGAAGAAGCAGCGCGGCCGGCATTACGAGCTGGAATTCCTGCCCGCGGCGGTCGAGATCCTGGAGACGCCGGCCTCGCCGCTCGGGCGGTCGATCGCGCTCGCCATCGCACTGTTCGCGGCGATCGCCATCCTCTGGGCCTGTGTCGGCGAGATCGACATCGTCGCGGTGGCGCAAGGGCGTATCGTGCCGACCGGCCGCACCAAGACCGTGCAGGCCCCGGCGCTCAATCCGGGCGAGAGCGGCGTCGTGAAGACGATCGCGGTGGAAGAGGGCCAGCACGTGACCCAGGGCCAGGTGCTGATCGAGCTGGACGCGACCGAGAGCGGCGCCGACCGGGTGAAGGTCGCGCAGCAACTGGCGCAGACCCGGCTCGACATCGCGCGGCTGCGCGCGGTGCTGGACCTGCCCGGCGGCGAGTTGATCGACAATCCGCCGGCAGGGACCGATCCATTGATGCTGCTGCTGGCGCAGTCGCTGAAGCGCAGCCAGCTCGCCGGCGAGGCGGAGAAGCTGGCCAGCTTCGACCGCGAGATTGACCGCCAGCAGGCGGAGATCCGCGCCAGCCAGAACGAGATCCGCAAATACGACCAGATCCTGCCGCTGGCGCAGGAGCGGGTCGATGCCAAGAAGTCGCTGCTCGACAAGGGCCTCACCCCGCGGATGGAGATGCTGCAGCTGCAGCAGCAGCTGATCGAGATGCAGCGCGACCGCGACGCGGCCCTGGCGCATCTCTCGGAAGCCAAAGCGCAGATCGCCTCGATCCAACGCCAGAAAGCCCAGGCGGAGGAGGAGTTCAAGCGCGACCGTCTGAAAGAGCTGGCCGACGCCGAGACCCAGGCGAGCGCCCTCGACCAGGAGCTCCGGAAGGCCGAGGAGCGCCAGCGCTTGAAGACTATCACGGCGCCGGTCAGTGGCACGGTGCAGCAGCTTGCCATCCACACCGTCGGCGGCATGCTGCAGCCCGGCCAGGCGCTGATGGCGATCGTGCCGGACGAGAGCGGCATCGAGATCGAAGCGATGATCCAGAACCAGGACATAGGCTTCGTCGCCGAAGGCCAGGAAGCCGTGATCAAGCTCGACGCGTTTCCGTTCACGCGGTACGGGACGGTGCCGGGGAAGATCAAGATCGTGTCGGAGGATTCCGTCGGTGGCGGCGCAACGCAGCAGGACAGCCTGCATTCCGAAGCGGGGAGCGCGAGGGAAGGGTCATCAAACCAACTCCTCTACGCCGCACGCGTGACGCTCGACAGAACGACGATGAACGTCGATGGGAAGGAAGTGAACCTGACGCCCGGCATGGCGGCGACGGTGGAGATCAAGACGGGAAAACGGAAGCTTATCGAGTTCCTGCTGTCACCGCTGATGCGCATGACGGACGAGGCGGGGCGAGAGCGGTGAGCTTTCATGCCCAATCGATATTCGCAACTGCTACGCAGGAGGAGAGGCGGCGATGACGTTGGAATTGATTCAGGCTACCAACATTCTAATTCTATTTTCGGTTGTTTACATTGGGTATCGACTTAAGTCTATTGAGAGTCTTCTCAAAAACTGGGATCGATGAGAGTCAGCCGTCAATTCAAGTCTATAATGAGGAAGACCGATGTCCATAACGTCAGACCTGAAAGACAAAATTGACGCGCTTGAAGCACAGGCGCAGCAACTGGATGATGATTCAAGCCTTCATGGCTGGGCATCCTTCGGTTTCGGTGTTGGAGCGGTCGCTACAGTAGAGACAGGTGTCGGAGCTGTCATTCTGGGCGGAGCCGCAGTCGCTGAGCAGGGCATAAGCATGGCTCTGGCAGAAAAGGCGAAATCAGTTCGCAAAGAAGAAGAAAGACTGCAGCGAGTATTGGATGCAATTGAGAATGCCAAGAAGTTCGCTGAGACGGCGCCTGCTGGTGTTATACCTCATGGCTTTTTTGGTGGGAGCGGGGCGCCTATCAGAGATGATGACCTGGATCCGGATGCAACAAACCTGCATATCGATCCTGATGGTCTGATCAATATACCACCAGATTTCGACCCCGCGACTCCAGGCTTCCAAGCTTTTCCGGGAGGTGGCTCGAACGCCGCCAAGGAAGCGAAAAAGGCGGCAGATGCGCAGGCAATTGCGCGCGAGCGAGAATTCAACCGCGACCACCAGATGAGTGCCGAAGAACGCGACAAGGTGGCTGACAGAGCTAAGCAGAAGGATGGCGGTCCGAAGCCGAGCGATCGGACAACGAATCCCATCGTCCTCGACCTCAACGGCAACGGGGTCCAGATCGCACATCTTTCCCAATCGAACCAGTTCTTCGACACCGCCGGCGACGGCTATCAGCATCGCACGGCCTGGGCCGATGTCGGCGATGGCGTTCTGGTGTTCGATGCGCAGAACGACGGCAAGATCGATCAAAAGAACGAGATCGTCTTCACCGAGTGGGACAAGTCCGCGAAGAGCGACATGCAGGCGCTGCGCTCTGTGTTTGACACCAACCAGAACGGCAAGCTCGATTCCGGTGATGCGCAGTTCTCGCAGTTCAAGGTCTGGGTGACCAATGCCGATGGGACGCGGACGCTACAGACCCTGGCCGTGGCCGGCATTGCCTCGATCAACCTGATCGAGAACGAGGTGGAGATCACGCTGCCCGACGGGTCGAAGATCACCGGGCAGACCACCTACGACAAGGTCGGTGGCGGCACCGGCACGGCGGCGACGGTCAGCCTCGCGACCGAGGCCCAGGGCTATGCACTCGACCACTCGGAATCCGTCTCCGGGGCAGTCACGACCATCGACAACAAGGCGCGCAATGCCGACGGCAGCATCGCCAGCGAGACCAAGTCGGTCTACGATTCCGCAACCAAGATCGACACCACCTCGTTCGACAATGACGGCGACGGGATCTGGGACCGGGTGCAGACCACGGACCGCAGCGTTTCCGGGACGGTGACCATCACCAACCGGACGCTGGCCGGCGTGCTGATCGACAAGACCGAGACGGTGATCAGCGGCAGCACGACCACCATCAGCCGCGATCTGACCGGCCAGGGCTATTACGGCCAGGTCGAGACCCGGACCACCAATGCCGATACCAGCCTCTCGATCACCATCACCGATAAGAATGCGGACGGCTCCACGATCAGTGCGACCACGCGGACGACCAGCTTCGACAAGACCAGCGGCGAAATCCTCGGGCGGAGCGAGACGGTCGACCGCAACTTCGACGGCGTGATCGATTGGACCGTGACCGACAACACCGTCATCAACGGCGACAAGAGCCGGACCGAGACGGTGATCGACAAGGCCGGCTCGACCCTGCTCGGCGTTCAGGTCTCGAAGATCACCACGATCACCAGCGCGGACGGGCAGACCAAGACCATCACCGCGGATCTCGACGGCGACGGCGACACCGACCTGACCTCGGCGCAGGACATCACCTCGAGCACGGTCTCGGGCACGACGACCTCGCAGACCAAGATGTCGGATACCGCCGGCGACGGCACGACCCTGATCTCCAAGACCCAGCTCGACCAGACCGCCGACAGTCTCGGCAACGTCCAGACCGTCACCCAGGTCGATCGCGACGGCAACTCTATCTTCGACCTGAAGACCGACGACAAGACCACTGTTTCGACCGGCTACCGCACCCAGGTGGTGCAGACCATCGCCGGCGATGGCGTGACGCTGCTCGGCAAGACCACGACGGTCAAATACGACGACGGCCGGTCGCGTAACGTCCAGATCGACGCGAACGGTGACGGCAAGAACGACCAGACCGAGATCATCAGCATCGACGGCGCCGGAATCAGCACCGACACCGTGACGCGTCTGACCGCCCAGGGTACGACGATCACCCAGTCGATCACCACGACCAGCGCCGACGGCTTGTCGGTGACGATGCTGTCCGATGCGGATGGGAACGGGGTTTATGACAGCAAGGTCACCGACGTGACCGTCATCACCGCCGGGGTCAGCACGGTCGAGACCGTGACCACGACCAACAAGGACGGGACGCTGCGCGGGTCGCAGACCGTCACGCGCACCGCCGACGGGTTGAAGATCACGAGCGAGTCGGATCTCAACGGCGATACCTATGCCGACCTCACCACCAAGGACTTCACGGTCATCAATGCCGGTCACACGACCGACTACGAGGTCCGCACCATCTCGAACACCAACAAGGATGCGTCGCTGCGCAACCAGGTGGTGACCACCACCAGCCTCAACCAGCGCAATATCACGGTCCAGACCAACCTGGACGGCGACGCGACCTTCGATCAGGTCGAGACCATCGTCATCGAGAATGGCGGCGATACCGTCGATACGGTCTCGCATTATGCCGGCGGCACGGTCCTGAAGTATCAGACCGTGGTCACCACCACCGACGACAAGCTCTCGGTCACCGCCAAGGAGGATTGGAACGGCGACGGCAAGTTCGAGCTGACGACGACGGACGTGACGGTCCTGAATGCCGACGGAACCCGGACCGAGACCATCTCGAACAATGCGGGGGCGACACTCCTTAACCAGACCACCATCGCCACCAGCGCCAACGGCCTTTCCAAGACCACGAAGCTCGACCAGAACGGCGACCTCACGGTGGACGTGACGATGACCGATGTCACGGCCCTGAATGCCGATGGCAGCCGGACCGAGACCGTCCAGCGCAGCAATGCGGCCGGGCTGATCGACAAGAGCGTTGTCACGGTGAGCGGCAACAAGCTCTCGACCACGACGGAGCTCGACCAGAACGGCGACAACGCCGTCGACCTGACGCGGACCGACGTCACCGCGCTGCGCCTGGACGGCAGCCAGAGCCGGACGGTCACCGACAAGAACACCGATGGATCGCTGCGCCAGCAGACGACCACCCAGACCAGCGCCGACCGCAAGACCGTCAGCACGACGCGGGCCCTTGCGGGCAAGACGGTGCAGACCGAGACCGATGTGCTCCAGGCCACCGGCGAGATGGTGAATACGGTCGTGACCATGGCGGCGGCGACCGGGGCGGTCATCAGCACGGTGGTCTCGACCACCAGCGCCAACGGGCTGTCAAAGTCAGTCGAGTACCGGGATTCGACCGGCCAGGTCATCGACACCCAGAAGTCGGTGACAGTCCTCAATGCCGACGGCAGCAGGACCACGACCTTCACCGAGACCGGCGTCGCGACCGACCAGGTGACGACCACGTTCAGCGACGACGGCCTGACCCGCTCGACCGCGCTGTCGCTGACCAGCGCCATCGGAACGACGGCGCTCAACGCGATGGATGTGACCGAGCTCGCGGCCGACGGCAGCAGGACGCAGACGGTGACCGTCACCGGCGCGGCGGGTGCGCTGCTCGGAAAGACGGTCGGCTATACCAGCGACGACGGATTGATCTCCACCCTCGCCGTCGATGTGAACGGTGACGGGCGCAGCGACGTCGCCACGTCGAAGGTGATCGCGACCGACGGCAGCAGCACCGAGGTCCGGCTGCTGACCCAGGTCGCGACCGGCGCCTTGGTGCGGCAGGACGAGGTCACCACCAGTGCCGATGGGCGCACGACCGTCACGCGGACCGACAGTGACGGGATCGCCGGGTTCGATCGGACCGAGACCAGGTTGCGTAACGCGGATGGCAGCGTGACCACCACCATCACCGGAGACAGCGTCTTCAATGCGCCGGCCTACGGGCGGACCATCCTGGCGGCCAAGAATACGGAAGGCGGAACCACCGTCACGGCGAGCGATCTTGCGGCCGGGGGCGGGTTGATCGCCACGGCGACCACGACCATCAGTGCGAACGGCCTCGCGACGATCACCGGCTTCGATGCCGATGCCGACGGCGTCGTCGATCTGGTCGAAAGCGACGTCACCGTCCTGAAGAGCGACGGCAGCCAGGTCAGGACCGACAGCTTCACCTATGCCGGGGGAATCGTCGGCTCCAAGAACGAGACCGTCATGAGCGCCGACGGACTGACCACCACGCTCAATGTCGACAACGACGCCAATGGCATCCTGGACTTCAGCTACACCAAAGCCATGGCGCTTGACGGCAGCGCGGTGATCACGCGGACCTGGTTCGACAACGTCACCGGCACCCAGCTGGAGAAGCAGACCTCGACCATCAGCGTCGGCGGCCTGGTGACCACGGACAACAGCAAGGGCTTCACCGACGTCACCACCGAATATGCGGGTGCGGAGGGTTCCTACCAGTGGATCCGCAAGGTGAGCGGCGCGGGCGTGGGATCGGCGACGCATGTGATCGATGCGGCCGGGATCGACACCTGGAGCTGGAACATCAACAACACGACCGGCTGGGCCGGGACCACCGGCGACACGATCGTCACCGCATCCGGCTCGATCCGGATCGACCAGGCTTCGGCAGCCGAGGCCCAGGACCAGGCGTCCGCGATCTATGTCGGCCTGCTCGGCCGCAGCATGACGGCGGACGAGCAGCAGATGCTGGCGCAGTATATTTCCGGCAGCGTGCTCAATCGCACCCTGCTGGCCACCAACATCATCGCCTCGGCGGAGTTCACTTCCCGCTACGGGACGCTGACCGACGGCGCCTTCGTCAACGCGCTCTATCTCAATCTGTTCGGCGCGGAACCGTCGGCGGCCCAGCGCGCGGATTTCCTGGCCAAGCTGACGGCCGGGACGCTCAACCGGGCCGCGGTCGTCGTGGCGGTGGCCGAAAGCGCCGACAACGGCATCGTCTACCGTGACGGCATCTTCAACGGCGTCGGGCCGTCGGTCGTCTCCTATTCGAACGCGGATGCGGGCGTGACGGTGAATCTCGCGACGCCGGCGAACAATGCCGGTGCCGCGTCCGGCGACACCTACTTCAACATCCGGACCGTGATCGGATCGGGCTTCGACGACAAGCTGACCGGCGACAGCAGCGACAATACGCTGGTCGGCGGCGCGGGGGGCGATGCGCTGGACGGCGGCACCGGCAACGACACCGCTTCCTATGCGACCTCGAAATCGGGCGTTACGGCTAATCTGGCGACGCCCAGCGCGAATACCGGCGACGCCTACAAGGATACCTATACGGCGATCGATAACCTGGTCGGCACGTCATTCAACGATACGCTGACCGGCGACGGCAGCGCCAACATCCTGATCGGCGGTACCGGCGCGGATGCGCTGGATGGCGCCGGCGGCACGGACACGGCCTCTTATGCGACGGCCAGCGCCGCCGTTACCGTGAACTTGGCTTCGTCGGGTTACAACACCGGGGACGCGGCCGGCGATACCTACGCGAGTATCGAGAACCTGACCGGCTCGGCCTTCAACGACGTGCTGTCGGGGAACGGCAGCGCCAACGTGATCGACGGCGGCGCCGGCATCGACACGGCGGATTACTCCAAGGCGGCGTCCGCGGTCTATATCCGGAACGATGGGACGGCATCTTCCTGGGGCGAAGCCGCCGGCGACATGCTGGTCAATGTCGAGCGCATGATCGGCGGCGCCTACAACGACCAGATCCAGGGCGGCAGCGGCAACGACTTCCTGGATGGCGGTGCCAGCAACGACCGCTTGGAGGGCTTCAACGGCGACGACACCTATGTCGTCGATAATGTGAACGACTTCATCAACGAATATGCCAACTACGGCACGGACACGGTGCAGTCGTCGATCAACTGGACGCTGATCGTCAACCTGGAGAACCTGACGCTGACGGGGACGTCGGCGATCAACGGAACGGGCAACTCGGTCGATAACGTGATCACCGGCAACAGCGCGGCGAACACGCTGACCGGAGCGGCCGGGAACGACACGCTGGACGGCGGCGCCGGGAACGACACGCTGGTCGGCGGCACCGGCGACGACACCTACGTGGTGGACAATGCCGGCGACGTGGTGACGGAGAGCGCGAGCGAAGGCACCGACCTGGTGAAAAGCTCGGTCTCCTGGACCCTGGGCGCGAACCTGGAGAACCTCACGCTGACCGGGTCAAACGCGGTCGACGGAACAGGCAACAGCGGCTCGAACAGCCTGACCGGGAACACGGCTGCCAATACCCTGGATGGCGGCGCCGGCAGCGACATCCTCGATGGGGGAGCGGGCGCTGATACTCTGATCGGCGGAGACGGCAGCGACACCTACTACGTAGACGATGCCGGAGACGTCGTGGTTGAAACCGGTGCGGCCTCGACCCCCTATACGCCACCTTCGGGCTTTACGGTTGTGGGGACGGCGGATCTCAACGGTGACGGTCAGACCGATGTCCTGCTCTGGAACGCGACCACCAACGTGACCCAGCTGCAGGTCGTCAAGGACGGCGTCGGCGAGACCCCGATTTCGGTTCCCTATTGGGCCAACTGGACGGTCGTGGGCCTAGCCGATCTCGACGCCGATGGCGACAAGGACATCCTCTACAAATACAACACCTCGAACGAGCAAGAAGCCGTCTACCTGAACGGCACGACCGTCGTCTCGCAAGCCTATCTCGGCGTTGCCGGCAAGACCGTGGATTCACTCATTCCGGTCAACGGGCTCGGCAAGGACACGGTGGTCGCTTCGATCGATTATATGCTCGGGGCCAATCTCGAGAACCTGACCTTGACCGGGACCGGGTCGATCAACGGCACCGGCAACACCCTGGACAACGTCCTGACCGGGAACAGCGCCTCGAACACGCTGGCCGGTGGGGCGGGGAACGACACGCTGGACGGCGGGCTCGGCGCCGACACGCTGGCCGGTGGGGCGGGCAACGACACCTATCTCGTGGACCGCACCGACGATGTCATCGTCGAGAATGTCGGCGAGGGCACGGACCTGGTGCAGAGCGCCGCGAGCTACGCGCTCTCCGCCAATATCGAGAACCTGACCTTGACCGGAACGGCCGCGATCAACGGCACCGGCAACGCATCGGACAACACCAT